>JAGRFX010000248.1 GCA_020445805.1 Rhodocyclaceae bacterium
GTGGAGTTCTCGAAGAACAGGTTGAAGACGCTCTTGCCGCGCAAGAGCGGCAGCTTCTTGACCTCCCGCTCGGCCACTTCGGTGAAGGGCGCCGCGGTGTCGAGGATGGCGCTCAGGATGCCCTTGGGGAGGCCATCGAGCGAGAGCAGGTGCTGCAGCTCGCCATGGCTGTTCAGTTGCGGGTTACGCATCGATCAACCTCAGCGTCAGGGTTCCGGTGGCATCCTGGGACAGGCGCAGGTTGCGGCTGGCCGGCAGCGCCTCCTCCAGCCGATGGGCGCAGTAGCGGGCGCTGATCGGCAGCTCGCGTCCGTGACGGTCGCACAGCACGGCCAGGTCCACGCGGGCCGGGCGGCCGTAGTCGAACAGTTCGTTGAGCGCCGCGCGGGTCGTCCGGCCGGTGTAGAGCACGTCGTCGACGATGATGATATCGGCATTCTCGACATCGAACGGGATGTCCGAGCGCTGGGGCTTGGCATGCAGCCCCTTGGAGCCGTAGTCGTCCCGGTAGAAGGACACGTCGATGGTGCCCAGCGGCGCCTTGATGCCGAGCTTGCGATGGAGCCGCTCGGCGAGCCAGGCACCGCCGGTGTGGATGCCGACCAGCGCGGTGCGTTCGGTCACGTCGGGCTGGATCTGCTCGACCAGGCGGGCGAGCAGGGATTCTGCGTTCGGGAGTTCAATGGGCATGGGCGCGGGAGTCCAGGAAGTGCTGCAGGATGATTCGGGCTGCGGCGGCATCGAGCAGCGGCTTGGCCGCGCGGCCGCGGCGGCCGGTGGCGGCCAGGTCGCGTTCGGCGGCGACCGAGCTGTAGCGCTCGTCCACCAGATTGACGGGCAGGCCGAAGCGGCCGTGCAACTGGTTGGCAAAGCGGCGGCAGCGGCGGGTGAGTTCGTGTTCGGAGCCGTCGGGATGGGTCGGCAGCCCGACCACCAGCCCGACCGGATGCCATTCGTCGAGGAGGGCCTCGATGCGCGCGAAGCGGGCCTGGCCGGATTCGGCGTCGATCGTCGCCAGGGCGTGGGCCGTGCCCGATTCCAGTTCTCCGACGGCGACCCCGATCCGGGCCAGGCCGAAGTCGAAACCCAGTACGCTGCCCCGCGCGGGCAGCGCCGCCTCAGGCATGTCCGGCCACCTCCGACAGGGACGCGTAGTCCACGCCCAGCAACTGCATCGCGGCGGCGAAGCGCTCTTCCGGGGGGATGTCGAAGATGATCGCCGGGTCGGCCGGCACGGTCAGCCAGGCGTTCTGGGCCAGCTCCTGTTCGAGCTGGCCGGGCGACCACCCGGCGTAGCCGAGGCTCACCAGCACCTCGTGGGGTTCGCCGTGCTCGCCGACCGACTGCAGGATGTCCTTGGAGCTGGTGAGCGCCATCAGGTCGGCGATGTTGAGGCTGGAGTGCCACTCGCCCACTGGCCGGTGCAGCACGAAGCCCCGGTCGGTCTGGACCGGACCACCGAAATAGACCGGTTGCCCGGCCAGTTCCTGGTCGTTGATGGGCAGGTCGATGCGGTCGAAGAGGGACGCCAGGTCCATGTCGAGCGGCTTGTTGATGATGACGCCGAGCGCGCCCTGGTCGTTGTGCTCGGCGATCAGTGTCACGGTCCGCGAAAAGTTCGGGTCCGTGAGCGCCGGCATGGCGATCAGGAAGTGATTGGTGAGATTGCTGGTGGGCGAGATCATGGACACCATTTTACGACGCTATGCCCGCGAAGGTAGATTGCTGCATCGGGTGGACGCGCTGGACCTTCAGGTCCGCCCCGGATCCTTGGCGGGAGACCCATGACGAAACACGATGCGGCGCTGGTCTGGCTGCGACGCGACCTGCGCTGCGAGGACCACGCGGCGCTCCATCATGCCCTGCGTTCCGCCCGTCGGGTGCATTGCGCCTTCGTGTTCGACACTGAGATCCTCGATGCGCTGGCGGACCGCTGCGACCGGCGGGTGGAGTTCATCCGAGAGAGCCTGGTGGAGCTGGATCAGCGCCTCGACGCGCTGTCGCGGGCCAGCGGTGGCGAGGGCAGCGGCGTGCTGGTCCGGCATGGCCGGGCCCGGGACATCATTCCGGCGCTGGCGCTGGAACTGGGCGTCGATGCCGTCCACTGCAACCGCGACTACGAGCCCGACGCGACCCGCCGCGATGCCGAGGTGGCGGACCGGCTGCGTACGGCAGGCATCGCGCTGTTCGACCACAAGGACCAGGTGATCTTCGACAAGGGCGAGATCCTCACCCGCACGGGCCAGCCCTACGGGGTCTTCACGCCCTACCGACGCAACTGGGAGGCCCGGCTCGACGCCCTCCAGATGCAGGCCCACCCGGTGGCGTGCCATGCCGCCGCCCTCGCCCCCCGGCCGGGAAGTGCGTCGATGCCTTCGCTGACGGAGCTGGGCTTCGAGCCTACTGACCTGGCCCGCCTGCCCCTGCCGACCGGCATGAGCGGCGGCGAGACCCTGCTGACGGATTTCCTGGGCCGCATCGACCGCTATCACGAGGCCCGCGATTACCCGGGCGTCAAGGGGGTCTCGTACCTGTCCACCCACCTGCGATTCGGCACCGTGTCCATCCGGCGACTGGTCCGCGAGGCGGTGGCGGCGGGGGGCGAGGGCGCCAGGACCTGGCTGTCGGAGCTGATCTGGCGGGAGTTCTACCAGCAGCTGCTGTGGCACCACCCCCACGTGGTCGATCGCTCGTACAAACCGGAATTCGACGCCGTGGTGTGGGCCGACGACGAGGCCGGCTTCGCGGCCTGGTGCGAGGGCCGCACCGGCTATCCGATCGTCGATGCGGCGATGCGCCAGCTCAACACCACCGGGTACATGCACAACCGCCTGCGGATGGTGGCCGCCTCGTTCCTGACCAAGGACATTGGCGTGGACTGGCGGCGCGGCGAGCACTATTTCGCCCGCAAGCTCAACGACTACGACCTGGCGGCCAACAACGGGGGCTGGCAGTGGGCGGCCTCCACCGGCTGCGATGCCCAGCCCTGGTTCCGGATCTTCAACCCGGTGACCCAGTCGAAGCGCTTCGACGCGGACGGGCGCTTCATCCTGCGCTACGTCCCCGAGCTGGCCCGGGTGCCGCCGCGCCACCTGCATGCGCCCTGGGAGATGGACGACGCGACCCAGGCGGCCGCCCGCTGCCGCATCGGCAGCGACTACCCGAGGCCGGTCGTCGACCACGGCGAAGCCCGGGCCCGCACCCTGGCGCGCTTCGAGGCGATCCGGACCGCCCCCTGAGCCCCACCGGCCGCGCCCTACAAGGAGACCTCCTATGCTCGACCCCGACTGCGATCCCGAAACCCTGGCGATCCACGGTGACGGCCGCGGCGAGACGACCGACGTCGGACCGCCGATCCATCTCTCGTCCACCTACCGGGCCGACAGCGCGGAGGCCTTCGAGCAGATCGCCAGTGCGACCCGGCCCGAGCGCTTCTACAGCCGCTACGGCAACCCGACGGTGGCGCGCGTCGAGCGGCTGGTGGCCGGCCTCGAGGGCTGCGAGGCGGCCCTGCTCTGTGCCTCGGGCATGGGCGCGATCTCCACCACCGTGCTCTCGCTGGTGTCGGCGGGCGATCACGTGGTGGCCCAGCGCAGCCACTACATGGGCACCTCGCGCCTGCTGGCCGAGCTGCTGCCGCGTTTCGGCGTGGCGCATACCCTGGTGGACCAGGAGGACACCGCGGCCTTCGCCGCGGCCATCCGGCCGGAGACCCGCCTGATGGTGCTCGAGACGCCCTCCAATCCGGTGCTGGCCGTGACCGACCTGGCGGCCGTCGCGGCCCTCGCGCGATCCCGCGGCATCGTGACCGTGGCGGACAACACCTTTGCCAGCCCGATCAACCAGCGCCCGCGCGCGCTGGGTGTCGATCTGGTGGTCCACTCGGCCACCAAGTACCTGGGCGGGCACAGCGACCTGGTGGCGGGCATCGTCTGCGGCGATCGGGCGCGCATCGACGCGATCTGGTCCCAGGCCATCGTGCTGGGGGCCTGCAGCAACGGTTTCGAGGCTTTCCTGCTGCTGCGGGGCCTGCGCACCCTGCCGTTGCGCGTGCAGCGGCAGAACGAGACCGCGCTTTCCCTGGCCCGCTACCTGTCGACGCATCCGCGCGTCACCCGCGTGCACTATCCGGGTCTCGAGAGCCACCCGGGCCACGACCTGGCCACGCGGCAGATGCGGGGCTTCGGTGGGGTCCTCAGCTTCGAGCACCGGGACGGGGCAGCCGGGGCCCGCAGCTTCGTCGAGCGGCTTCGACTGGCCACCAATGCGGTCAGCCTGGGGGGCGTCGAGACCCTGGTGGCCCATGTGGGCTCCATGTGGGAGGACGGGCTGGACCAGGAACGGCACGCGGCGATGACGCCCGGCCTGGTGCGTCTGGCGGTGGGTCTCGAGCACCCGGACGATCTTCGCCGCGACCTGGCGTCGGCGCTGGGCTGAAACAGAAACGGCCTGCCGCAGGGCAGGCCGTTGTCGCGCCCGGGCGCCGCCGGCCTCAGTGGACCGGCGTCGGGTGCAGCGGCGCATAGCTGGCGATCAGGCCCAGCAGTTCCGCCTCGTCGTAGGGCTTGCCCAGGTAGTGCTGGACACCGATCTCGCGCGCATATTCCTTGTGCTTGTCGGCCAGCCGTGAGGTGATCATGATGATCGGCAGGGCCTTCAGGCGTTGATCCGCGCGGATGTTGCGCGCCAGGTCGAAACCGTCCATGCGGGGCATCTCGATGTCGGAGAGGATCACGTCGGGCACCGTGTCGAGCAAGCGCTCGAGGGCATCGACGCCGTCCTTGGCCGTGACCACGCGATAGCCTTCGCGCTCGAGCAGGCGCCCGGTGATCTTGCGCACCGTCAGCGAATCGTCCACCACCATCACGGTCGGGATGTGGGCGACCTGCCTCGGTCCGGCCGCGGCCACCTCGTCCGACAGGACATCCGGCCGGGCGGCGAGGGCGACCGGGTTCAGGATCAGTACGATCTCGCCGTCGCCCATCACCGTGGCGCCCGAGATGCCGACGATCCGCGCGATGTGCGGCCCGGCGTTCTTGACCACCACTTCCTGGTTGCCGCGCAGGCTGTCCACATGCAGGCACAGGGTCTGGGCGCCGGCACGCAGCAACAGCACCCAGTTGAAGCGCTGGACCTCCGGCTGGGTCTCCGCATCGCCCACGAGGCGGGGCAGATAGCGGTACTCGAAGCTCTGTCCCATCCACTCGATCCTGCGCTCGCGGCGCAGCTCCTCGAGGGCGTCGGCCTTCAGTTCGCGCACCTGGGCCACCATCGTCGATGGAATCGCGAAGGTCCGATGGCCGGCGCGCACCAGCAGGGCCTGGGTCACCGCCAGGTTCACCGGGAGGTAGATGCGGAAGCTGGCGCCGCGGCCCCGCTGGCTTTCGATGTCGATGCGGCCGCCGACGGCGGCCGTCTCGCTCTTCACCACGTCCATGCCGACGCCGCGGCCCGACAGTTCCGTGACCGAGGCGGCGGTCGAGAAGCCGGGGCGCAGGATCAGCGCGCGCAGGCTCGCTTCGTCCATCTCGGCCCCGGCTTCGATCAGCCCGCGTTCTTCGGCCCTCGCGCGGATGCGATCCAGGTCCAGGCCGCGCCCGTCGTCGCCGAGGGTTATCACCACCTCGGCACCCGAATAGCGCGCCGACAGGCGAATCGTTCCGGTGTCGGGTTTGCCCATCGCGCGCCGCTGTTCGGGCGGTTCCAGCCC
>JAGRFX010000249.1 GCA_020445805.1 Rhodocyclaceae bacterium
ATCCCGCTCTTCGAGCTCGCCGGCAGCATCCAGTAGCCGGTCGGCCGGGCTCAGCCCGGCCGCTCTAGCCCGAACTTCTCGATCCGGTAGCGCAGCATGTCGCGGGACAGGCCCAGCAGCTTGGCCGACTTGGAGACGTTCCAATCGGTGCGCTCGAGTACCCGCACGACCTCGTCCCGGTCCGGGTCGCCCGGCTTGGCACCCTGAATCGGACCGAAGCGGGACCCCGACAGCGAACCCGCCCCGCTGCACGAGGTGGACATGCAGGACGGCGGGGCCACCTGGTCCCGCGTCGCCGGATCGGCCAGTGCCCGCGAGCACAGGGCCAGCTGCTCCGGCATGATCACCGGGTGGCTGGCCAGCAGCACGGTCTCTTCGAGCATGTTGCGCAACTCGCGGACATTGCCCGGCCAGTGGTAGCCCATCAGCATCCGCTCGGTGTCCTGGCTGAACACCAGATCGCGCTTGCCATAGCGGCGCCCCAGGTCCTTGAGGAAGTGCTTGCCGAGTTCCAGCACATCGGTGCCGCGCTCGCGCAGGGGCGGCAGCTTGACCTCGATGATGCGCAGGCGGAAATAGAGGTCGCTGCGGAAGCGCCCCTCCTGGACCAGCTGGGCGAGGTCGCGGTTGGTGGCGCTGACGATGCGCACATTCACCCGCCGCGTGCGCAGGCTGCCGATACGGCGCACCGTGCGGTCCTCGAGGAACTTCAGCAGCTTGGCCTGGATGGTGAGGTCCGTCTCGCCGATCTCGTCCAGGAACAGGGTGCCGCCTTCCGCCGATTCGACAAGGCCGACCTTGCGCTCCTTGGCATCCGTGAAGGCCCCGCGCTCATGGCCGAACAGTTCGGATTCGAGCAGGTGGTCGGGGATCGCGGCGCAATTGACCTCGACGAAGGGCTGGGCCGAACGGGATCCGTCGAAATGCAGGGCCCGGGCCACCAGCTCCTTGCCGGTGCCGGTCTCGCCGATCACCAGCACCGCCGGCAGCTCGTCCTCGGTGAGGCGCGACTCGGCGTCCAGGATCTGGCGGATGCGGCCCTTCACGTCGTCCATGGCCGGCGAATTGCCGACCAGGCGCTTGATGCCGCCCTTTTCGGCCTGGCGCCGGTTGTGGGCCGACAGGGTGCGTTCCATCTGCACGCTGCCGAGGGCGCGGTCTACCGACAGCTTGAGCTCAGCCAGGGCCACCGGCTTGGTCAGGTAGTCGGCGGCGCCGAGCTTCATGGCCTCGACCGCCGTCTGCACCCGCTCGGAGCCGGTCATGAAGATGACGCGCAGGTCCCGGTCCATCTGGTTGATCTTTTCCATCAGCTGCAGGCCGGAGAGGCCCGGCAGCATCACGTCCGAGATCACGATGTCCGGGTGCTCCGTCTCCAGGGCCTTGAGGGCCTCCTCGGCCGTCAGGCAGTAATGGGCGTCCCAGCCGTTGCGTTCCAGAAAGACACAGACATTCTCGGCCAGCGTCTCGTCGTCCTCGATGATCAGTGCCAGGTTACTCACCGCTCCGCTCCAGTTCGCCAAATGTGATCTGTACCCGCGTGCCCGAGCCGACCCGGCTCGAGAAGTCGATGCGTCCGCCGAGCCGCTCGATGATCCGGCGCGCCAGCGGCAGGCCGATGCCCAGGCCCGTGCTCTTGGTCGTGAAGAAGGGCTTGAAGATCTGGGTCATCTGCTCGGGCGTCATGCCCGGGCCGCTGTCCTCGATCACCAGGCTCAGGGGCCGGCGGCCGCTCTGCCCTTCGAGGGTCACGCGCAGCATGCCGCCCCGCTGCATGGCCTCGAGCGCATTGGAGAGGATGGTGTGCACCAGCTGCGAGACCACCGCCCGGCTGGCCGCGATGATCGGCACCGCCTCGCCCCGCTGGGTGAGCACCACGTCGACCCGCTGCTTCTCCATCTGGGTCCGCATGCCGGCCAGGCATTCATGCACCACCGAGCTGACATCGACGGTCTCGTCGGCGTGGGAGTTGATTGGTCCGGCATAGACCAGCAGTTCCTTCAGCCAGCGGCCTAGCCGGTCGGACTGGCGGATGATGGAGTCGAGGTTCTTCTTGAGACAGGCCCCGTCGCTGTCCATGGCCAGCTCCGCGCTGGAGCGGATCGCCGCCAGGGGGTTGCGGATGCCGTGGGCGACGGCCGCGGACATCTCGCCGATCACGATCAGGTTCTCGGCGTCGATCAGCTTGGTCTGCTGTTCGTGGATGAGCTTCTCGCCGCGCCGCGCGATCCACACCAGCGCCCCGAACAGGACCAGCCCGCTGAAGAGGGCCAGGGTCCACACCAGCAGCTTGCCGGCGAAGAGGGTCTGGCGAAGCGACTTGGGCTGCTTGTAGACCTCCACCACCGAGGCCACCTCGTCGCGCATGTCGAAGAGGGGGATGTATTCCTCGACGAAGTAGTTGTCGTCCTCGACGATGCGCCCGTGGTCCATCCGCCGCACGTCGCCGCCGAAGGGCGTGAAGCTGTGGCTGATGGTGAGCTCCTTCTTCTTGAAGGCCCGGTCCAGATCCAGGTTGGCGTCCTCGGGCTTGCCCAGCAGGCCCACCGCGGTGGACCAGACCACCTCGCGGTCGCGCGAATAGACCTTGACCAGCACCACGTCCGGCAGCATCGAGACGTGGGACAGGAACTCTGCCCGCGCCTGCGCTGCCCGCTCGGCCGAGACGTTGAAGCGATCGGCTTCGAAGTGGGGATCGAGGATCTGCCCCAGGGTCAGCTGGCCGATCATGCCCCCGTGCAGGACCTCGGTGTCGGCCAGGTTGGCGATGAACTCGCTGGTCAGGGTGGCATCGTGGCGCAGGATGGCCTCGCCGACGAAGTGCGACAGCAGCGCAGCGAAGGCGGCGATCACCATCATGACCGCGACGAAGCTGGCCGCTGCAAACCATTTCAGCAGACGGAACTGCCGGGTGGGCTCCTGCCGGTCCGCGACCCGGCTTTCGCCGGTACTGCTGTGGGCCGCGGCGGCATCTTCCTGGGCGCTGTCGGCGGTCGGCACACGGCGACGGCGACTGCGCAGGAAGCCGGCGATTATCGACGACTCCATTGGGTTGACCTCCCCTCTAAGACCTTCTTCTTATGCTTCAGCACATGCGCATGAAACGGCGAAAATGCTGCAGTTGCACTGTTTGTCACTGTGCGCTCTTATTCTCGGCAAAGCATTGATCGGTATCACGCATTGCGTCAACCGGTTCCGCCCGTACCACCCGGCAGGGACACGTTAAACCTCATGGCGGCCGGGCTGAAGCATCGCCCGGCCGGGCACGGACCGCCGTGCCCGCTCATTCCCCGTCTCCTGCCGGGCCGCCCAGCGGCGAGGACACACCGCCGTCCCCGGTCCCGATATGCGCGCCCGGCCGATACTGATTGCGGATGTCGCCCTTGCGCTGCCCCGCAGCATCGCCCTGCCCGAGCACGACCGGTTCGATGCTGAAGCGCCAGTCGGCATAACGCGGGGCGCCCTCGAACGCCAGTTCCTTGCGCTCGAACCCGGCTCGCTTGAGGGGCGCCGCGGTCGACGCGCTATGCACACCGACGATGCCCCCCCGCTCGTCCCGGATCTCGACCCAGCCGGCCCCCGTCGGATCGGCATACAGGCGCCGCAGATGCCTCTGGAGGCGCACGCCGCGCCCGTCGGCCAGCAGATCCGAGAGGTCCGTGGGCAGCTCCCCCCGCACCGGACCGCCGCGATTGTAGGCGGCAATCGCATGGCGGATGGCGCGCCCGGCGAACAGCAGCTCGCGCTCCATCTCGCGCTGCCGGGCGAGCTGCCAGGACTGTCCCGCCCAGGCCAGGGTCGACGCCATCAGGGCCACGCCCAGCAGCAGTGCGACATAGGTGAATCCGCGCTGTCCGCGCGCTGGCGTCGGCCGGCTCATAGCTCACCATACGGAATGCCGGTCGAGGCTTCACCCTCGGCCCCGCTGTGCACGTCATAGACGCCACCCAGTTCGCCGCGATCCGGCGCCACGGTCAGCCAGGTCTCGCTGCTGTCGGTCAGCGGATCGACCGGCAGGGCCCGCAGGTAGCGCCGGCTGACCAGCTCGGGCAGGCCGTCCGGGTAGCGCCCGTGGTCCGAGAAATACTTGTCGAGGGCATCCCGGATCAGGGTCAGGTTCTCGCGCAGCACCGTTTCGCGCGCCCGATCCAGGCTGTGGATGTAGCGCGGCGTGGCGATCGTCAGCAGCAGGGCGACGACCACCATCACCACCATCATCTCGATCAGCGTGAATCCCCGGCTGTGCATCGTCACCACTCCCGGTACCAGCTGCCATTGATGGCGCGGCGGTCGGACAGGGAGTAGACGTCGAAGACGTCCTCGCCCTCCCGGGGCCGGTCCGGATCGCTGGCGTAGCTGCGCTTGCCCCAGGTCTCGGCCGGCGGCGCGGTCGGATCCGGATGCATGGGGTCGCGCGGCAGGCGCCGCAGGAAGCGGATCGTCGCCCCGCCCAGGCTGCTGGCGTCCGGCACCCCGTCCGCCAGCAGTTCGAGCCGCGGGGGGTAGCCCGAGGCATCGCTGGCGGAGGCGATTCGACCATGGTCCACCGCGTACTTGTAGGCATCCAGGGCCTCGCGGATCTCGCGCAGGGCGTGGTGGAGTTCCTGTTCGCGGGTCCGCTGCACCGCCAGTTCCGCCATCGGCAGGGCAACCGAGGCCAGCACCCCCACGATGGCCACCGTCACGACCAGTTCGATCAGCGTGAAACCCCGATCCGCGCGCGTGTGCTTCATGGCGCCACCTGCACCTTGAAGGGGCCGCTCGCCTGCACGGGCAGCACGGCCTTGCCGGGCCCGATCGGCGCGACGCTCATGAGGTGCACCTCCGCGGCCGCCACCGGCATCCGCGCCTTGAGCTTCAGGCTCAGCAGATCGCCGGCCCCGGCGACGCCCTCCTCGCCTTCCCGCGCCACGCCCACGGCGATGCGCCCACCGGCCGGGTAGGCCCGCTGGCGGAAGACGGTCCTGCCGCCACCGCCCTTGAGCAGGCTGCCCTCATCCACCGAGACCAGCTCCAGCTGGGCCGGGTCGAAACGCAACTGCAGCGAGGTCGAGTTCAGGGGCTGGCTGCTGTCGGCGCGCACCACCAGGTCGAAGGTCTCTCCGACCCGGATCGCCTCCGGCCCCTTCCAGCTGTAGCGCACCGGCGGCAACCCAGGGGCCGGCCGTGTGGACGCCGGAGCGCCAGCCGCCTCGGGGCCCGCATCGGCTGCCATCGCCAGGGCGGGTGCTACCGATGCGGGCGCGGCCACGCCCCGCCCGCCGAGGCCGATCGCGAACTTCATGCCGCTCACGCCATCGCTGCGGGCGGGTCCGGCCACGGCCACGCGTTCCGCGGGCATCGCGGACGCGCCTGCGGCCACCGGGGCATCGGAGATGGTCGCGCCGGCGTGGGTCGCGGCATCGGCCACCAGCGGACCGCGCGCGAGGGGCTGGGCGACCCGCAGGACCGCGTCGGTACCGCTCCAGATGCTCGCGATGCCGGCATCGGGACGGTTCAGGTTGCGCACCACGTGGGGTGTGATGAGGAGCACCACCTCGGTCTTCTTGGCATCGTTGAACTGGCTCGTGAACAGCCGGCCGATGCCCGGGATGTCCCCCAGCAGCGGGACCTTGGTGGCCGTGCGGGTGTCGTCGTCGCGCAGCAGGCCCATCAG
>JAGRFX010000250.1 GCA_020445805.1 Rhodocyclaceae bacterium
CAGCGCTTCCACTTTCGCTCAACGCGGCCGGATTGGGGCGCATCAACGTCCTCAGTGCCCTCGGGCAGCCGCTGAACGCCGAAATCGAGGTCCAGGCGAATTCCGACGAAATCTCGTCGATGACCGCCAAGATGGCCTCGCCAACGGTGTTTCAGCAGGCCAACGTACCGTATGCGCCCGTCATCAGTCTGATCCGGGTCGCGGTCGAGCCCCGGGGCGGTACCGCGGTCCTCAAGCTCAGCAGCGATCGACCGGTCAGCGAGCCCTTCGTCGATATGGTGGTCGAGCTGAACTGGGCCGCAGGCAAGCTGATCCGCGAATACACGTTTCTTCTTGACCCGGCCGTAGCGCCCTCCAAGGCCGTCAGCGCGGTCGCGACGCCGGAAGTGCCGGCAGCAGCGCAGGCACCTGCCGCCGCGCGCGCACCGGCCCAGTCCGCCCGGCCCGCGGCGCCAGCCCAGCCCAGGGCCGCCGCGCCGTCGGACAGCTATCAGGTCCAGCGCGGCGACACCCTCAGCAAGATCGCCAACGCCAACAAGCCCCAGGGCGTCTCCCTCGAGCAGATGCTGGTCGCCCTGCTGCGCCGCAATCCCGAGGCTTTCGACGGCAACAACATCAACCGCCTCAAGGCCGGTCGCATCCTGAGCATCCCCAGCGCGGGCGATGCCGGCGCGATCACGCCGCAGGAGGCGCGCCGCGAGGTGGTTGCCCAGGCGGCCGATTTCAACGCCTATCGCTCCCGCCTGGCGGAAACGGTCAGGACCCAGGCGCCGACCGATGCCGGCGAGGCCCAGCAGCAGAGCAGCGGGCGGATCGCGCCGCGCGTCACCGAAGCCCCGAAGCCCGGCGACGACGCCCGCGACCAGGTTCGTGTCTCGCGTACCGAGATGAAGGGTGTCGAGGCCGCTGCCGGCAGCAACCAGGACCGGCTGCGCATGCTGGAGGAAGACCTGGCGGCCCGCGATCGCGCGCTGGACGACGCCAACGAGCGCCTGGCCGAACTCGAACGCAATATTGCAGAACTCCAGAAGCTGGTCGAGTTGAAGAGCGGCAGCATGGCCGCGGCCCAGGCCAGCGCCGAACAGGCCACGGCGCCAGCCGCCCAGGCACCCGTCGTGCCGGCCCCGGCGCCTGCCGTCAAGCCCCCGGCCGCGGAACCCCCGGCGCCCGCCGCCAAGGACGCGGCGCCGCCGCCGGTGCCGGCGCCCAGCGTGCCGGTGGCAGCAAGCCCCGCTCCGGCCCCGAGCGAGCCCGCACCCGCACCCGCAGAACCACCCAAAGCCGTGGAGCCACCGCCTCCGCCGCCCCCGCCGCCCGCCCCGGTATCCGCGCCGGCGCCCGCGCCCCTGCCGGAGCCGGTGTCGACGAGTTTCGCGGACGAACTGTTCGGCAACCCGACCCTGCTCATGGGCGCGGGTGCCGCCATCCTGGCCCTGATCGGCGGGCTCGCCTACGCCTCGCGCCGTCGCAAGACCAATGAGGCCGTTTCCCAGCTGGCCATGGGTGCCCCGTCGGAACTGTCGATGGGCGGTGGCTCGGTGTTCGGCACCAGTGGCGGGCAGAGCGTCGACACCGGGTCGAGCGTGATCCAGACCGACTTCAGCCAGTCCGGCATGTCGGCCATCGACGCCGACGAAGGCGTCGATCCGGTGGCCGAGGCCGATGTGTACATGGCCTACGGTCGCGATGCCCAGGCGGAAGAAATTCTGCTCGACGCCCTGAAGGCCGACCCCTCGCGCACCGCAGTCCATCTGAAGCTGCTCGAGATCTACGCCCAGCGCAACAGCACGGCCCAGTTCGAGGCAACCGCATCCGAGCTGTACTCGCGTACCGGCGGCCAGGGCGCCGACTGGGCGCGCGCAGCCGAAATGGGCCGCGGTATCGATCCCGACAATCCGCTGTACTCGGCCACGGGTGGTCAGGCGGCTGCGGCGGCGGCCGCCGTGGCGGCCGCAGCGGTCGGCGAGTCCATCAAGCCCACCGTGGCGAAGGTGCCGGCGGTCGAAGCCACCCCGCCGAGCCAGGACGAAATGTCTGCGCTCGACTTCGGCCTGCCGAGCGAGAGCAACGAAATCAAGGGGTCCGCATCCCAGCTCAAGGACACCTGGGCCATGCCCGGCGAGTTGAGCCAGTTCGGCGAATCGGCCGAATCCGCCTCCGACTCGGGAGGTATCTCCCAGTCGGCCACGAGTGCGCTGGACTTCAACCTCGATCTGGGTGATGCGCCGGAAGAGGCCGAAGCGCCGCGGGCGGAAGTGCCGAGCTTCAAGCTCGACATGGCGCCGCCGACCGAAGGCGGGGGCATGCCCGCCGTCGCGGCCAGTGACGACACGGTCGAGCTGCCGTCCCTGGATCTGCCGGACGAGTCCTCCGACTCGACCATCATCGCGCCGGTCCAGGAGGCCCAGGACGAGGATCTGGTGCTGGCGGACGCCAGCGAGACCACGCTCGAGTTCGATCTCGACTTCGCCGAAGACGAGGGCCCGACGGCCACCGCTGCACCGCAGCCGGCCTACCAGTCGGGTACGGACACCACGGTGGCCATCGTTCCGGAAAGCGCAGAAGCGGCCGCCGGCGGCGAGCCGGAAGATGTCACGATCTCCCTGGCGGACAGCGCCCTCGACTTCGATATCGACGCCCTCGACACGCCTGTGGACGACCTGGCCGTACCGGTCGAGCTGGGCTCGGTCGAGGCAACCGACGCCGTGTCGGACGTCGGTGCGAGCCTCGACTTTTCGACCGATCTGGACGGCGGTACGACGCCTTCGACCGGCTCGGGCGGGGCCATCGATACCTCGACCATCGGCGACGACGACATCGACCTGAGCGCGACCGTGTCGAACCCGGTGCCGGACGAGGAGATGGCGACCGACCTCGAGCAGAGCAGCTTCGACGGCACGCTCCTCGATTTCGACTTCGATCTCGAAAAGCCGGCCGACGATTCGGCGATGCCGGACATGGATGCCACGGCACTCGACATCTCGGCCATCAATCTCGACCTGGAAGCCCAGGAGCAGGATGGCGGCAACGCCACGCTCGCCATCGAGGGGTCCGAGGAAGACCTCCCGACCGCCCTGATCCCGCCGGCCGATGCCGCGCCTGCCGAAGAGGCGGTGGCCGATTCGGCCGACGAGGCCCCGGGCGACCCCGAGGTGGACACCAAGCTGGAACTGGCGCGGGCCTACGAGGAGATGGGTGACAAGGACGGCGCGCGGGAACTCCTCGAGGAGGTCCTGGCCGAGGGCAGCACGAAACAGCAGGAGCAGGCGCGCGTCGTCATGTCGCGCCTCTGATTGACGTTTCCTCCGTCTGATCGAGCGGGAGTCGGGATCGTGCATCCCGCACTCTCGCTCTTGCTTTGGGCCTTCGCCGTGCTGGCCGTGCAGTTGCTCTCGGGGTGGGCGCTGGCGGTGCTGGCTGCGGGCCTGGGCATTGCCGCGCTGGGCCTGGCGAGGCAACGCACGATGCGGCTGTTGCGGCGCAGCCGATACCTGATGCTGGCCATTGTGGTGCTGTTTGCCTGTTTCACGCCCGGCCGGCGCCTGCTGGCCGAGCCCGGCTGGCTGCCGCTGACGGCCGAGGGCGTGGCGCTCGCTGCGCTGCACCTGGGCAAGCTGCTCTGCGTGATCACCCTGGTCGCGATCCTGCTCGAGCGGCTGGCCAGGCCGGAACTGGTGCTCGCCATCGCCACCCTGGCGGCGCCGCTGGCCTGGCTGGGGGGCGACCCGGGGCGGCTGGCGGTACGGCTGGCCCTGGTGCTGGATCTGGTGGCCGATCGCGAGTCGACCGACTGGCGACACTGGCTCGAGAGCCCCCTGCCTGGCAGCTACCCCGAGCGAATCGCCCTGGCGCAGCGGTCGATGGGCTGGCGCGACGGCGTCGTGCTGCTGGTCATTCTGTTGGCAATGGGACTATGGCAGATCGTCAACGCATAGCGATCGGGCTGGAATACGACGGACGCGGCTTCGAGGGCTGGCAGACGCAGCCCCATGGACGCACGGTTCAGGATGCGCTGGAGCGCGCACTGGGGCGGATTGCCGACACCGAACGGGTCGCGACCGTCTGTGCCGGCCGCACCGATACCGGGGTCCATGCCACGGTCCAGGTGGCCCACTTCGATGCCCCCGTGGCGCGCCCCGATCAGGCCTGGGTGCGCGGTGTGAATTCGCACCTGCCGGAGGGGGTCGCCGTGCTGTGGGCGCGGCCGGTCGACGAGGGCTTCCATGCGCGCTTCCGGGCCCAGTCGCGCATCTATCGCTACCTGCTCCTCAATCGCCCGGTGCGGCCGGGGCTGCTCGCCGGCCGGGTGGGGTGGCATCACCTCCCGCTTGATGTGGAGGCCATGGCGCAGGCTGCCCAGGGCCTGGTGGGAACCCACGATTTCTCGGCGTTTCGCGCGGCGGCGTGCCAGGCCAGATCGCCGGTGCGCGAGATGCGGCGGGTCGCGCTGTCGCGCAGGGGGGACCTGATCGTCTTCGAGTTCGAGGCCAACGCCTTCCTGCACCACATGATCCGCAATCTGGTCGGCGCCCTGGTGTATGTGGGGAAGGGTGCCTGGACTGCGGGTCGGCTCGCCTCGGTGCTTGCCGCCCGCGACCGCAGCCAGGCCGCGCCCACCTTCTCCCCTGACGGGCTTTACCTGTGCGGCGTCGACTATTCCGATGCATGGTTGCTGCCGGAGCGAGGGCGTATCATTTCGCGACCTCTCTTCGCTGGCGAATGACACTGTGGCACGAACCCGAATCAAGATCTGCGGCCTGACCCGTGAAGAGGACGTGGCGGCCGCCGTGGCCGCCGGTGCCGACGCCATCGGCTTCGTGTTCTATCCGCCCAGCCCGCGCTATGTGAGCCCGGAGCGGGCGGCGCAACTGTGCGCAGGGCTGGCCCCCTTCGTGACCCCGGTGGGCCTGTTCGTGAATGAGGATCCGGCTCGCATCCGGGACATCCTGGCCCAGGTGCCGCTGCAGCTCCTGCAGTTCCACGGCGACGAGCGCGAGGCCGATTGCCTCGCCCCCGGGCGTCCCTACATCAAGGCGGCCAGGATGCGGCCGGGCCTCGATCTGGTAGACTACGCGGCTTGTTTTCCGTCCGCCCGTGCCATGCTCGTGGATGCCTTCGTCGAGGGCTTCGGTGGCGGCGGAATGGTCTTTGACTGGTCCCTGATCCCGCCCGACTTCGCGCGGCCGCTGATTCTCTCCGGCGGCCTCGACGAGGCCAACGTGGGCGAGGCGGTGCGCCGCGTGCGGCCCGCAGCGGTCGACGTCTCCAGCGGCGTGGAAGCCCGCAAGGGGATCAAGGATGCGGCGAAGATTGCCCGATTCGTTGCCGGAGTTCGCGATGCAGATGGCTGATGCCCCCTACAACCTGCCCGATGCCCAGGGCCATTTCGGTCCCTACGGCGGCATCTTCGTCGCCGAGACCCTGATCCCCGCCCTCGAGGAGCTCTCCCAGGCCTACGAGGCGTGCCGCAAGGATCCGGAGTTCCTGGCCGAGTTCGAATACGAGCTCAAGCACTATGTCTGCCGGCCCAGCCCGATATACCACGCGGCCCGCTGGTCGCGGGAGCTGGGCGGCGCGCAGATCAACCTCAA
>JAGRFX010000251.1 GCA_020445805.1 Rhodocyclaceae bacterium
CTGAGCCGCCGTCATCGCGGTGCTCTGTCCGGTCAGCGGACGTAGGGCGCAATAACCGAAGGGCATTGCGCCACAGCGCTCATCGGGACAACACGCCTGTCGACAGCGTCGAGACATGCCTGAAGGACGCCGCGATCATCAGCACGGCAGTGTGGGCTTTGCGGTGAGGGTCGGGTCGGCGTTGCGTCTGCGGTGCATCGCTTGCAAGAGCGAAATCGGGTGGGGAGGACGGCGCAATGCCCTTCGGTTATTGCGCCCTACGCGTTCGACTAGCTCACCGACCAATCCAGGAAGAAGTACGCGGCGCCGGACGGGGCGTTTAGCCAGACCTCGAGACCGTCAAACCAACCGCGCGTCTCTGGAATTTCGAAATGGAGTTTTGCGTCTGGATGAAACCGTTGAAAGTACTCTAGAAAACGCTCAACGACATACGTGGCTTCTTGCGGCCGCGCAGCTGAACTGTCGGAGAGTGCGCACAGGAAGAACTTCTCAAGCTCCGGCTTGCCGGCGCTGTTGGCGAGTGACGGCTGCGAGCGGATCTCCTCTCCGAAGTATGGGCCGCAAAGGAACATGCCGTACTCGGGGTAGCACGTTACAGAAGCCGCACAGAGCCCTTCCAGAAAGCCAGTCAGTTGGGGATGCAAGGACTGCATAGGGTGCGCTCTAGCATTGAGTCAAGCCGCCGTTGCCAGTGGAAACTTGGACCGTATTCCACCTTTTCAGAAAAGTCTATATGCATAACATCCAGCATTCGGAAGTTCGCGCTCCGGTGGGCATTGCGGAGGATCCTGCTTGACTGGCCAGAGCCGATGTGAGCGTCGCTGGCCCTCCTGGCGGTAAGCTTCTCGACCTGCACACGGCGCAATGCGTGGAGAGCATCCCGGATGTGGCACGACGTCCTGCAATGGTCACTGGTCATCCACGTGCTGCTGATCGGGGGCGGGCTGCTGACCCTGGTCCTGATCGCCGGCATGCTTCGCCAGGACCGCAGTCCGGCCGCGTCCGCGGCCTGGCTGGCGTTCATGGTGTTGGTGCCCTACCTGGGCATTCCGCTCTACCTGACGTTCGGCACCCGCAAGCTGGCGGCGATCCACGCGCGCAAGGCGCGGCTGTTGTTCGAGCCCGCCCGGCCAGCCGGCAGCCCCCAAGACGATCCGACGCGGCCCTTCCTGCAGGCCAGCGGGCTGCCACCACCCGCGCAGGTGGACGCGGTGCGCTTCCACGCCGACGCCGACGAGGCCTGGCAGTCCCTTCGCGGCCTGCTGCGCGGTTCCCGGACTTCGATCGACCTGTGTGTCTTCATTCTGGCGGACGACGCGGTGGGGCGGGAGGTGCTGGAGATCCTCACCGAGCGGGCCGCTGCCGGGGTCCGGGTGCGCCTTCTGCTGGATGGGGTCGGCTCCTTCCTGCTGCCGCGACGTCGACTGCGGGCCCTGCACCAGGCGGGCGGGCGCAGCGCCTGGTTCGTGCCGGTGCTCCATCGCCCCCTGCGCGGCCGCACCAACCTGCGCAATCACCGCAAGATCGCCCTCATCGATGGGCGCCGCGCCTGGAGCGGCGGGCGCAACATCGGAATGGACTATCTCTCGCCTGAACACCTCAGCCGCTGGGTGGACCTGAGCTTCGAGTTCGACGGCCCGGCGGTGGCCAGCTACAGCCACCTCTTCGAGGCCGACTGGTCCTTCGCCAGTGGCGAGGCGCCGTCGCAGGGCCTGCCGCCGCCGGCACCGGCCAGCGACCAGGGCAGCAGCGTCCAGGCGATCCCCTCCGGCCCCGACATGGCCCAGGACGTGCTGCACGACCTGCTGGTGTCGCTGATCGCGGATGCCCGCGAGCGCGTCGTGGTGGTCACGCCCTACTTCGTGCCGGACGAGGTCCTGCAGACCATGCTGCGGCTGGCGGCCCTGCGCGGGGTCGCAGTCGATATCGTGCTGCCGCGCCGTTCGAACCACCGACTGGCCGACATTGCCCGCAGCCGCTCCCTGCGCCGGCTGTCCGCCGCGGGCGTGCGCGTGTGGCGCCTGCCCGACGCGATGCTGCACGCCAAGGCGGTGCTGATCGACCACCGCTTCGCGCTGGCCGGCTCCGCCAACCTGGACCTGCGCAGCCTGATGCTGAACTTCGAGCTGATGACCCTGTTCCGCGGTACCGACGAAGTGACCCGGCTGTCCGAGTGGGTCGAGGCCCTTCGCCAGCGCTGCGAGCCCTGGCGCCCCCGTCCGGTGGGCGCCCTGCGTCAGACCCTCGAAGGCCTCGTGCTGCTGGCGGCCTTCCAGCTGTAGACGACCCCGGCCCCCCAATGCCCTGCGGAATCGACCACCCATGAAAGAACTCGAATCGACCCTGGCCATGGATGTCAGGACCGGCGCCCTGATCGCCCTGATCCTCTGCGCGACCTTCATCGCCGCGAAGATCCTCGATCGCGCCATCGACCGCGCGATCGCACGCTCGGAGAAGCGCGGCGAGGAGGACACCACCGGCCTGCGCTTCGTCCGGCGCTGCCTGCTGGTGCTGACCTACGGGCTCGGCTGCGGGTGGGCCCTGGTGCAGATTCCCGAGTTGCAGACCATGGGCCACTCGGTGCTGGCGGGCGCCGGGGTGCTGACCATCGTGGCCGGCCTCGCCTCCCAGCAGGTGCTGGGCAACGTGGTGAGCGGCGTGCTGATCGTGATCTTTCGTCCATTCCGACTCAATGACCGCATCTCGGTCAATGGCATGACCGGGGTGGTCGAGGACATCAACCTGCGCGACATCGTGCTGCGGGATCCGGACAACAACCGCATCGTGATTCCGAACTCCATCATCACCGGCAACGCGGTCGTTAATTTCCACCATACCGACACGCGGGTCCGGCGGCGGATCGAAGTCGGAATCGGCTACGACAGCGACGTGGACACGGCTCTGGCCCTGCTGGTGGAGATCGTGCGCGCCAACCCGGCCCGCATTGACGGGCGCAGCCCGGCGGAGGTCGCCCGCGGCGACGCCGAGGTCATCGCCCGGGTGAGCGCGCTGGGCGAGTCGGCCGTGGTCCTCAGCACCTGGTTCTGGGCCCGCAACATCGCCGACGCGGCCGTCATCGAGGGCGAGCTGCTGCGTGCCATCAAGCTGCGCTTCGACGCGGACGGCATCACCATCCCCTACCCCCAGCGAACCCTGTCCTTCGCCCCCGGCACGGCCGCCCGGATCGCGTCACCCTCCGCCTGAACGCCGACGTGCTGCGCCGGCAAGCCTATCGAAAGGAATCCGAAAGCCCTTCTCCGTATCGTCCGCCCCACGGTGACCGGCAGCGCGTCGGTCCCAGTCCAGACAAAGTCGGAGGAGACCACGATGTTCAAGCATTCCCTGTTCGCGATTGCCGCCACCCTGGCCCTGGGCCTTGCCCAGGCCGCCCCTGAAAAACCCGAGTGCATCGCCCCGGCCAAGCCGGGCGGTGGCTTCGACCTGACCTGCAAGCTGGCCCAGGGCGGCCTGCAGAACGGCAACATGCTCGAATCGCCGATGCGGGTCACCTACATGCCGGGCGGCATCGGTGCGGTGGCCTACAACACCGTGATCGCCCAGCGCCCCGACGAGGGCGGCACCATCGTCGCCTTTTCCGGTGGCTCGCTGCTAAACCTGGCGATCGGCAAGTTCGGTCGCTACACCGTCGATGACGTCCATTGGCTGGCCGCGGTCGGGGCCGACTACGGCGCCATCATCGTGCGCGCCGATTCCCCCTTCAAGGACCTCAAGGATCTGATGGCCGCCCTCAAGAGCGACCCGACCCAGGTGGTCTTCGGCGCCGGCGGCTCGGTGGGCAGCCAGGACTGGATGAAGTCCGCCCTGGTGGCCAAGGCCGCGGGGGTCGACTTCCGGCGCATGCGCTACGTGGCCTTCGAGGGCGGCGGCGAGGCCATGACGTCGCTGCAGGGCGGCCACGTGCAGGTCTATTCCGGCGACGCCTCCGAAGTGGCGGCCCACCTCAAGGGCGGCAAGGTGCGGGTGCTCGGCATTCTGTCCGACCAGCGCCTGCCGGGCGAGCTGTCGGGCATCCCGACCGCCAAGGAGCAGGGCTACGACGTGGAGTGGCCGATCATCCGCGGCTACTACATGGGCCCGAAGGTGGCCAAGGCCGAATTCGACTGGTGGGTCGGCACCTTCGACAAGCTGCTGGCGAGCGAAGCGTTCGCCAAGCTGCGCGCCAGCCAGGGCCTGTTCCCCTTCGACCTGACCGGCGAGAAGCTCGACGCCTACGTCAAGGAGCGCGTCACCCACTACGGCGAGCTGGCCCGGGAATTCGGCCTCGGCGCCAACTGAGGCGCCGCCACCGACGCACGAAAGCCATCCGAGAAAGCCGGCCCCCGCCACGCGGGGAGCCGGCGCACCGGGAGAGAGACATGAGCGAACGCATCTTCGGCCTCGCCCTGCTGGCGCTCGCCGCCGCAGGCATCTTCATCGGTTGGGACCTGAAGGCCCCGATCTCCTACGAACCGGTCGGCCCGCGGGCCTTCCCGCTGCTGGTCTTCGCGCTGCTCGGCCTGTGCGGCATCGCGCTGATCTTCAGCAGGCGCGCCGCCACCCCCTGGGCGCCACCGGCCGTGCTGCTGCGGGTCGGCGCCCTGTTCGGCATCGTGCTGCTGTACGCCCTGCTCTTCGACAAGCTCGGCTTCATCCTCGCCACCCTGCTGATGTGCCTGCCGCTGGCGCGCCTCTTCGGGGCCAGCTGGAAACAGGCCTCCATCGGCGGTGCCGTGATGGGGGTTTCCCTCTTCATCCTGTTCGACCGGGTGCTCGACGTGGCGCTGCCCGCCGGCTACTGGCTCAAGCCGCTGCTGGGGTAGGCCATGGAAACCCTGATGCATCTGCTCGACGGCCTGGCCGTCGCCGGGACCCCCACCAACCTGGCCATTGCCGCCATTGGCGCCTTCCTCGGCACCGTGATCGGCCTGCTGCCCGGGCTGGGGCCGATCAACGGCGTGGCGATCCTGCTGCCGATCGCCTACGCCATGAAACTGCCGCCCGAGTCGGCGCTGATCCTGCTGGCCGCGGTCTATGCAGGCTGCGAGGTCGGCGGGCGCATCTCGGCGATCCTGCTCAACGTGCCCGGCGACGCCGGCGCCGTGATGACCACCCTGGACGGCTACCCCATGGCCAGGAAGGGCCTGGCCGGCCCGGCATTGTCGCTCTCGGCCATCGCCTCCTTCGCGGGCTCCATGGTGGCCGTGGTCGGCATCGTCGCCTTCGCCCCGCTGCTGGCCGAGTGGGCCCTGGCCTTCGGGCCAGCGGAGTACTTCGCGCTGATGTTGCTGGCCCTCTCCTGCCTCGGCGGCCTGGTGGGCGACTCGCTGGTCAAGGCCCTGGTCTGCGTGCTGCTGGGCCTGATGCTGTCCACGGTCGGCATCGACGCCAACAGCGGCGTCTATCGCTACACCTTCGACCTGCTGCACCTCTCCGACGGCATCCCGTTCATCGTGGTGGTGATCGGCCTGTTCGCGGTCTCGGAGCTGATGCTGATGCTGGAGAACCTGCACGCCGGCGTCGAGCCG
>JAGRFX010000252.1 GCA_020445805.1 Rhodocyclaceae bacterium
GGCTTCGAAGGTCGCCTCGCCGTCGATCAGCAGCTGCGCATCGTTGCCGCCGACGATCGGAAACCGGGTAAGCCGGGCAAGTGGCCCCAGGTATCCTTTCCGTAGCTCGGAAGTTTCCGAGTCATGCGTCGAGGCACGTTGTTCGAGTTCAGCAAGTACCAGCTCGATGGCGTTGACCACGGTTCGGCGTGCCGCGACATTGCGTTCCAGTCTTCGCCTGCCGAACACGAGGTAAAGCGGTACTGAGAGCAAAGGGAATGCGACCAGCGAGATGGCCCAGGCGATCGCGCCCTGCGGCGTGCGTGCCGTCATCACGGCGCGGCCCGCCATTGCCAGGCCGATGAGTTCAAATACAAAGTAGGCAATGATCAGCCATTCGATATCGTGCAAGAGACCTCCGATGTTGGTGCCGAACCGACCGCTTACCCCAACGCGAGTGTGATCATGGCCCAGATCGGGCGGTGAGGGGAGGTGGGCCCACTAGTCGTGCCGAACGCGTCCTTGCTGCCATCGAGGAGGTCTGGACCCAGACCTCCCCAACAACACACGCTCACGCGATCGAGCCGATTCTTCCCGCCGCGTATGCCTCCTCGACGGCGTTCAACTCCTCGACGGTGTTCATCACGAAGGGGCCCTGCTGGACGATACCTTCGCGCAGCGGCTCCCCCTGTAGAAGAGCGGCTTTGGCGCCGCCCGTGCTACGAAGCTCGAGCGAGACCTCTTCGGACGCCGTCCGCATCGCGATGGCGCTGCCTTCGGAGAGCGAGATCATCGTTCGGCCGGTGTCGATCTCGACTCGACCGCGCAACGCATGGAGCCACGCGTTGTGACCGGAGGGCACGGCGTGCGAGAAGCGGCCGTCCGCCTCGAGTTGGATGTCCAGGATCGTGAGCGGCAACGCCGGGGATTGAACGCCACGAACACCGTTGCTCTCGCCGAGCGCGACGCGGGCACGGTAGCCCTCTCCTTCGAGCACCGGCATTTGAGAGGCTCGAACGTGGAGCGCTTCGGGTGTGTCGTGCTTCATGCGAGCCGGCAGGTTCACGAAGATCTGCAGGGCGTGAGTCCGTGCACCGGAGCGCGGCCGCTCGTCGTGAACCGCACCCCCGCCAGCCTTGAGCCAGTAGAGATCGCCTGGCCCCAGCTCGATGTCGTTCCCGAGCGAGTCGCGGTTGTGGAACTGCCCTTCGCTGTCCTCGAAGAGAACCGAGACCGCGGACATGCCGGCGTGGGGATGCGGGCCAAAGGTGGGCTCGGTCATGGTGAAGTGGTCGACCATGACGAGCGGGTCCATCAGCCCCTCGAACCGCTTGTGGTCGAATCCCAGCGCGTGGAACCCGGTTCCGTGCCGGAACTCTCGCCCGGCGACCGGTTCAGTGACGACGATGTGATCGCTCGAGGCGGGTACGGCGTGCTTGTTCGATATCGCCTCCCCGACATTCCAAGCGCCCGCTGCGGCAGCGTCCTGGGCGTATTCCGCGAAGTCGCGCGGTGCCCGTCCCAGCGCACGCTGTACGCCGTCACACAGATGGGCACTGCGGCCGTCGAGCACTTCGGAGAGCAGTTCCGCGAGGTGTATCGCGTCCTGCTCGGGCATCCCGTGTGCGCCCAGTTCGGCGCCGAACTCCTCAGCGCTCACCGGTACGTAGCGGACCTCGCGACCCATGGCCGCGCTCAACGCTTCGGCGGCCTGGGCAAGGGTCAGCAGGCGCGGTCCGGTCAGTTCGTAGAGCTGTCCGATGTGGCTATCGTCCGTCAGGGCGGCGACGACCACGTCGGCGATATCATCTGCGTCTACGAAAGGCTCGGCGGTGTCGCCCGCAGGCATCGCCAGCACGCCGTTGCGGATGGAGTCGGCGAAGTTTTCGTCGAAGTTCTGGTTGAAGAACGCACAGCGCACCACCGTCCAGTCAGCGCCGGAATCCTGCAGGTAGCGCTCCGCTTTCCGGGCACCTTCCTCGCCGCGGCCGGAGAGCAGGACCAGCCGGCGCACGCCGCGCTCGACGGCCAGGTGAGTGAAGGCGTCAACGGTCTCCGCCGCGCCGGGAAGTGCCAGGTCCGGGAAGTAGGTGATGTAGGCGGCCTCGACGCCATCGAGCGCGGCCGCCCAAGTGGTGTCGTCCTGCCAGTCGAAGCGTGGGGTGGTCGAACGCGACACGGGCCGGACTCGGCGCCCCGCTGCAATCAACCGATCGGTGACCCGCCGGCCGGTTTTACCGCTCGCACCAATTACCAGAACAGTCCCAACACGCTTCGTCTCTTGCATGACACCCTCCCAACGGTTGCCTTGTTGCTTCTTGACCGAGTCGCGCTCGGCCATGCAAGCAGTGTCGGACGATGCCGTCTCGTGGGCCATCGCTGGGATGCTCAGTTCCATATCCAATCGTCCAGCCGCTAGACTTCGTACCCATGGACAGCTTCGGTGGCTTGCTCGACAGTCCGCGCGCGCGTGGCGCCTTCGCGCTGCGCACCGTGATGACACCGCCGTGGTCACTGCGGATCCTCGCCGAGTCGCCGATCACGGTGTTGGCGGTGGTGCGCGGGCATGCGTGGATCGTGCCCGACGCCGGCAACCCAGTCCGACTCGACGTGGGGGACGTCGCCGTGACACGTGCTCCGGATCACTACAACGTCGCCGACGACCCGGCGACCGAGCCCGACGTCGTCATCCATCCCGGGCAGCGCTGCTGCAACCTCGAGGGCGAGTCACTCAGGGATCAGATGATGCACGGCGTGCGGACTTGGGGAAACGATCCGGAAGGTCCGACGCTGATGCTGGTCGGCGCCTACGAGTCCACGAGCGATATCAGCGACCGCTTGCTTCGCGCCATCCCACCGGTCCTGTCGCTTTCGAACGACACATGGCACTCGCCGCTCGTCGAGTTACTCTGCGACGAGATGGCCAGGGACGAGCCCGGCCAGGCCGCCGTGCTCGACCGCCTGATCGACCTTCTGCTCATCGCCATCCTGCGCGCCTGGTTCACGCGACCGGAGGCGGCGTCGCCCACGTGGTACCGGGCTCAGAGCGACCCCGTCGTCAGTCGCGCGCTGCAGGCGATACACAACGATCCGGCGTACCCCTGGACGCTGGCCAAGCTCTCGGAGGAAGTCGGCCTATCGCGTGCAGCGCTCTCGCGCCGCTTCCAGGACGTCGTCGGTGAGTCACCGATGAAGTTCCTGACCAGCTGGCGCCTGGCCCTCGCCGCCGACATGCTCTGTGAGCCGGAGGCGACGGTCGGGACGGTTGCGTACAGGCTGGGCTACAGCACCCCGTTCGCCCTGAGCACTGCGTTCAAGCGTGTTCGCGGTATCAGCCCGCAGGAGCATCGCGCTCGGGCGATGGCTGGCCAGAGTTTCGACGGCTGACAATGACCCCGCCGTTGGGTCGGCTTCTGGCTGGGGGCTCCCGGCCAGGAGCGGCCGTTCCCCGGCTACGGCGACCGGCTTTCAGGGCGCTTTGCAGTAAAGGGCCCTGGAACTGGTGCAACCGGTCAATTCCGCTGATAAAAAATAGTCCCCTGCTATCGCAATACATCGCTTCTGAGACATACATGCCGCGCACTCGTCCACATCATTTTTCAATATTTCCGCGATTTAACAAATAAAACGACTATTCGCCTAGAAGGATGTTAATCAGCGGAACAATCACTGCTCCATTCTGGGTGTTTTTGGGCGTAATTGGATAGGTCGCTACAGACTCAACGCTAGTTAAGCCCTCTGCATTGGTCGCCGATACTGTGCACGTGTAAGCGATCTCTTTGTTCAGTCCCGTGACTAGGATCGGCGAAGCATCGCTCGTTGCGGTAACAGTTGTAGCGCCATCGCTACAGTGGGCAGCAAGTTGCGTGAGTTCAGCTCCACCATTGTCACTCACCGTCACATACAGGGTGATTGCGCCTTCGTCATAATCTGTCTTGGTGATCACCGGCTGTGACGGGGGATCTACAGCACTTGGCGGCTCGGCTACAACCAGCGGGCTGAAATCGAAGTTGATGCTGCCTACGGTAACGTCAGGATGAGCTGAGTCGACAATACCGATCAGTTCCACACTATTAAGGTAGTCAGCCTCCATTTCCTGCATGAACTGGGCCTCGTACCATACGAAAAAGGGTGACGATGTCTGGCGAATCCATTTCGAGTCTGTGTTGCTTCTCAGATTGAAAAACATTTGCAGAACCAGCGATTCGCCGTAGACAACGGGAACATCAATCGTAAATAGCTGGTTGCTGGAAAAATAATTATATGGACCGCCATCACTGATCGCACAACCGCCTGAATCGCAAGCTGGTAGGTCTTCCTCAAGAATCACAATACCACCACCACCAAGCGAGTCAGTCGCGAGATTGCCACTTGCATCGCTATAATATTTGCGCATCCTCAAACCAATATTGAATATCTGAGGAGTTGCCATTAGAGGCCCTCCTGCTAGTCTTGCTAAATAGAGGGCATATGGATCGTAGTCAATACTGGCGAAACCATTCATTCGAAATGTATAGGTGTGGACGCCGGTCGTTCCGGGCGCAACACCCGCAGGTAGCCCTACGTCGATTATCAAATTGGTAATAGCCGTCACCTCTCCCCATTGCGTTGACCCGATATTGTTACGCAGCTTACCCCCCCCAGCTGGCAAAACTGGCTTTTCCACTGCCTTCGACTGTTGTGGTCTGATCTGACCGGACACCTCGCTAAGGTGGTAAAACTGCCTATCGAGGTGAGACATGACCATAGAACGAACGCGACGCAGGTTCACGCCTGAGTTCAAGAAGGATGCGGTGGCCCTGATCACCGAGCAGGGTTATACGGTGGCGAAGGCGGCACGCGCCGTGGATGTCAGCGAGAACAACCTGCGGCGCTGGAAGAAGGAGCTGGCGCAGGAGGCCGCGGGAGAGCGCCTGAACGCCGATGAGCGGGCCGAGTTGGCCAGGCTGCGAAGGGAAGTGAAAGAGCTCCGGATGGAGAAAGAAATTCTAAAAAAGGCCAGCGCCTTCTTTGCGAAAGAAATGAAGTGAAGTACGGCTTCGTCCAGTCGCAGCAGACTGATTACCCGGTCACGGCGCTGTGCCGGGTGATGCAGGTCAGCACCAGCGCCTACTACGCCTGGTGCGGCCGTGGCGGCGAGATCATCGAGAGCGAGACCTGGCGGCTGTGTCACCGGATGAAGGCATTGTTCGCCGAATCCCGGCAGAGCCTGGGCAGCCGTCAGATGATGAAGCAACTGCGCAAAGAAGGCTTTCAGATCGGACGCTACCGGGTGCGTAAGCTGATGAAGCAATTGCACTTGGTCGTCAGAAAGAAGAAGCGGTTCGTGCTGACAACCGACAGCGGGCATGGTCTGCCGGTGGCCGAGAATCTGCTCAACCGCGATTTCGAGCCGACAGGCAAGGATCGGGTCTGGACAACGGATATCACTTACATCTGGACCCTGCAAGGCTGGGTGTATCTGGCGGTGGTGATCGACCTGTACTCGCGCCGGGTGGTCGGCTGGCACCTGGATCGACAGATGGCGACCTC
>JAGRFX010000253.1 GCA_020445805.1 Rhodocyclaceae bacterium
GACAAGATCAAGGGTGCCAAGGTGGAGAACGTGGCCCCCGAGTTCGAGACGATCGCCGACGGATCCTACCCGGTCTCCCGTCCGCTGTTCTTCTACGTCAAGAAGGCCCACGTGGGCGTGATTCCGGGCATCAAGGAATACATGTCGGAATTCATCAGCACCAAGTCGATGGGTCAGGAAGGCTATCTGGCCGAGCGCGGTCTGATTCCGCTGCCCAAGGCCGAGTATGCCAAGGTGGTCGGCGACGCCAACAACCTCACCGCGATGAAGTAATCCGGTGACCGCTGCGGGGCGACGCCTGCCGGCGCCGCCCCGTCGTCGCGTACAGAACCTGGAAATACCTTCGGTGAACCAGACTGCCCTGCTCGTCGTCCTGTTGCTGACACTCAGTTCGCTCGCGTACCATTTCGGACGCAAGCGGGCCTTTGCGGTGTCGGGCGGACGCATCCGTACGCTGCACTCGCTGCCCGCGTACTACGGCCTCTATTCCGCCCTCTGGTCGATCCTGCCGGCGCTCGCGGTGACGGCCATCTGGCTAGCGATGCAGGATTCCGTGATTACCGGCATGGTGGTCGCTGCGTTGCCACCCGATCTCTCCGGCCTCGAGCCGGCGCGCCTCAACCTGCTGCTCAACGACATTCGAAACCTCGTTGCCGGCAATATCGTCTCGAGTCAGCCGAGCGCCGATGTGCTCGCGGCGGCCGACCGCTACCGCAGCTTGCAGGGCACCAGCGGTTTTGCGCTCTTCACGACGGCCCTCGGGCTCGCCGCGGCGGGCGCCTGGTTTGGCTACAGCCGCATCCGCCCCGAGTACCGCTCCCGCAATGCGGTCGAGCGGACGGTGATGTGGGTCCTGATCGGATGCTCGACGATCGCCATCCTGACGACGGTCGGCATCGTGCTGTCCGTGCTGTTCGAGTCCATTCGCTTTTTTCACGCCGTCCCGGTTACGGACTTCCTGTTCGGCCTGGACTGGAGTCCGCAAATCGCGATCCGGGCAGACCAGGCCGGCTCCTCCGGAGCCTTCGGTGCCGTGCCCCTGTTCGCGGGGACGATGCTGATCACGCTGATCGCCATGGTTGTCGCCGTGCCGATCGGTCTGATGTCGGCGATCTATCTGGCCGAATATGCCAGCGCACGCATGCGCTCGATTGCCAAGCCGCTGCTCGAAGTGCTGGCAGGTATCCCGACCGTGGTGTACGGATTCTTCGCGGCCCTGATGGTGGCGCCCTTCATTCGCGACTCGGGGGCCCTCTTCGGCCTCGATATCGCGTCCGAAAGCGCAATGGCCGCGGGCCTGGTGATGGGCGTCATGATCATTCCGTTCGTGTCGTCCCTGTCGGATGACGTGATCAACGCCGTGCCCCAGTCGCTGCGTGACGGTGCCTACGGCATGGGGGCCACCCAGTCCGAGACGATCCGCCGTGTCATTTTCCCGGCGGCATTGCCCGGCATCGTCGGTGCCGTGCTGCTGGCGGTCTCGCGGGCCATCGGGGAGACCATGATTGTGGTGATGGCCGCCGGTCTGGCCGCCAAACTCACGGCAAACCCGTTTGAGGCAGTCACGACGGTCACCGTGCAGATCGTGACCCTGCTGGTGGGCGATCAGGAGTTCGACAGCCCCAAGACCCTGGCGGCCTTCGCCCTCGGGCTGCTGCTCTTCTTCGTGACCCTGGTGCTCAACGTGTTTGCGCTCTACATCGTGCGCAAGTATCGGGAACAGTATGAGTGAGACGAATTTCGCCAGCGCGGAGGACAAGATGTTCGCCCGCGTGGAAGCCGGCATGAAGCGGCGCCGTGCCGCCGAGAAGCGCTTCCAGTGGTATGGGCGCTGTGCGGTTGCGCTGGGCCTGACCTTCCTCGTGGTGCTATTCGTGAGCATCGTCAGCAATGGCTACACGGCGTTCTGGCAGACCCGCGTGACCCTCGACGTGACGCTCGACGCGTCCGTCATCGATCCCCAGGGCAGTCGGGATCCGGAGGTCCTGCGGGCGGCCGACTACGGCGGGCTCATCAAGGCGACCCTGCGCGACATGTTCCCCGACGTGACGGGACGTCGCGACCGCTTCGCGCTCTATGGCCTGATCAGCAACGGCGCGGCCTTCGACCTGCGTGACCGGGTGCTGGCCAATCCCCAGCTGATCGGCACGACCGTGTCCCTGTCCGTGGCCGCCGATGACGACGTGGACATGCTGATGAAGGGGCACATCGACCGTGATGGTGCGGAAGCGGACCGTCGCATCAAGGACAATCAGCTGGGCTGGATTGACCAGTTGCAGGCGGACGGGCGGCTCGAGCGGGTATTCAACCTCGACTTCTTCGCCAATGGCGATTCCCGTGATCCGGAGCTTGCGGGCATCCGCGGAGCGCTCATGGGATCGGTCTTCACCCTGGTGGTGACGCTCGCGCTGTCGTTCCCGCTGGCCGTCGCGGCCGCGGTGTACCTGGAGGAGTTCGCGCCCAAGAACCGCTGGACGGATCTGATCGAGGTGAACATCAACAACCTGGCGGCCGTCCCGTCGATCGTGTTCGGTCTGCTCGGCCTGGCCGTGTTCATCAACTTCTTCACCCTGCCGCGTTCGGCGCCGCTGGTCGGTGGCCTGGTGCTGACGCTGATGACCCTGCCCACGATCATCATCGCCAGTCGGGCCTCGCTCAAGTCGGTGCCGCCGTCGATCCGGGAAGGCGCCCTGGGGGTCGGTGCCTCTCCGATGCAGGCGGTCATGTACCATGTGCTGCCGCTGGCCATGCCGGGCATGCTGACCGGCACCATCATCGGCATGGCCCAGGCGCTGGGCGAGACGGCCCCTCTGCTGATGATCGGCATGGTGGCCTTTATCGCCGACGTGCCGAATGGCGTTTTCGACCCCTCGACGGTGCTGCCGGTCCAGATCTACCTTTGGGCGGACAGCCCCGAACGCGCCTACGTCGAGAAGACCTCGGCCGCGATCCTGGTGTTGCTGCTGTTCCTGGCCACGATGAATGCCGTGGCCGTCTTGCTGCGCCGACGCTTCGAGCGCCGCTGGTGAGCCCAAGCCGATGAATGAACGATATCCGGAGTCGAAGATGGAAGCCCAGGCGAGTCACCTGATGGCGAGTGGAGGTCCTTCCCACCGAGCGGTCGGGGCCGACCTCGGCGGCGGTACCTATGACCGTGCGCATCGCGGCACGGTCGGCGAGATCCGTGTGGAGGTGCCGCGCATGCGGTGCACCAAGGTCAACGTGCACTATGGTGACAAGCACGCGATCCACGACGTCAGCCTCGATGTGGGCAAGAACGAGGTCCTGGCCATGATCGGCCCCTCCGGCTGCGGCAAGAGCACCTTCCTGCGCTGCCTGAACCGGATGAACGATACGGTGGCCAGCTGTCGCGTGACCGGCGAGATCCTGCTCGACGGCAAGGACATCATGGCGCCGGAAGTCGATGTGGTGCCGCTGCGCGCACGCGTGGGCATGGTCTTCCAGAAGCCCAATCCCTTAACCTTCCCCAAGTCGATCTTCGAGAATGTGGCGTTCGGGCCGCGTATCCACGGGCTGGTCCAGACGCGGGCGGAACTCGAGGAAGTGGTCGTCACCAGTCTCCAGAAGGCCAACCTGTGGGAAGAGGTGAAGGACCGCCTGAACGATCCCGGCACGGGCCTTTCCGGTGGGCAGCAGCAGCGCCTCTGCATCGCCAGGGCCATCGCCATCCAGCCCGAAGTCATCCTGATGGACGAGCCGTGCTCCGCGCTCGACCCCATCTCGACGGCCAAGATCGAGCAGCTGATCGACGAATTGCGGCGGCAGTTCTCCATCTGCATCGTGACGCACTCGATGCAGCAGGCGGCACGCGTCTCGCAGCGGACGGCCTATTTCCATCTGGGTGACCTGATCGAGGTGGGCGATACCGACCAAATCTTCGTCAAGCCCCAGCATCAGCTGACCGAGGACTACATTACCGGTCGCTTCGGCTGATCCGCTTCGCCGCATCGGCCCGCCCGCGTACCCCCAAGGTCCGGGCGCCCGACCGTCCGCAGTTCGCAGGCGTGTCGGCAGGCTTTACAGTTGCAGATGCCTGCGGCACCCCTGGTGTTGCAAGCTTCTGAAACAAATACGAAATCTCCGCTGGCGTAGTGATTGCTAAGAGTGTCCTACCATGCGGACATTCGTGTTTCAGATCGCGCTCGCGAGCATCGCCATTGCGTCGGTGTCTCGCGCTGTGGCCATGCCGGTCGAGTACCACCCACCCCCGGCGGCGGTTCCGGAGTGGGCGCGTGCGTCCGACGCGCTGAGCGAGCCCGGTGTGCTGGGGCTCGAGGCACGGCTCCTGTCGGCCCAGACGGCCGCGTCCCTGACCGTCTCCGAGCTTCGAACGCGCGCCCTCGCCAACGGCAGCGAGCGCCCCGAATCGGGCTGGCCGGCAGGCAAGCGCCCGCCGGTGGGCAGGAACAGCGAGCGGGATGCCCAGATGCTCGCCACGACACCGTCGGGGCTGCACGGTTTCGAGCACGAGGCGCCGTCCGAGCAGTCCGTCGAAGACGCTCAGATGGACGCCCGCCTGCAGGATGTCCGGGAAAGCCTGACCCAGGTGGCCCTCTCGGTGGCGAACGCCGAAGTCGGGCCGGACGGGAAGATCATTTTCAGCCTGCTCGGCTTCAGCACGGCCAGGCGGGGAGATCCCACGGCACAGATGCTGGGTGATTTCACCGCCGTCAGTGCCGAGTCTGTCGGGGGACGCGAAGGGCGGCCGACGCAATATATGGGGGGGCCGGGACGTGCGTCCGAGCAGGATCCCGAAGCGCGCGCGACCTTGTTGCGGCTGCTGTTCCTGGCCTGGGACACCCTCACTCATCCCGTCGTGATCGGCCTGCTCATCTTCGCCCTGGTATTTCGTGTCCTGATCGGGCTGGGCGCCAGGCGCGCCGCGTTCTGATGTCGCGGGCCCCGGGCGGTCGAGGCGTCATCGACAGGGGCCTGGGGCGGCGGGCTGACGGATCCGCCGGCGGTATCGGGTCGGCCGTGTCCTGAGCTTCAGTGCGACCCAAGTCACGGATATATATCGTTTGTCTAATATCCTGATGATGTAACACTCCGGCACACTTCGGGCGTTGAAAATGACTCGAGGGAGTGACATATGCGATCCAAGCGGATGAAACCAAATGGTCCGTATTGGGCGACGGGCCGGGCGCGCAGCAATGATGGGCGTTCCGGCCTCGCTTTTGGTGGGGCGGGACGGGCATGACGCAAGCACGCAAGCAACCACGGATTGCCTTCGCCACGGGCGACGCGGTCCGTACGATCCGCGGCAAACTGGGGCTCAATCAATCGGAGTTCTGGGGACCCATCGGCGTGACCCAGTCCGGCGGCAGCCGCTATGAGGCGGGGCGGCGCATTCCGGTGCCGACGCAGTGTCTTCTCACCATTACCTACGGCACGCGAAAGCAGGCCGAAGCGGCGGTCAGCGCCTTGCGCTCCTGGCAGGGGAAGGGCAAGTAATTCGGGTGGCGGGGGGCTGGGGCATGTGGT
>JAGRFX010000254.1 GCA_020445805.1 Rhodocyclaceae bacterium
CGGGAGCTGATGCAGGTGCGCTGGACCATGCTGCGCTGCTCGATCACCGGCTTCTTCGTCGGGGTGCTGCCCGGCGCGGGCGCCTCGATCGCCTCGGCCATGTGCTACGCCTCCGAGCGGCGCATGGCCGGCGAAGGGCATCAGTTCGGCGAGGGCGACCCCCGCGGCGTGGTGGCGCCGGAGGCCGCCAACAACGCCTCGGCCTACGGCTCGCTGATCCCCATGCTGACCCTCGGCGTGCCGGGCTCGGGCACCACGGCGGTGATGATCGGCGCACTGACCCTCTACAACATCACCCCGGGCCCGACCCTGTTCCAGGACCAGCCGGTGATCGTCTGGGCCCTGATCGCCTCGCTGGCCATCGCCAGCGTGATGCTGCTGCTCATGAACATCCTGGCGATCCGGCTCTTCGTCCGCTTTCTGGCGCTGCCGAACTGGCTGCTGGTGCCGGGGGTGGCCGCGATCTCGCTGGTCGGGGTGTATGCGGTCCATGGCACCACCTTCGACCTGATCCTCGGCACGCTGCTGGGCGGCGTCGGCTACCTGCTGCGGGTCATGAACTTTCCGATGGCGCCCTTCATCCTGGGCTTCGTGCTCGGCGACATGATGGAACAGAACCTGCGCCGCGCCCTGTCGATCAGCAACGGCGAGCTGGGCATCCTGTTCTCGAGCCCGGTGTCGATCGGGCTGTGGGTTGCCGCGATCGCCATGCTGATCGGCCCGAGGATCGCCACCGCCCTGCGCAATCGGCCGATGGCAACGGCCGCACACCCGGCCTGAGTTCCCCCCACCCGCAGGTCGGTCTCCTCCCTGCCCTGCGGTCCGCCGCGGCGGCCATCCCTCCGCCGCGGCCCGAGGCGGGGTGCGAAAGCACCCCGCCTCACCCTTTTTCCGGCACCGCGGGTGCCTGCTCCGCCGGGAACGTCACCTCCACCCGCAGGCCCAGGCCCCCGGGCCCGTCCAGCAGCCGCACCGTCCCCCGGTGGAACTCGGCAATCTCGCGAACGATCGCCAGCCCCAGCCCGCTGCCCTCCGGACCGCCCTGCCCGAGAATGCGATAGAAGCGCTGGAAGACCTTGTCGCGCTCCTCTGCGGGAATGCCGGGCCCCTGGTCGCTCACCGCCAACCGCAGCTCGCCGCTATCGGCGGAGGTCGCCACCACCACCTCGGAGCCCGGCGGGCCGTAGAGAATGGCGTTGTGAACCAGGTTGCCGATCAGCTCGCGCAGCATCGGCCGGTCGCCGCGCATGGCCGCCGCCCCCGAGGGCTCGAAGGCCAGGTCGATGTCGCGCCGGAGGGCCAGGGGCGCCAGCTCGGCGGTGGTGTCGCGGGCCAGTTCGGCGAGATCCAGCGGCGCCACCGCGTGGGTCAGCTCGGCGCTCTCGGCCTGGGACAGGGCCAGCATCTGGTCGGCCATGCGACGCGTGCTGCGCACCGTCGCCAGCATGGCCTGGAAGGCCTCGCGCGTGCCCTCGGTCTGGGGCTGGCGCAGGCCCACCTCGGCCTGGGTGCTGAGCACCGCCAGCGGCGTACGGATTTGGTGCGCGGCGTCGGCCAGGAAGCGACGGCGCGCCCCGAACAGGCGGGAGAGGCGCTCGGTGTGACGGTTGATGGCGTCGATCAGCGGCTTGACCTCGGCCGGGATGCCGGCCGCCGGGATCGGTGTCAGGTCCTCGGGGGACCGCGCCAGCACCTGCTGGCGCAGCGCCACCAGCGGTCGCAGGGCTGAGCCCAGGGCGAGAAGCAGCAGCACGATGCCCAGTGCCACCAGCAGCGACTGCCGGCGCAGGCTGTCGAGGAACAGCTCCCGCGCCAGCGCCACCCGCGACTCGGTGGTTTCGGCGAAGACGATGGTGGCGCTGTCGCCGTTGGCCAGGGCGGGGTCGTAGAGGCGCTTCTTCATCAGCCCCAGGCGCACCGGCTGGCCGTGATAGACCGTGTCTGCGATCCGCAGCGCGCCGCCCTCGATGGCCGGCACCCGGGCCGGCAGCAGGTCCTCGTAGCCGGTGATGACGCTGCCGTCGGGCCCGACCACCGCGTAGAAGACCCGCTCCTGCAGGTCGCCCGAGAAGATCTCGAAGGCGGTGGTCGGGATGTTCACCACGATCGTGCCCTCGAGCGAATAGGTGCTTTCGGCGATGGCCTTGATCGACGCGCCGAGCGAACGGTCGTAGGCCCGGTTCACCGCCTCGAGGGCCGAGAAGTAGGACAGGGCCGCGTTGATGGCCACCAGCAGGGCCAGCGGCGGCAGCAGCCAGACCGCGATACGGCGGCGCAGGCTGTGCCTGGGCAGCTGCATCGCGTGCGGCCCGGCCTCAGCCCGGGGGCTCACCGCCGGGCGCCTCGGTGATCAGGTAGCCGAGGCCGCGCAGGGTCTTGACCGAGGCGCCCGTGCCTTCGAGCTTCTTGCGCAGGCGGTGCACGTAGATCTCGATGGCCTCGGGCCGCGCTTCGTCGTCGAAGTTGAAGACCTTCTCGAACAGCACCTCCCGCGCGATCGGCTTGCCCTGGCGCGAGATCAGCGCCTCCAGCACCGCCAGTTCGCGGGGTGTCAGCGCCAGGGGCTCGCCCTCCACCGAGGCCAGCCGGGAGGCCGTATCGAAGGCCAGCCGGCCGATCGAGACAGTCGGACGCAGGTTGCCGGCCCGGCGCAGCAGGGCCTTGATGCGGGCCTCGAGCTCGGGCAGGTCGAAGGGCTTGGGCAGGTAGTCGTCGGCGCCCAGGTTGAGGCCCTTGACCCGATCCTCCATGGCACCCCGGGCGGTCAGCACCAGCACCGGCGTGTGGGCCGTGGCGTCGCGCGCCCGCATGCGCCGCAGCACCTCGAGCCCGTCGAGGCCGGGCAGCGACAGGTCGAGCACCACCAGGTCGTAGGGTTGCGAGAGCAGCGCGTGGTCGGCGTGGTCGCCGCGCTTCATCACGTCCACCGCATAGCCGGCCTCGCTGAGTGCCCGGGACACCCACTCGGCCAGCGAGTCATGATCTTCGACGAGAAGTAGTCGCACCGCAGTGAAAGTGGATCGAAAGCTTGGGAGGGCGATAATCGTGCCGCAATTGGGCTGGAGAGGCAAAGATTCGCCCGGGAGATGCGCCGCAGTGTCCTTGATCCGCTTGCTGTCGATTCGGTTGCTCGCAAGCCTCCTGCTGGTGGCGGTGCCGGCGCGCGCCGAGATCAATGCCGAGCAGGCCCGCCAGGAAGGCCGGCTGGTGATCCTGGCCGCCACCGACCGCAGCTATGTCGCGGCGGTGCTCGACGATTTCTCGGCCCGCCACCCTGAGGTCGAGGTCGAGTACCACGACATGGGCTCTGCCGACGTCTACCGGCGCATCGTCGAGGGCGCCGCCCAGGGCGAAAGCCCCGACGTGGTCTGGAGTTCGGCCATGGACCTGCAGATCAAGCTGGTGAACGACGGCTACGCGCAGCCCTACCGGTCCAGCGAAACCGAGGCCCTGCCGGCGTGGGCGCGCTGGAAGGACGAGGCCTTCGCCACCACCTTCGAGCCGGTGGCCATCGTGTACAACCGCCAGAGGATCAAAGGCGACGCCCTGCCCGACAGCCACGCGGCCCTGCTGCGCCTGCTGGCCGATCCACCCGACCAGTTCAAGGGGCGCATCGCCACCTACGACCCGTCCCGCTCCGGCCTGGGCTTCCTGCTCCACAGCCAGGACGTGGTCGCCAACCCGGTGGTGTTCTGGCGGCTGGCCGAGGCCTTCGGCCGTACCGGCACGCGCAGCTTCGACAACACCAGCGAGATGCTCGACGAGATCGCCGCCGGCCGCCTGCTGATCGGCTACAACCTGCTCGGCTCCTATGCCCAGGTGCGCGCCAACCGGGACCCGTCGCTGGCCGTGGTGCTGCCGCGCGACTACACGCTGGTGATGAGCCGCGTCGCATTCATCCCGCGCCTGGCGAAGCACCCCCACGCCGCCCGCCTGTGGCTCGACTATCTGCTGTCCGCCGAGGGCCAGCGCCTGCTGACCGCCAACCCCGGTTTCTTCTCGGTGCGCGACGACATCCCGGTCGATGACGCCGCCCGGCAGCTGCACCTGGAACTGGGCGGCGCCTTCCGGCCGATCCCGCTCGGCACCGGCCTGCTGACCTACCTCGACAAGCTCAAGCGGCGCGACTTCCTGCGCCAGTGGCACGAGACCATCGCGCCCATGCCCTGAGCGCCCGCCCCCATGCCGACCCTGCTTCACGCCGGACGCCTCGCGCGTCTGCTGCTCCCCTATTGCCTGACGCTCCTCGCCGCCACCCTCGCGGCCCTGGCGGCGCGGCGCCTGCATGTGCCCCTGCCCTGGATGCTGGGGCCCCTGTTCACGGTCGCCGCGCTGCGCGTCGGGGGCCTGCCGCTGCGCGCACCGCCAGGAGGGCGACAGGCCGGCCAATGGGCCATCGGCACGGCGCTCGGCCTCTATTTCACGCCCCAGGTGGTGGCCCTCATCGTGGACAACGCGGCGCTCGTAGGTGGCTTCGCTGCTGCGTCGGTGGGCATCGGCGTCGCCTGCGCCCGGCTCACCTACCGCTTTGGCCGGGTGGACCGGCCCACGGCCTTCTTCGCCGCCCTGCCGGGCGGCGCCTCGGAGATGGCGGTGGTGGCCGAGCGCTTCGGCGGCGCAGTGGACCTGATCGCCGCTGCCCACGCCATCCGCGTGCTGCTGGTGGTGGCCCTGGTGCCGGTGGCGCTGACGCTCTCGGGCGCCCACGGCAGCGACGTCTTCCAGCCGCTGGCTGCCGAGGTGCGCCCCGAGGGCCTGCCCGCCCTGCTGCTGGCCGGCCTGGGTGGCTGCGGGCTGATGGGCCTGGCCCGCATCGGCAACGCCTGGGTGCTCGGTCCGCTGCTGGGCGTGGGGCTGATGACCGCCCTGGGCTGGACGCCGTCGGCGTTGCCACCCTGGATGGTCAATGGGGGCCAGCTGCTGCTCGGCACCGCACTCGGCTGCCGCTTCGCGCCCGGCTTCTTCCGCAGCGCCCCACGCTTCCTGGCCGCGGCGGCGGGCTCGTCCCTGCTGGCCATCCTGCTCGGGCTCGCCCTTGCGCTGGTGGCGGCGCCCCTCTCCGGCGCCCCGCTGGCCACCCTGGTGCTCGCCGCCGCGCCGGGCGGCGTGGCCGAGATGTGCATCACCGCCAAGGTGCTGCAGCTCGGCGTGCCCCTGGTGACGGTCTGCCACGCCCTGCGCGTGATCGTGCTGACCCTCGCCGCCCCGGCGGTGTATCGGGCCCTGTCGCGGTCCCGTCCGTAGGTCCGCGGGCTCGCTCGGGCCTGGCCCCCGCATTGACGTGCCCGATGCCGCCGCGCAGGGGGTCGTCAGCGCCGAATCGCGTAGTCTCTCGCTCGAGCAGGCAGGGTAGCCAACGGATCACCACAGGACCACCGATGACGACACGCACGTCCGCGCTGCGACAGATGCCGCCCGGCGTCTGGGCCCTGGGCCTGGTGAGCCTGCTGATGGACATCTCCTCCGAGATGATCCACAGCCTGCTGCCCCTCTTCAT
>JAGRFX010000255.1 GCA_020445805.1 Rhodocyclaceae bacterium
ACCCGCGCATCATGCTGTTCGATGAGCCCACCTCCGCCCTCGACCCCGAGATGATCAAGGAGGTGCTCGACACCATGATCTCGCTGGCCGAGTCCGGCATGACCATGATGTGCGTGACCCACGAGATGGGCTTCGCCAAGACGGTGGCCGACAAGGTCATCTTCATGGACCGGGGACAGATCGTGGAAAGCAACCCGCCGGAGGAGTTCTTCAACAACCCGCAGAACGAGCGGACCCGGCTGTTCCTGAGCCAGATCCTGAACCACTGAGCCGCTGCGGCCCTCGGGCCGCCGCCCAGGCCCATGACCGAGCGACTGCCCCTCTTTCCGCTCAACACCGTGCTCTTCCCGGAGGGACGGCTGCCCCTGCGCGTCTTCGAGGCGCGCTACATGGACATGGTCACGCGCTGCCTTCGCGAGGGCGCGGCGTTCGGCGTCTGTGCCATCGCGGCCGGCGAGGAGGTGGGGGCCGCGGCGGTGCCCTGCCTGGTGGGGACCGAAGCCCGCATCGACGACTGCGACATGAGCGAGCCCGGCATCCTCAGCCTGGTGACCCGTGGCGAGCGGCGTTTCCGCATTCGTGACCACGAGGTCCAGCCCGACGGCCTGCTGGTGGGCGAGGTGTCGTGGCTGCCCGACCTGCCCCACGAGGATATTCCGGACGCCCAGGCCGACCTGATCCCCCTGCTGACCGGGATTCTCGGCGAGCTCGGCGACCGGGTGGCCCGGCCCTACCGGCTCGATGACGCGGCCTGGGTCGGCGCCCGCTATTCCGAGCTGCTGCCGATCCCCACCAAGGCACGCCAGGCCCTGCTCGAGCTCGACGACGTGGTCAGCCGCCTCGAGATCATCCAGACCTATCTCCGGCAGCATCAGCTGCTGCCGAACGCCGTCCCCTAGACGGGGGGCTCACCCTGGGAACTGCACCTCCGGCGAGGCCAGCAGGCGGCGCACGGGGGCCGGCAAGGGCACGCCATCGAGCCGGTCGAGGGCGATGCTGGCGAGTCGGGTGCCGCTCGCGCTCCCTTCGGCGCTCCGGACCTCCACCAGCAGGGGCTGCATCTCCAGCGTGAAGTGCGTGAAGGCGTGGCGGACCGGTTCGAGCGCACGCCAGCGCTCGACCGCCAATCCGTGGTCCCGGGCCAGCCAAGGGCCCAGTTCGGCGGGGGAGGCCACTTCAGGCAGGGTCAGCAGACCGCCCCACAGGCCTTCGGGCGGGCGGGGCTCGAGCAGCACCTCGTGCCCGCGGCGGAGGATCGCCACGTGCTGGTGTCGCGTTGGCTTCGCCTTGCGGGGGCGCGCCTCGGGCAAGGTGGCGCAGCGGCCGGTCGCCAGGGCCGCGCAAGTCTTGGACACCGGGCAGCGGGTGCAGGCGGGCCGGCTCCGCGTGCACAGCGTGGCGCCCAGATCCATCTGCGCCTGGATGTAGCGGTCCGCGTCCCGGGCGGGCAGTTCGGCCTCGGCCAGCAACCACAGGCGCTCCTGTACGGCAGCCTGGCCCGGGTGTCCTTCGATGCCGAAGTGACGGCACAGGATGCGCCGCACATTGCCATCGAGAATCGCGGCGCGAGCGCCGAAACAGAAGGTGGCGATGGCGGCGGCCGTGGAGCGGCCGATGCCGGGCAATTGCGCCAGGGCCTCGACGCTGCCCGGGAACTCGCCCGCCTGATTGTCGACGACCTGCCTTGCGCAGGCGTGCAGATTGCGCGCCCGCGCGTAGTAGCCGAGGCCGCTCCACAGCCCCAGGACCTCATCCAGGCGCGCGGCGGCGAGCGCCCGGACATCGGGAAAGCGTTCGAGGAATCGGGCGTAAAACGGGATGACCGTGTCCACCTGGGTCTGCTGGAGCATGACCTCGGACAGCCAGACCCGGTAAGGATCGCGACTCTGCTGCCAGGGCAGGTCGTGGCGCCCGTGGCGGGCCTGCCAGGCGATCAGTCGGTCTGCAAAATCCGGCATGGGGGGCGATTTCCTCAAGTTCGGCGGGGGTGGGCGATGCGTGTGGCTCGACGCTGCAGGACATGGCGGGCCATAATGCGTGAAACGGCAGCGGACGATCGCGGCGGGACCTTCCCGTCCCAGCCGACACGACATGAGCCCCCATTCCCCACACTTTACCCGCGAACTGCGCAATGCCCTCGGCTGCTTCGCCACCGGCATCACGGTTGTCACCACGCGCACGGCGAGCGGCGAGCCCGTCGGGCTGACCGTCAATTCCTTCAATTCGGTGTCCCTGGCGCCGCCGCTGATCGTCTGGAGCCTCGGCGTGCAGACCAAGGTGCGGCCCATCTTCGAGGCCTGCACCCACTTCGCGGTCAATGTCCTGGCCGAGGATCAGGTCCACCTCTCGAACCGCTTCGCGTCCCGCGACCCGGACAAGTTCGCCGGGCTCTCGGTCACCGACGGAATCGAGGGCGTGCCGCTGCTGGACGGCTGCTGCGCGCGCTTCGAATGTCGCAACGGCCTGCGCCACGAGGGCGGCGACCACATCGTGTTCATTTCGGAAGTGGTGCGCTTCGGCTCGAGCGAGCGCCCGCCGCTGGTGTTCCATGCCGGCGCCTATCGCCGGCTCGCACCGCGGGACTGAGCAACACATCGGCGGCGCGGGCGATGACAGTCCTCCCCCACTGGACCGAGGCCGGGACCGGCCCCGCGATCGTCCTGCTTCACGGCATCTCCGGTGGTGCAGAGGGATGGCGTCCGATGTTTGGCGCACTGGTGGCAGCAGGACATCGGGTTGTTGCATGGGATCTGCCAGGCTACGGGCGCAGCCCTGCATTGCCCGAGTCCAGCTTTGCGGCCTGGGTGGATGCACTGCTCCGGCTAGCTGACGCGGCAGGCCTTCTGAGGCCGATCCTGGTCGGACACAGCCTCGGTGGCATGATTGCACTCGAGGCGGCGCTGACGGCGCCCGATCGATTCGAGCGCCTCGTGCTGGCTTGTATGACGCCCGGCTTCGGCGGCATGAATGGAGCGGCACAGCAAGCGTTTCTCGATACCCGACTGGGCCCACTGAACCACGGAGCGACGATGGCCGAGCTGGCGTCCACGGTCATTCCGGACATGATGGCCCTACAGGCGGCGACCGATCTGAAGGAATCACATCAGGCGCTGATGGCCACGATTCCACCGGAATGCTATCGGGCTGCCATGACTGCGCTGGTGAATTTTGACCGGCGGCATGCGCTGGCTCAACTCGATCTGCCGGTGACGTGCATCGCCGGCGAGTCAGACCGGATCGCTCGCCCCGCCGTAATGCGGGCGATGGCCTCGCGCCTGCCGCACGGGCGGTATGTCGTCCTGCCCGGGGCCGGTCATCTTGCACCGTTCGAGCAGCCGGCGCAGTTTGTGGCAGCCCTGCTGGCGCCTTGAACCCGATGTTCTGGCCTTACGCCTTGCGTGCGACGATCCAGAACCCGTCGACCGGCTGACCCTGCTCCTTGTGGAGCACGCAGTCCCGAACGCTTACCGAGCTGAAGCCAGCGACCTCCAGCGCGACCTGGACGGCAGTCTGCTGATGGGCATAGCGACCATTGGCGCGCAGGGTGAGCGGAGGTTCGCCCTCACCAGTTCGCTCACACGAGAGCACCAGGGTACCGTCGGCCTTGAGGATACGGGCCGCGTCCAATACGGCCTGAGTCAGGTCGCCGACGTAGCTGAACACATCGAGGGCCGCGACCAGGTCGAAGGTGTCAGCCGGCGTGTCGCGCAGCGCGTCGAGCAGGTCGACAGTGTGGAAGCGATCATAGAGGCCATGACGATGGGCCTGCTCGATCATGCGGGGCGAAATGTCGACGCCGATCAGGGCGCCATCGAGACGCCCCAGGCAGACCCCCAGCAGTCCGGTCCCGCAGCCGATGTCGAGGATGTTCAACTTGCGGTCGGGGTGTTCAGACAGGATCCAGTCGGCGACGACCTTGGGCAGCTGGTAGCCCAGTTGCCGGACCATCCGCTGGTCGTAGACCTCAGCCATCTCATCGAAAAGGACGCGCATTACCGCCGCAGGGCGCGTCGCAGGCGGGTTGCCCTGCGCTGCCGCCAGGGCGAAACGGAATCCTTCGTTGTCAGGGTCCTGTTCGCACAGGAATGACCAGTCACCGCAAGCCAGTGCGGCGTCGCCCGCCGCCTGTGCCGCCAGGGCACGGCCCTCCCGCAGGCTCGAGTCGTTGGGCTTGGCAGCGATCAACTCGCTGAAGATGGGCAGCGCCTCCGAAGGGCGTCCGAGTGCGGTCAGGTTGCGCGCAAGCATCGCCTTGAAGCGATCGTTGGCCGGATGCGTCAGCTCGATCAGGCGGTGCAGATGCTTGACCGCAATCGCCACGAGTCCGGAGCGATGCGCGATCTGGACAATGCCATTCCGCAGGTGGGGGTCGTCAGGCGCCAGCGAAATGGCGCGTTCAGCCTCCATGACCGCCTCTTGAAAGCGGTTTTGGCGACCCAGGCACATCGCGAGTTCCATGGCGGCAATTGGCCACTTCGGGGCGGACTTGACCGCCAATTGAGCGGCTTCGAGTGCCGCCTCCGGGCGGCCAGACAGCTCGGCAATCTGCATGGCCAGCAGGTAGAGCCGCGGGTCGCCCTGGACCTTGCGCTGAAGCTCGTCAAGTACGGCAGCCGCCCTGGGAATGTCGCCCACTGCCAGAAAGCGCGTGGCCTTCTCGATTTCCGCGTTGCTCAGCGCTTCAGCGCGTGCGCTGCCTTTGGGGGGCATTGGTTTGACCATGAGGGCTCGGCATCAGGGGTTGGGCCGCCGGCAAATCAGAATGCGGACGTCCAGGAAAACTCCTGGCGTGCCGACTGGCGCTATGGAGCGGGTGAAGGAAACAGAACACAACACCCAACCCATTGACAAAAAAACAGATTCTTTCTGTTTTCCCAATGGGATAACAACATATTATGTACCGCCCTCTCCCCCTCGGCAAGCAAGGCCGTCTGCCAAGGTCCTCTGACGTCCACCCACAGCCACCAAGGTGAGTGCCAAGGCGACGAGCATGGACATTGGCTCAGGCATCGGGCTGCCTTTCAAAGAAAAAGCATTCCGGCAGGATTGCGGGTGCGATGTGCTCGACGTCTTGCGCGGACACACCACAGGCGAAGAAACTCTCTCTCCATTGCCGGACGATGGCGACGATGTTGTCGATCTCCCGGCGCGCCTCTTCCGCGGACAGACCGAACCGCCCCGCCTGGGACAGCAGGTTGTAGATGCTGGCTGTGCGGCCGTAGCTCCCCACGGTCAACGCGAGATCGCGTCGTTCGATGCTGACCACGGGCGCGGGCACCAAGTCGTAGGCCGGTGAAAGCCGCCACCCTTTCTGTCGGCGCAGCAAGGCATGGTTGCGTGGGTGGTCGTCGTTGTTCGTCACGGCCGCGTTGAAGACCATTCGGCGGAACAGCTCTGCACAATCGGCTTCGGGCTTGTCGGACCACCGCCGCAGGTTGTCGGCCAGCAACGGGTAGGACCAGCGATCCCTGT
>JAGRFX010000256.1 GCA_020445805.1 Rhodocyclaceae bacterium
GAGCCGCCGCTCGAGCAGCGCGCTGCAGACACTCGGCGGTGGCATCCTGACGGCCGCGCCGTGGTTGATGAAGGGACTGTCGGTGGCCGGCACCGCGGCCATGTTCCTGGTGGGCGGGGGCATTCTCGTGCACGGCATCGGGCCCCTGCACCACGCCGTCCAGGACGCCCTGGCCGGCAGCTCGGGCTTCCTCGCGGGCCTCGCCGAAATGGCGCTGAATGCGGGGTTCGGCGTGCTCGCCGGGGCGATCACCCTGGGCGCGGTCACCCTGTTCGGCAAGCTCAGGGGAGGCCATGGCGCCCACGCTTGAGACCCCTGCCGGCACCCGCGGCCCGGCGCCGGCCAGCGACGGGCAGGGCGCCTCGCGCGCCCTCTCGGTGCTGCTGATCGAGGACAGCGACGACGACGCCTTCCTGCTCCTGCGCCGCTTCCGCCTGGCCGGCTACGACGTGCAGAGCCGCCAGGTGTGCTCGAGCGAGGAGATGCGCGCAGCGCTCACCGCCCAGGCCTGGGACCTGATCCTCTGCGACCACCGCATGCCGGGCTTCGACGCGATGGCCGCCCTGAACCTGGTCAATGCCCTGGGCCGCGACATCCCCTTCATCATCGTCTCGGGCCAGATCGAGGAAGACAAGGCCATCGCCGCGATGCGGGCCGGCGCCCACGACTACCTCAACAAGAATCACCTGGAGCGCCTGCTGCCGGCGGTCGAGCGCGAGCTGCGCGAGGCGGCGAACCGCCACAGCCGGCGCGCCGCCGAGGCCACCCTGCGCGAAAACGAGGCGCGGCTGCGCTCGCTGGCGTCGAGCACCCCCGGGCTGATCTTCCAGATGGTGCGGGCCCCAGACGGCGGACTGCTGTTCCCCTTCGCCAGCGAGGCCTGCGAGATGCTGCTCGGCGTCACGGCCGACAAGCTGGCGAGCCAGGCCGACGGCTTCACCCGCCGGCTCCTCTCCGAAGACCGGGAGAGCTTCTTCGAGGCACTGGGCCGTGCGGCGGAGCCTGGCGCCCGGATCAACTGGGAAGGGCGCGTATGCACGCCGCGGGGCGGCGTCAAGTGGATCAACCTGCGCGCGTCCGCCCGTCTGCTGCCCGGCGGCAGCATGGCCTGGGAGGGGGTGATGTGGAACATCACCCAGAGCAAGCAGACCGAGGCCGAATTGCGCGAGTCCCAGCGGCAGCTGGCCGAACTGTCGAACCACCTGCAACACGTCAAGGAAGAGGAGCGCGAGCGCATCGCCCGTGACGTGCACGACGTGCTGGGTGGCCACCTGGTGGCCATGAAGTTCGAGATCGCGATGCTGGCCAGCAAGCTCGACGCGCCCCCCGAAGCCCTGGCCCAGCGGGCGAGCTCGCTGGGCAAGCTGGTGGACGAGGGCATCGAGACCGTGAGCCGGGTGACCCGCGAGCTGCGCCCGGGCATCCTGCGCGACTTCGGCCTCGCGGCGGCCATCGAGGGCCAGGCCGAGGACTTCACCCAGCGCACCGGCATTCCCTGCGAGATCCTGTGCGCGGACCACGACATCGAGCTGGCCGAGTCGGCCTCGATCGCGCTGTTCCGGATCTTCCAGGAGGCGCTGACCAACATCAGCAAGCACGCCGGTGCCGACCAGGTCCAGGTACGCCTGACCGAGGAAGGCGACGACGTGATCCTGGACATCGCCGACAACGGCTGCGGCATCGAGGCCGAGGATCTCAGCAAGCCCCGCTCCTTTGGCCTGCGGGGCATCCGCGAGCGCCTGACCAGCCTGGGCGGAAGCTTCGAGCACCGCCCCAACCGACCGGGCGGCACCCGGCTGATCGCGCGCCTTCCGGTCCATGCCGGCATGGACATCCGGGACGAGGAGACATAGCCATGAGCAAGCAGATTCGCGTCCTGATCGCCGACGACCACTCCATCGTCCGCCAGGGCCTCCGCCAGATTCTCTCCGACACCGACGACCTGGCCGTGGCCGGCGAGGCCGGCAACGGGGTCGAGGCCCTGCAGCAGCTCCGCCAGGCCAGCTACGACGTGGTGCTGATGGACGTCTCGATGCCGGACCGCAACGGCATCGACGCCCTCAAGCTGATCCGCAAGGAGTTTCCGCGGCTGCCGGTGCTGATGCTGAGCATGTATCCCGAGGAACAGTACGCGATCCGCGCCCTCAAGGCCGGCGCCGCCGGCTACCTGAACAAGCAGAGCGCGCCGGACCAGCTGGTGACCGCGATCCGTCAGGTGGCCAGCGGCAAGAAATACGTCTCCGCCTCGCTGGCCGAGGAGCTGGCCAACGCGATTACCGACGACGACGAGCGCCCGCTCCACGAGCGCCTCTCCGACCGCGAATACCAGACCCTTTGCCTGATCGCCTCGGGCAAGACGCTGACCCAGATCGGCGAGGAGCTCAACCTCAGCGTCAAGACGGTCAGCGTCTATCGGGCGCGGCTGCTGGAGAAGATGCGCCTGTCGAACAACGCCGAGCTGACCCACTACGGCCTCAAGCACGGACTGGTCGAGTGACCGGCGCCCCCTGCGCAGGCCGAGGGGCCCGCATGCGCAGCTCAAGTCACCCCGCCCGGCGCCGTTGACCCGGGTCTCTCCCGACTCTGCTCCAACGTCATGGCGATCGATCGAAACAATCCCACCGAGATTGCCCGCGAGACCTTCCGCCTGCTGGCCCAGCGACGCGTCCCACCCACCCCGGCCAACTTCGAGCGCCTCTACCACGAGGTGGCCGGCACGGCGCCCCAGGAGCCCTATCCGGCCCGCCGGCTGAAGACCCTCGCGGCCAGCCTGCCCAAGGACACCGCCGAGCGGGCACGCACCGCCCGCCGCTTCGAACAGAGCGTTGCCAAGGGCAGCTGGGAGGCCTTCGAATCGCTGATCGTCGAGCTGTGCAGCGGCGAGGAAGACGACAAATCGATGGCCTGGGGCAGCGCCATCCGCGACCTGGTCGGCGAATACGAACGGATCCACCAGGGCCTCACCGCGGCCCGCAAGCGCGAGGCCCTGCAGCACGTGCTGGGCTCGACCGCCGACGCGGCGACGCTCTATCAGCGCATCGGCGGACTGGTGAAGGGCTGGCGCCACAACGCTTCGGACGAGCCCCCGCGGGACGAAACCAGCGAAGGCGAAGCCGGCAGCCGCAGCGGCAGCGCCGAGCCCGCCCGGGGGGCTGCTCCGCCGCCCCCCCAGACACCCCCGGCCTCCACGCCGAACGCCGCGGCCAACGCATCGCCGCCGGTTCCAGCCCCGGTTCCGTCCCCGCCGGCGTCCCCCGTGGGCGCTCCGGCCGAAGCGCCCACCGCCGTCGTCACCGACAGCACGCCGGACGCCCTGGCCACGATCATCGCCCAGTTGCTGGACGACGGCCTGTCGCCCCTGATCGTCGACGTGCCGGACCTGGTCGGCGAACTTCGCGCCCTGGCGGGCGAGCTGCGCCAGACCCCGAATCACCTGCTCGAGGGCGGCTACCAGCACAAGCTGGAGTACGTCATCCAGCGCCTCGAATGGGTCGCCGAAGAGCAGCTCGCGGTGCGCAGCGGCCTCATCGGCGTGCTGCAGCTGATCCTCAAGAACATCAGCCAGCTGGTCTTCGACGACCGCTGGCTCCATGGCCAGCTGTCGGTCCTGACCGAGGCCTTCTCGCGTCCGCTCGACGTGCGCACCCTCGACGAGGTCGAGCGGCGCCTGCGCGACGTCATCGACAAGCAGGGTCACCTCAAGCAGGAGCTGACCGAAGCCCAGCGCCGCCTCAAGACCATGCTGGCCGGCTTCGTGGACCGCCTGGCCGAATTCAGCGCGACCACCGGCGAGTACCACGACGCCATCGGACGCTGCGCCGAGCGGGTGGCCAAGGCCGAGGCGATCCCCGAGCTCTCCGACGTCATCGAGGAGATCCTCCAGCAGACCCGCGTCGCCCAGGACAGTGCCCAGCGTTCGCACACCGAGATCAACGGGCTCAAGGACCAGGTCGAGATGGCCAACCTCGAGATCGGCCGCCTGCAGCAGGAACTCGACCAGGCCAGCGAGCTGGTGCGCCACGATCCCCTGACCGGCACGCTCAACCGCAAGGGCATGGACGACGCGCTCGAACGCGAGATCGCCCGTGCCCGCCGCCGCGAGACCCCCCTGTGCGTCGGCCTGCTCGACGTGGACAACTTCAAGCAGCTCAACGACACCTATGGCCACCGGGCCGGCGACGACGCCCTCAAGCACCTGGCCGACGTGATCCGCGAGAACGTCCGCCCCCAGGACTCGGTCGCCCGCTATGGCGGCGAGGAGTTCCTGGTGCTGCTGCCCGACACCGACACCGAGGACGCCGCAGCGGCCCTCACCCGCCTGCAGCGGGCGCTGACCAAGCGCTACTTCCTGGCCGACAACAAGAAGCTGCTGATCACCTTCAGTGCCGGCGTGACACGGATCGGCGATGAGGAAGAGGCTCAGGGCGCCATCGAGCGCGCCGACCGGGCCATGTACCTGGCCAAGCGTGCCGGCAAGAACCGCGTCATGACCGCATGAGCGCAGCCGACCGCCAAGCCGCTATCATGAGCGGATGACCCGCACGCTCCCCAAGGACATCCTGTTCGACCTGGACGGCACGCTGATCGACTCGGCGCCGGCCATCCTCGCCAGCTTCCGCCAGGCCTTCGCCGACACGGGCACCCCAGCGGTCCGCCCGATCGACCCGGAGATCATCGGCCCCCCCCTGATGGAAACCCTGACGCTCCTCTCCGGCAGCGCCGACGCCGTCCTCCTGGACCGTCTCGCCGAGGCCTTCAAGGCCAGCTACGACACCACCGGCTACCAGGCCACCGCCGCCTACGAGGGTGTCGGCGAGATGCTGGCGCGACTCAGGCAGGCCGGCCCGCGGCTGCACATCGCCACCAACAAGCGCATCCATCCCACCCGCCTGATCCTCGCCCACCTGGGCTGGCAGGACAGGTTCGACAGCGTCTATGCGCTCGACGCCGTCGAACCACGCCTCCCCCACAAGGCGGCCATGATCGGGCGCCTGCTGGCCGACCGCGCAATCGCCCGGGCGGACGCGGTGTACGTGGGCGATCGCTCCGAAGACGGGGAATCCGCCGATGCCAACGGCCTGCGCTTCGTGGCGGCCACCTGGGGCTACGGCAGCCTGTCGCCGGACGAGATGCGCCCGGGCTGGGAGGGCGTGTCGTCGCCCGGGGCGCTGGCGGCGCGGCTCCTCGAATCCTGAATTGGGGCCGTTTGCGCCACCAGTTCGGCGGAACGGTCTGGCGCTTCGGCTCTAAACTGTGCCACAAAGGAAAATGGAGCTTGCGGACATGAAAGCCGTGATCCTGGCCGGCGGACTCGGAACCCGGCTGTCCGAGGAGACGCAGTCGAAGCCCAAGCCGATGGTCGAGATCGGCGGACGCCCGATCCTGTGGCACATCATGAGCCACTACGCGCAGCACGGCTTGAACGAGTTCGTCGTGGCCCTCGGCTACAAGGGCTCGTTCATCAAGAAG
>JAGRFX010000257.1 GCA_020445805.1 Rhodocyclaceae bacterium
CGCCCCATCCCCGGGGCGCCTCGCAGTGCAAATTCGCCAATGCATTGCGTGGCAGCATAATTGTAGAAAAGGACTCAAAAAGGAATACGTGATGTCACGTAGCGGCTTGCCGCATGGGCCTTTGCGCCCCGTCGGCGCCTAGCTCCCCGACTCGCTGCGGGCCTCTTCGGAGATCCAGTCGCGGAAGGCCAGCGCCGCCGGGCGGGAGGCGCTCGTGGCGGGCAGACAGACGAAGTAGGCGAAGCGCGACGGGATCGCCAGCGAGAAGGGCTCGGCCAGCCGGCCGGCGGCAATCTCGGCGCTGACCAGGGGCCGTGCGGCGAGGGCGACACCCTGCCCGGCCATGGCCGCGGCGACCACGAGCCCGGCGTCGTCGAAGCGGGGGCCGCGCCGGGTCGGGAGGTCCGGCATTCCGGCCAGCGCCAGCCACTGGAGCCAGGTCGGCCGCTCCTCGAGGTCCGGTACCGTGTCGTCGTGGATCAGCGGATGCCAGCGCAGATCGTCGGGGCTCTGCAAGGGATGCGCGCCCCCCAGCAGCCCGGGTGCGCAGACCGGGGCATAGGCGGGCGAGAAGAGGTGGGCCGTGATCCAGCCCGGATAGTCGCCGCGGCCGAAGCGGACCACCACCTCCGCTTCCGGTGTCGCCGGCGTGGTCCCCAGGTTTTCGCGCACGTCGCGCTTGTCGATGGCCTGCAGGCTGGTAGCGAGGCGCAGGTCCACGTCCGGGAAGCGGGCCGTGAAGCGGGGCAGGCGCGGCACCAGCCAGCGGGCGGCAAACGATGGGGGGGTCAGCACCTTGAGTCGCCCCGAGGGCGCGCCCCGGCCGACGGATTCCACCGCCGATGCCAGTTCGGCCAGCCCACGGCGCAGGGGCGGCAGCATGGCCCGCGCCTCGTCCGTCAGTTCGATGGCACGCGTGCGGCGGATGAACAGTCGCACGCCCAGCTGATCCTCCAGGACCTTGATCTGCTGGCTGATGGCGCCCGGCGTGACGTGGAGTTCCTCGGCGGCCGCCTTGAAGCTCAGGGTCCGCGCCGCGGCTTCGAAGGCCCGAAGGGCCTGCAGGGGTGGAATCCGGGTTTCCATGGCATATAGAATAGTTTTGCTAAAGTTATGCGTCACCCGAAATCGATTGATGGGTGGTCGGCGGGCGACTAGAGTTCGGCTCGCCGCCGGGCAACTCGCCTTGCCTATCCCGAATCGCGGCACGACAAGAAGCAGCAAGCGTCAGCAATACCGAATGCTGTGGTGACTCAGGCGAGTGCGTTACTCAAGGTTGCCCGCGGGCGACCGAAAGAATGGACTGGCGGTAGCGCGCCGGGGCAGGACGAACGCCACGTCCGCGCCCGGCGGTGCTACCGGGCGGGCACCGGCCTCACGGTGCAGCAGGCCGTACGCGCATGGGACGAAATCGACCCGGCGACGTGCGGCAGGCGCGCGTGCCCGCAGGACGGATTATTCAATGTTGATGGAGAGTTCCATGAAAATCGCGAAAGTGCTCGTGGCAGCGGCCATGACCTCGGTGTTGAGCGTTTCGGCCCTGGCCGACAACCATGGCATGAAGGACGACAAGGGTTTCACCGTCTATCGCTCCGAGCCGGGCAAGGCCACCGAGATGCTCGCCGAGGCGGTCGCCTACATGCAGGAACACAGCAGCGAACGTGCCTTTGCCGCGTTCAACAACCAGGCCGGGCACTTCCACAAGAACGACCTCTATGTCTTCGTGGTCGGTATCGACGATGGCGTCATGCACGCCCATGGCGGCGCGCCGGAAGCCATCGTGGGCGACAACGTGCTGGAACTGACGGATGCGGCCGGGACCAAGATCATCCAGACCATGCTGGCCAAGGTGAAGCGGGACGGCGAGGGTGCGGTCGACTACGTCTGGCTCAACCGGGTCACGAACAAGGTCGAGAACAAGACCTCGAACGTCAAGCGGGTCGGCAACTTCATGGTGGGCGTGGGCTTCTACACCAAGTAAGGTGATGGCGACGCGCTGCGTCGCCTCGCAGGCAGTCCTCGGGGCGTCCGCAATCGGGCGCCCTTTTTCATGGGCGGCCGTCGCCGGGCTGTGGCGATCCCGGTGCAGGCCGCCCGCGAATCCTGCGCGAGCGACCGGGGATCGTCAGGCGTTGCGGCCCTTCTGCCAGAGCACGTCGTCCCGCCCCTCGGCCCGGTTGAGGACCCGCCCGAGGACGAAGAGCAGGTCTGACAGGCGGTTCAGGTACTGACGGGGCGCCTCGTTGACGGCCTCCTCCTGGGCGAGTGCCACCATCGTCCGCTCGGCACGGCGGCAGACCGTCCGCGCGTGGTGGGCCAGGGCTGCGGCACGCGTGCCACCGGGGAGGATGAAATCCTTGAGCATCTCGAGGGGTTCGTTGAGGCGGTCGAGCGCTTCTTCCAGCCGCGTCACGTGCGCAGCGGTGATCAATTCCATGCCGGGGATGCAGACCTCGCCTCCAAGGTCGAAGAGGTCGTGCTGGACCCCGGTCAGCAGGCTGCGAATGTCCTCGGGAACCGTTTCGGCCAGCAGGATGCCGATGATCGCGTTGAGTTCGTCCACCTCGCCCAGGGTGTGGATCCGCAGGCTGTCCTTGGAGACCCGGTCGCCGTTGCCGAGGCCGGTCGTGCCCGCATCACCCGTCCGGGTATAGATCTTTGAAAGGCGGTGTCCCATGGTGCGTCCGTGGCGAATCGAAAGCCGGATTATAGAGGCTGGCAGGCGCGGCGGTCCTTCCGTCCTCGTCGTCGGACGGTGTCAGGCGCAGCGGCCAGACGAAAACCGGCGCCCTGGGGCGCCGGTGCTCGGTCGGTCGTCGCGGTGACGGTCAGCGATAGCCGGCCCGATCGAAGATCATCTGGGCCTCGGCCGTGGTCTTGGAGAGGGTGCCCACGTTGAGGTCGTCCATGCGGAATGCGCCCAGCGAATCGAGCGCGGCATTCTTGACGGTCACGCTCTTGACCACCGGCCACTCATTGTTGCCATTGGCGAAGTAGGCCTGGGCTTCGTCGGAGGCCAGGTATTCCAGGAACTTGCGGGCCGCCTCCTTGTGGGGCGCGTACTTGAGCATGCCGCCGCCCGACACATTGACGTGGGTGCCCCAGGTCGCCTGGTTGGGCCAGATGATGCCGACCGCTTTCATGGCGGCCTGGTCTTCCGGCTTCGTGGAGTTGATCAGGCGGGCCACGTAGTAGCTGTTGGCGATCGCCACGCCGCATTCGCCGGCCGCCACCGCGCGGATCTGGTCGGTGTCGCCCCCTTTCGGGTCGCGGGCGAAATTGGCCACCACACCCTTGGCCCACTGCTCGGTGGCAGCGGCGCCGTCGTGCTGGATCAGGGCGGCGCCCAGGGAGAGGTTGTAGGGGTGGCTGCCGGAACGGGTGCAGACCTTGCCCTTCAGCTCGGGCCGTGCCAGATCCTCATAGTTCTGGACCAGCTTCGGATCCACATCGACCTTGTTGTAGACGATGACCCGGGCGCGGGTGGAGAAGGCGTACCAGGTGTCGGCCTTGAGGTTGGCCGGGATGCGCTCGGCGAGCACGCTCGACTCGACCGGGGCAAACACGCCCAGCTCGTCGGCCTTGGCCAGGCGGGAGGCGTCCACCGTGATGAACACGTCGGCGGGGCTGTTGGCACCCTCGTTCTTGATGCGCTCGAGGAGCGCATCCTCCTTGCCTTCGATCCGGTTGATCTTGATGCCGGTGGCCTTGGTGAAGTTGGCGTAGAGCGCTTCGTCGGTCTGGTAGTGACGGGCGGTGTAGAGGTTGAGCTCGGTGTCGGCGGCGTGCGCACCTACGGCGGTGAGCAGGGCGGTCAGAACGGTCGGAAGCAGCTTGCGGGTCATGAATGGGATTCCTCTCGTGCAACTCGATGTGCGGTGCAGCGGATGATAGGGGGATTGGCATGTAAATGCAAATGCAAATGATTCGCGTTTGTGTTTCAATGGATGCGAATGATTCTCAACAAGGTGGCAATCCATGAACGCACTCGTGGTCGGAGCCGATCGTCTCGGCAATATCCCTGGCGTACTCGCCGAATACGGCATCGCCATCCAGTCCCATGTCTCCGGACGCGATCGCGCCCACCAGCGCTCGGCCGGCAACCTGCCGAGCGGGATCGGCATGGTCATCCTGTTTACGGACTTCCTGGGCCACAACGTCATGCGCAGCTACCGGGACGCCGCGCAGCGCGAGGGGGTGCGGGTGGTGTGCTGCCGGCGATCGGTGTGTGCCCTCAAACAGGCCCTGGGGGCCTCGCCCGACTGCAGTCGGTGCGCGGGTCACCTGGCGCAGGCCACGGCGCGCGGCTGAGGCTGCGATCCCGGCGTGATGAAGAGCGGCCCGCGACGACCCGGGGGGCGTCGGGGCTCCTCGCAGGGATTCGCGACTAGACGCTGCGGCGCGCCCAGCGGCGGGAGCGCTCCATTTCGATCAGGGCCCGGGTCGTGACGGCGCCCGTGACATGGGCACGCCCGAGGGCCGCCATCAGCAGCTGCGCGACGGCCAGACCGTCCCCGAGGGCATGGTGCCGCTGGAAGGTCTCGATATCGAAGGCCTCCATCCAGTCGCCCAGCCGGACGAGGTCGGTGTGGTGTTCGGGAAAGAGCGCCGGCAACAGCCACTGCAGGTCCATCCAGACGGGGTCCGGCTCGAGGCCGAGGCGCGCGTCGAAGACCCGTTCCAGCAGCTTGCGGTTGAACGAGGCATTGAAGACCACCCAGGGCGACCGGCCTGCGAAATCGAGCAGGCCGGCGAGGGCTTCGGCGGGGTCGTCGTCGACCGGCAGGTATACCGCCTGCCGGGGCGAGAGCACGCCGCCCTCGACGGCGATGGCCGCGATCGCCAGCAACTGGTCTTTCTCGACGTTGAGGCCAGTGGCTTCGGTATTGACCACCACGTAGCGGGTTTCGAAGTGCGGGTGGGCCAGTTCGGCGGGCGCCAGCTGCTGCCAGCGATCGACCCGGGCCTCGACGCCTTCCGGCAGCCCCGGGCGGGCGCCGGACATGAATCGGGAGAGCCAGTTCATAGCTGGTAGTCCAGCTTGAGCCGCGTCTGGACCTTGCGCGCCTGGCGGAAGGCCTCCTTGAGAATGCGGCGGTCGAGTTCGTTGAGACGGTCCGGATTGACGCGGTTGTCGCCCGGCGCATCATGCTCCGTGTCGAGGTGCTGGGAGCGCAGCCGAAGCAGCTGGATGAAGTTGAAGCCCTCGATCACGGCCGAGGTTTCGTCTGCCGCGATGCCCAGCTTCTGGCTGGCCTGGCGCAGCCGCTGCACGGTGCTGCTGGAGGGCACGCCGGTGCGCAGGGAGTGGATGCGGGCGGCATCGACGAAGATCCGCGCACCGAACTTCTTGAGGTCGATGGTGCCGGGGTGCTTGGG
>JAGRFX010000024.1 GCA_020445805.1 Rhodocyclaceae bacterium
CGCCCACATCCGCACCCTGCTGCTCACCTTCTTCTACCGCCAGATGCCCGAGCTGGTGGAGCGCGGCCACATCTACATCGCCCAGCCGCCCCTCTACAAGATCAAGCACGGCAAGAACGAGCGCTACATCAAGGACGACCACGAGCTCAACGCCCACCTGCTGCGCCTGGCCCTGGACGGCGCCGCCCTTACCCCGCGCGAGGGCGCCGACCCCATCCAGGACGAGACCCTGGGCGGCCTGGCCCGCACCTACCTGCTGGCCGAGGCCGTGATCCGCCGCCTCTCCAGCTACATCGACCCCGAGGTGCTGCACGCCCTGCTCCACCACAACATCAAGGTCGAGCTCACCGACGAAGCCACCGCCCTCGAATCCGCCGCCCGCATCCAGCCCGTGCTGCCGCCCGAGCTGGCCGTGACCGCCGAGTTCGACGACACCGACGAGGCCTGGCGCATCAGCATCGCCCGCCAGCACCACGGCAACGTCAAACACAGCTGGATCAGCGAAGACTTCCTCGCCTCCGGCGACTACCAGACCATCCGCACCGCCGCCGAGAGTCTCGATCAGCTCATCGGCGAGGGCGCCCAGATCCGCCGCGGCGAAAAAGCCCAGCCCACCGCCAGCTTCGCCGACGCCATCAACTGGCTCCTCAACGAAGTGGAGCGCGGCATCTCCAAGCAGCGCTACAAGGGCCTGGGCGAGATGAACCCCGAGCAGCTCTGGGAAACCACCATGGACCCCGCCATCCGCCGCCTGCTCCGCGTGCAGATCGACGACGCCATCGCGGCCGACGAGATCTTCACGACGCTGATGGGGGACAACGTGGAACCGCGTCGGGCCTTCATTGAGAGCAATGCGCTGTATGCGCAGAATATTGATGTGTGATTCTGTTGGGTGCCACCAAAGGTGAGATCCGAGCCAAGAAGGTGAGATGGTTTTGTCGCAGAAGGTGAGATAAAGCGAAAAATGGGCTCCTTTGGGAGCCCATTTTGCCGGCTGGCAACTCGTTTTGTGGCGCTACCATCCGAGTGCATAGGGTTTGAACTCCCTGGCGCAATGTAGTAACGTGCCTACACTTATAAAGGCGCGAGGCGTGCCATGACAATCACGACCCTATCCAGTCGAGAGCTGAATCAAGATGTCAGCCGAGCGAAAAAGGCGAGCAAAAGCGGTCCTGTGTTCATAACGGATCGCGGCAAGCCTAGCCATGTGCTGTTGAGCATCGAGGAGTATCAACGGCTGACCAAGCAGCGTCGCAGTATTGCCGATTCACTGGCAATGCAAGGCAATGCAGACACCGAGTTCGAGCCCCCGCGCGCGACGATTGATCTCAAGCCGGCTGACCTGTCGTGATGTACCTGTTGGACACCAACGTGGTGTCCGAGCTACGAAAGGTCCGAGCGGGCAAGGCCGATCCCAACGTTGCCGCTTGGGCCGAAAGTGTCGATGCTGCAGACCTCTTCGTGTCGGCCATCACCATCATGGAATTGGAACTGGGCGTCTTGTCGATCGAGCGCAAGGACGCTGTCCAGGGCGCCGCATTGCGCACGTGGATGGAGCAACAGGTCTTGCCTGAATTCGCCGAACGGACGCTGCCGATTGACCTGGCGGTCGCTCAGCGCTGCGCCCGGCTGCACGTACCCGACAAGCGCGGCGAGCGAGACGCGCTCATCGCGGCGACCGCGATTGTGCACGGCATGACCGTCGTGACCAGAAACGTCGCCGATTTCGAGCCCACCGGGGTGACCATTCTCGATCCGTGGGCGCCGATTCGTTGATTGCGGACAGGGGTACTGCGCTTCACACACTTCAAAGCGAACGATTAGGAACGCAGCCTGCGACAAACCTGTCAGCAGGGAAGTGGCTTTGGGGACCATTCGGAATCGGACTAATCGGTGCGACAACGAGTTAGAGCCTGGTGAGGCGCGCACCGAACAGCCATACTCCGAGCAATGGTGCCCTCGTACGCGTCCGCATACCTACATCTGCCAATCGCAGCCTTTCGTGACGCCCATCCTGACGCCCTGCTCGGACGTCTCACCGCCGCTAGTCAGTTCCATATTGAGATCGACCAGCGCGGTGCGTGGGCCCAGTCGATTCAGATACTCCGCGATGCAATCGCCGGGCTCGACGGGCACGTCTTCATGGAGTTCGACATCCCGCGTCTCGGCAGTCGCATCGACGCGGTCGTCATAACCGGAGGACTGATTTTCCCGATCGAATTTAAAGTCGGCGAGGGGAAGTTCCTCCGGGACGATATCAATCAGGTATGGGACTACGCCCTCGATCTCAAGAATTTCCACCGCGCCAGCCACCACGCACAGATTCTTCCGATTCTCGTTGCGACTAAAGCACCCGCTACTGTGCCCACCTGGGCAGAGCCCCATGTCGATGGCGTGCACCCACCGCTCTGTTGCAACACGGATGAACTGGCTGGAGCCTTGAGATACGGTGCCACGAATTTCAACGGCAATCAGATTGACGGCGAAACTTGGGGGCGTGCGCCATATCACCCGACACCCACTATCGTTCAGGCCGCCCGTGCGCTGTACGCCCGCCACGCCGTAGAGTCCATCTCCCGCAATGATGCGGGTGCGATCAATCTGGCCAGGACCTCAAAGCGGGTTGAGGCCGTCATCGAGGGGGCCAAGAAGAACTGCCAGAAGTCCATCATCTTCGTCACGGGCGTTCCAGGTGCCGGTAAAACGCTCGTGGGACTCAATGTGGCTACACAGCGTCGGGACCAGGACTCTCCGACCCACGCAGTGTTCCTATCGGGCAACGGCCCCCTGGTTGCAGTACTTCGGGAGGCCTTGATCCGCGATGACTACGGGCGACGAAAGGCGCTCGGCGAACGTGTCCGCAAGGGCGACGTCGCGCAGAAGGTGAAGCCGTTCATCCAGAACGTCCACCACTTTCGAGACGACGGAATCCGAGACAGCGACAGTCCCCCGGCTGACCACGTCGTCATTTTTGATGAGGCCCAACGCGCCTGGAATCAGACCAAGACCTCCGATTTCATGCGCCGACGAAAAGGGCTTCCAGGCTTCGACCAGTCGGAGCCGCAGTTTCTCATCGCCTACATGGACCGGCATTCCGATTGGGTCGTGATCGTCTGTCTGGTCGGAGGTGGGCAGGAGATCCACACGGGTGAAGCGGGGATCTGTGCGTGGCTCGCAGCTGTCCGCGAGCACTTTCCCCACTGGCAGGTGCATGTCTCGCCGCGCCTGACGGACAGCGAGTACGCCGCAGTCGCGGAGATCGAGGCACTCGCGAAGAGATCGATCGTGAATCAGGAGCAGGATCTACATCTTTCTGTCTCCATGCGCTCCTTTCGCTCCGAGCGGGTATCGGAGTTCGTCAAGCTTGCCTTGGACTGCGAGATCGGCAGGGCTCAGGATCTTCTAGCAGAGGTCATCCAGCAGTACCCGATGGCCGTTACCCGGAACCTCGCTGCCGCTAAACGGTGGATCCGCGAGCACGCACGGGGCTCGGAGCGCTTCGGGCTCGTCGCCTCCTCACAAGCTGCGCGCCTGAAGCCGCACGCCATCGACGTCCGTATCGACGTCGATCCGGTTCAGTGGTTTCTGAACGACCCCGACGACACCCGCTCTTCGTACTACCTAGAGGATGCGGCAACGGAGTTCCAGATCCAGGGGCTGGAGCTCGACTGGACCTGCATGACCTGGGATGCTGACCTTCGTTTCAGCCCCATGGGCTGGGGCCATCACCAGTTCCGTGGAATGCGGTGGGAGCGGGTCAGGAATGCCGATCGCCAGCGCTACCTGGTTAATGCCTACCGGGTGCTGCTCACGCGAGCCCGCCAAGGGATGGTGATCTTCGTTCCGACTGGGTCACCAAGCGATCCGACGCGGCAACCGGGCTTCTACGATTCAACGTTCCAGTACCTTTTCAGGCTTGGACTGCCGGTCCTCGAATAGGCACTTCATTTCAGTTGGTCGTGTGCTGAAAGGTATGCAAAGACCCGAACGGGCCAAGAGGCGTGGATGGTCATGGTGAATGCCGGAACGTCATGGCTGTGAGGAGCGAGGTCAACGCAGGCAAAGTAGCAAACGCCAGTCCGGACAAGCCGCGCTTTGCCGCTGCTAAACGGATCGCTTATGCGGAGGGGGCAGACCTGTTTGGGCCGAACCTCGGCCAGCCCGACGCTACCAATGTCTAGAGCCAGAACTTCCCGCAGAACCCAATAAACGCATACTCGCCGCTCGGCCCAGCCGGCATCGCTCCATCCGCCTCAACACTCACCGCTAGCCGCGACACCTTCGACAGCAGCGCCTCCGACGTATCCGGGAGTGTCAGGCTGACCTTCGCGCCGGGCGGAATGGGGCCGAGGGGTATCGGGGCGCTGCCGTCGGCGGGCAGGGCCCACAGGAAGTGCACCTGGCCGGCGGGTGTGGCGGGGTCCACCAGGAACTTCAGGTCGGCCACCCGGCCGTGGCGCAGGCTGCTCACCAGCAATCCGGCGCGTCCGTCCGCGGTGGCGAGCACGCCCACGTAGCTGGGCGGGAGCTGGGCGGCCCCGGCTTCGGTGTGGGGGTCGGGCGCGGTGGCGGGCAGCAGCTGGCCGACCATGACGCCGGCCAGCATGGCGGCGGCGGCCCAGCCCAGGCCGAAGCTGCGCAGGCGGTCCATCAGGCTGGGGGCACGGCGGGCGGTTGGGCCGCCGATCTGGCGCTCGATGCCCTTCCACACGGCGGGGGGTGGGGTCTGGGGTTCCATCACGGTGGCCAGGGGGGCGAGCTGGTGTTGCCAGCGTTCCACCTCGTCGCGAAGGGCCGGGTCGCGGGCCAGGAGTTGTTCGAAGCGGCGGCGGGCGCCGCCCTGCAGGGTGCCGATGGCGTATTCGCCGGCCAGCAGTTTGCGCAGGGTGGGATCGTCGTAGCGCATCAGGCTTCCAGGCAGGTCTGCAGGCGCAGCAGGCTGCGGCGGATCCAGGCCTTGACCGTGCCGAGGGGGTGGGCCAGGCGTTCGGCCAGCTCGGGGTGGGTCAGCCCGCCGTAGAAGGACAGCAGCAGCGCCTGGCGCGGCGCCTCGTCGAGGGCGGCGAGGCAGGCCTTCAGGCGTTCGTCGTCGCAGCGCTCGAGCAGGGCCTGCTCGGGGGTGGCGCCCTCGTGGGCGGCGTCGAGGGTGCGCTCGCGGCCTTCGTCGTCGGTGTCCACCAGCGGCAGGTGGGCGGGCCGGGCGCGGATCAGGTCCACGGCCTTGTTGCGGACCAGAGTGGCCAGCCATGCCAGCACGCTGCCCCGATCGGGCCGGTAGTTGCAGGCCTGCCGCCAGACGGCGATGAAGGTCTCCTGCAGCACGTCCTCGGCCAGGGCCCGCTCACGCAGCAGGCGCATGGCCACCGGGTAGAGGCGCGGCGCGCTGCGCTCGTAGAGGGTGCGCAGCGCCTGGCGGTCGCCCAGGCCGACGCGCCCCACCAGGTGCGCCAGTTCCCGGTCGAGGGTGTCGTTCATGGCGCCTCGGCACGCAGGGCCAGGCGCGCCTCGGCGACCCGCTCGCCGGCCACGGCTTCCAGCTCGCGGCGGATGTCGTCGAAGCTGGCCACCTTGTTGAGGTTCTGGAAGTCGCCCCACTTGAGCGCGGCCGGTACGTCGTTGTAGATCTCGCGGGGCGCGGCGAAGCAGGCCACCTCCACCTGCCCGGCCGCGGGGGCGCTGAGCTGGAAGGGCTGGTCGCCGGGCAGCACGAGGGGCACGCCGGGGCGCAGGCTGGGGTCGCGCCGGTAGCGGTTGGGGAAGATGCGCTGGATGATGCCCTTGGGGTCGCGGGCGTAGCAGTAGGCGTAGGCCGGTGCATTGGTGCCGAGCTGGAAGGACATGGCCTCGCCCGGGGCGTAGGCGGCCTTGCCGGCCTGGGCCTGCAGGCCGAGCGGGGCGGCGGCGGTGGCGGGCACGTCGCGGTAGGCGCCGGCCGGGCGTGGCGGCGGGGGCGCCTCGAGGAAGCGGGCGAAGAAGGCCAGGTCCACCAGGCCCTCGCTGCCCATGCCCAGCGCGCTGCGGTAGGCGCCCACCGCCTGGCGCAGGGCCGGCGTGACGCGCCCGTCGGCGGGGCCATCGAAGAAGCCCCGGTTGCGCAGCTGCTCCTGGAAGAAGGCCGTGAGCTCGCCGGAATGCTCCATGCCGATGAACCAGTCCTCCACTTCCTTGCGCACCTCCTCGTTGTCGCCGCCCACGCCGATGCAGGTCCAGTAGGGCAGCTTGAGCAGGCGGCCGAACAGCTCGACGCTGGCCAGCTCGATCATGTTGCGCAGGGCCTGGGCGGTGCCGTCGGTGCGCTGGAAGCTGGTGCTGAAGTTGACCCCGACCTTGCTGAAGGTGGCCTCGGCGTCGAGGGCGTCGCCCTCGCGGATCAGGGTGGTGACGTTCTTCGAGACCACGCCCGGCACGAGCGCCAGATTCACGGTGTCGGCCAGCGCCAGGTCCAGGCCCAGCACATTCACCTGGCGGCTGGTGGAGCCGCCGAAGCCCAGCAGGCGCGAGAGCGAGAAGCCGCCGTCGGCCTGGCGCCGGACCACGCCCTCGTCGAACTGGCTCACCGAGCCGCGCAGGTCGTACTGGGGCACCACCGAAAACGCGCTGCGGTCGCGGGCATTGTTGAGGAAGGCCACGATGTTGTTGGCGTCCTGGCCGAAGGAGATGACCTGGATCGCGCGGCTGCGGCGGGTCATGTCCGAGATGGCCGACATGGTCATGTCGCGGGCGCCCGCACTCACCTTCTTGGTGGCGTCGCTGATGTCCTCCACCACCACGCTGACATCGCGCACGCCATAGCTCAGGTAGAGCTGGTCCATGCAGCGCAGCGCGTCCGAGAAGCCGGTGACGTTGCGGACCGGCGGGGTGGCCTGGGTGTCGAGCGCCTTGCCCGTGTCGCTGCCGCGTGGGGGCAGGGGGGCGCAGGCGGCCGTGAGCAGCACCAGCAGCAGGCAGATCCGCGTCACGATGGGTCCCTCGTTCTTGTTGTGTTGTGGGTGTTGGGCTTGCGGGTTCAGCGGCACTCGTTGCCGGCCTGGATCACGTCGCCGGTGATGATCACCGTGGTCTCCTTGCGCGCCGAGGTCCCGATCCGGTTGTCGTCGCCCACCACGTTGCCGATCGCGATGGTACATCCGTCGTTGAAGATCCCAGCAGTCCCGCCGCCGGTTGCCGAGCCGCCCACGGCCGCGGCGCCGTCGCGGTCGCGTTCCACGCCGCGGCCGCGGGTGCCGCCGGCCTGGGTCGAGATCTGGCTGCGCGCACGGGCGATGCGGGCGTTGATCTCGTCGGGCACCTCGGCGGCGCCGGCCCAGGCCGTGGCGGCCGAGGCCATCATCACGACCGCGGCCAGGCCGTGGCACAGGGCGCGGGAAGCCGCACGAACGGGGGTGGTCTGGGGACGCATGGAATCTCTCCTGGGGCGCGCCGGTTCTCAGTGTAGTGGCGCGCGAATCAACTGTGTTGCGGTCCTTGCAGGCCCCCACCCTTCTGCCCGGCGGGGGCCCCGAGGCGAGGGGTTCAGCGGATCGAGCCGACGACGATGATCTGATTCACCGCCCGTCCGCCGCTGGAGGCGATGTCGGTCTGAACGATGGCGCCGGTGACAGTCACGTTGGTCGTGAGGTTGGCTCCTGCAGTCTGGATATCGCCCAGGCTGATTTCCTGCCGCCGGGCGGCGCCGAAGGCCGGGGCGGCGTTGGCCGTCTGGGTGATGTCGCCGACCACCTGGGCGTTGGCCTGCAGGCTGCTGCCGCTGGCGCTGTCCAGGCTGGCGATCGACACCAGCTGCCGGCTGCCATTGGTGAGGCCGCTGACCGATTGCGTCAGGGCGCCCGCCATCACGGCGTTGGTGGTGACGGTGCCTGCGTTCGAGTTGTGTACCGCGCCCAGCTCGAAGCGCTGCGCGACCTGCCCCGAGGCGCCGCCGATGTGCTGGCTGACCGGACCGGTCAGGAGGGCGCTGGTGCGGACCGAGCCCACAAAGGTGTCGCGCACCGTGCCCACGTCGATGGCCTGGATGGTGCCGGTGCCCACACTCTGGTTCGTTTGGGTGACCGTGCCCAGCACGGCGCCGTGCGTGTCGATGAGGCCTTCGAGGCTGCCACCCAGGGTGGCGACCGAGAGGCGCTGGGTGGCACCGGTGCCGCCCACCATCCGCTGGACCACGTTGGCGCCGAGGAAACCGTCGGTCTGTCCGCTGGCGCGGCCATTGACCTGCCCCGCCGAGCCCACCTGCACGGCCTGGTTCGCAAATCCGCCGGACGAGCTCTGCTGGTCGATGTCGCCCGCGATCTGCCCTTTCAGCGTGAAGGACTGGCCGTTGCTGTTGCGCACGCTGGCCACGTCTATGGTTTGGTCGCCCCGGCTGCCGGTGGTCAGCGACTGGCTCAGCCGCCCGCTCACCAGGCCATCGGTCGAGACGGCGGTTGCATTGACACCATCGATACTGCCCACGGCGATCGACTGGCTCGCGTCGTTGCTGCCGTTCTGGGACTGGAGCACCGCGCCCGTGACCAGGCCCTTGGTGTTGGACACCGTGCGGGCATTGCGGACGGAGGCAATCGCCACGAACTGGGCATGGGTCTGGCTGTCGCTGTCGGTGCCGGTCTGGATCTGGGTCAGGTTGCCGGTCAGCGTGCCGTCGGTGCGGGCGCTGACGCCGATGTTCCCGTCAACGCTGCCCACCTTGAGACCCTGGCTGCTCCCCGTGCCGCCACCCGCCTGGCGCTGGAGCACGGTGCCACTCACCAGGGCGTGGGTCTCCACGACCGCGTCGGGCGAATTGACCAGGTCGGTCGAACCGACCAGCAGGCTCTGGCCGCCGCCGTTCGAGATCTGGGTTACCGCGCCGGTGAGGGTGGCATCGGTGCGGGTGGAACCCCCCTCGCTGAGGAGGAAGGTGTTGGACTGGCCATCGGAAATCTGCCCGAGGCTTGTGTTCGCCAGGCTGTCGGACACGCTGCGCACCGCGCCGTCGGCGAGGGGCGTGCGGCTCTGGGCAGCGGCGTGGCCGGCCATGAGGCTGAGGGCGATCAGGGACAGGACGGGACGGACATTCATGGTGGCTCTCCTTGTTTGGGCAGGTGCGGCACGTGGGCCGCTTACCCTTCTTTCGGAGGCACCCGGCCTATGGATGCAGGGGGGTGAAAATTTTTTTTCGAGGGCAGCTTGGCGGGGCCGATGAGCCAGTTGCCGCTGCCAAGACTGAATCGGCGAGGCTTCTCTAGAATGGTCTTGCCACAAACGCCGAAGGCGCCAGCACGCACGATTCCGCCAAGTGCCCCTGCAAGGCGAACACGCGCGGCCCTGAGCGGAATCTGAATATTTGGTAGAGGAAGTAGTGCGCCGCGTTGTCTCGGGAGAACCGCAATTCGTTCGGCGACACGAAGAAGGGCGTGTTCTTGCCGTACTTGTTTGTCTTCACTTCGATGACGCGATCCGCGCCGCTGGCTTCGAACGAGCGGATATCGAATCCGGCTGATGGACCTACGGTGGCGGAGACCTGCTCAATGTGCTCTGCGAGGGCATCCCTGCCTGCGTGGATCGGGCGGGCGCGTTCGAAGTTGAGAACGAATTGTTCGCCTGCCTCACCGAGGGACTGGTTCCTGGCCTCGATCGAAAGTGACCGCGTGGACCACTCAGACATTGATGCGCACGAAACGTGTGCGGTGCCGCCCGCAATGGAGCGGTCAGGCCCATATACCGCCCCGCCTACCCTCGCGTTTGACCCACCGTCTTCTGAAACGCCTCGGAGTAACGCCCCCCGACCACCTGAATCTGCTCCGCTGCGGCGCGGATGCCGGCAAGATCCTCCGCATCCAGCACCACCTCGGCCGCGGCCAGGTTCTCTTCCAGCCGGCCGAGCTTGGTGGTGCCCGGAATCGGCACGATCCAGGGGCGCTGCGCCATCAGCCACGCCAGGGCGATCTGGGCGGCGGTGGTGCCCTTGCGGGTGGCGGTGGCCTGCAGCAGCTCCACCAGGGCCTTGTTGGCCTCGCGGGCTTCCGCGGTGAAGCGCGGCAGCGTGCTGCGGAAGTCGTTGGCGGCCAGGGGGGTGGATTCGTCCATGCGGCCGGTGAGGTAGCCGCGGCCCAGGGGGCTGAAGGGCACGAGGCCGATGCCGAGTTCCTCGAGGGTGCCGAGAATCCCGCCCTCCACGTCCCGGGTCCACAGCGAGTACTCGCTCTGCAGCGCCGCCACCGGCTGCACGGCGTGGGCGCGGCGGATGGTGTCGGGCGGGGCTTCCGAGAGGCCGAAGTGGCGGACCTTGCCTTCGGCGATCAGGTCCCTGACGGTGCCGGCCACGTCCTCGATGGGCACCTTGGGGTCGGGGCGGTGCTGGTAGAAGAGGTCGATCACCCCGGTGCGCAGGCGCTTCAGCGAGGCGTCGCAGACCGCGCGGATGTGCTCCGGACGGCTGTCGACGCTGGGGAAATTAGCCACGTCGAAGCCGAACTTGGTGGCGATGACCACCCGCTCGCGCACCGGCGCCAGCGCCTCGCCGAGGAGATCTTCGTTGGTGTAGGGGCCGTACACCTCGGCGGTGTCGAAGAAGGTCACGCCCCGCTCCACGGCGGCGCGCAGCAGGCCGATCATGGCATTGCGGTCCGGCAGCGGGAAATAGGCGTGGCTCATGCCCATGCAACCCAGCCCGATGGCTGACACTTCCAGTCCGCTGCGACCCAGCGCGCGCTTCTTCATGGTGGACTCCTGAGAAAACCGGGGGTGGTACGAGGGTGACACGGTCGTGGGCCGCGCAGGCATTCAGCGACGCCGGCCGGGAGACCGAGTCGATTCTGCGAGCTTCAGGCGCGCTCTGTCCAGCGCCCGGTCACGGACCTGCCAGGGCCGTCGGTGACCTGGCGTCTGCGTCTCGCACGGGGCGCCCACCCGCGCTGCCGCGAGGCTGGCGCACCGCAGCAATGCGGCGATGCAAGGTTCGCGATGGGGTTTGCCAAAGGCGCCCTGGGCGCGCGGATTCTTCCCCGTGGGCAACGCGGATGTGTCGACTTAACCCTGGATAGCGTGGGTGTATTTCAAAAGAATCGAATCAATCTGAGTCATAGGTGGCTGTCCGGGGCGAACCCCTGCCGGCCATCGTGCGATGCAAAAACTCGGGATGAATTTTGCGGTGCGTAGACTAGGCTGAACCGGTGTGGAAGTGATTCTCAATACACGCTGAGCGGCGCACGACGGAGCAGCCCACCCCGTCGAAATCGCCCGCCAATGACACCCCTACCCCTCAGAGACCCAGGAGTCACGCATGTCCATGATCGCGGATCTTCAACTTTCCCAGGCCCACCACGACATCGCCGTCAAGGCCGTCGACTACGCCTTGCGGGCGCTCGATGGCGCAGAGCCCCTGGTGCCCTTCACGATCACCTGGCGCGAGGGCGACATCACGCTGGAGCGCTTCCGCTACGGCGCCTACGAGGACGCGATCGAGCTGGCGATGCGCGCCATCAATGCCGCCGCCGGCGACGCGCTCGAGGCCTACGCGGTGGTGTGGAGCGGCTACGTGGATGGTGGCGAGGGCAAGCGCGAGGCGATCATCGTCGAGGTCGGCGATGGCGATACGCCCCGCTCCATGCAGCTGGCCCAGTTGCTCGCGCTGGGTGAGGACGGCAGCCCCATGCTCGACGGGCCGCTGATGGCCCTGGGCGACGCCCCGAACCTGCTGCGGGATCGCTTCACGGTTCTTGACCAGGAGAACCACCTGGTCAAGCCCGCCTACGTGACCACCGACAGCTTCGCCCGCGACGTCAAGTCGCAGCCCTATGCGCAGATGCCGGTGGCGGTGATCTGCCTGGCGGCCAACCTGTTCGAGGGTGAAGAAGGTGAGCGCATCACCCTCGGCATCCGCAAGCTGCAGAGCCTGGAGCCGGACACCAGCATCAAGCTGATCCACCGGGTGTTCTCGATCGTGACCTCGGCCGTGGCGAGTGGCGACCTGATGGAAGTGCTGCCCACGGAGCACATCGAGGACATGGCCAAGATCGTCCTCGACGGGGCTGCGCAGCTGAAGCTGGCCGTTGCCAAGGGCCTGGTGTGGGACGAGCACGCCAGCGCCTACTTCGCGGCCGTGAAGTCGATCCTGATGGCGGTCCTGACCCGGGATGGCGCCGAGCCGATGCCGGAGGCAGGCGCCAAGCTGGTGGCAGTGCTCGACAAGGCCTGCACCTGAGGGGATGCGACGGCCGGCGTCGTCGGTGCCGCCCAGGGCCCGCCGGCCAACGGCGATCAGCGCGGCTTCTTCTGCGGCCCGTATTTCTTGAACACGGTGCGCGCGTCGTGGTGGGCGCGGTCCAGGGTGCAGATCGACGGGTCGTCGTCGTGCCCGCTGAAGTAGTCGTCGGCCTGGGCCCGCATCACCATGTCGATGGCCACCTGGTCCGCCACGTCGTACTTTTCGGTGATCAGCGTGGTGACTTCGTCGAGGTGTTCTTCATAGGTCATGGGGCGGGCCTTTCCTGGCGCGCGTTGCGGCGCTGGACGAACAGATAGTAGGACTCCACCTTCTCCCGAGCCCACGGGGTGCGGCGCAGGAACTTGAGACTGGAGGCAATGCTGGGCTCGTGGGTGAAGCAGCGGATGTTGATCTCCCGCCCCAGCGTCTCCCAGCCGCATTGATCGACCAGTTCGGTGAGCAGCCGCTCGAGGGTGATGCCGTGGAGCGGGTCGCGGTTCTGCGCAGTCAGGGGGGGCCTCGTGATCGGGAGAGCAAACGCTCCGACAATACCTCAATCCTGCGGCCATGGCCGGCCTTCCGACGCAGCGCGCCGGTCGCCCGGCGAGGCCGCTGGGTGTGCGGGGCAGTCGCGGCCGACCGCCCCCTGGTCACATCGGCCGGACGCTCAGTGCTGCCCGCCGCGCCAGCCGGGCCCCTTGCCGGCGGGTTCACCGGCCTGCGGATTGGGCTGGGCGCCGAAGCCCAGCATCGAGGAGGCCACCTGCTGCAGGGCCACCACGTCGCGCACCGCGATGCCCAGCTCCTGGGCGGCCAGTTCCTGGGGCCCCAGGTCGCGGGGATCGAGGCCGGTCAGGGTGCCGAAGATCACCAGCGCGCTGAGGTAGGAGCCGTATTTGCTGGCGTGGGTGCCGTCGTCGAACCACAGGTCGAGCCGGTGGTCGGTCAGCGCGTCGTCGGCGTACATGTCGGCCGTGGCCACGCCGGCCACCACCGCCTGCAGGAAGGCATCGCCCACCGGCGCCACCCCGGCGATGCCCGGGTTGGCCGCGGCGAGGCCGAAGTAGGCGTCGTGCAGGTCGAGGGTCATCGCGAAGAGCGAGGGGTAGAAGGAGGTGGCGGGGGTGTCGGTGAAGCGGATTTCGCCGGTCACCTCGTCCGTCTCGGTGGTGAAGGGGGCATTGACCAGGTTGGGGCGGGCCCAGGTCTGGTACAGGTAGATCTCGGTTTCGGGGCTGGCGTTGGGGTTGGCGGGCACGTCGCGGCTGCGGTTGCAGGTGACCGACGACGAGCCGGTCTCGGCCACGCAGGCCGCGGTGCGCTCGGCCGTCGTGGCCCCGGCGAAGAAGTCGCGCTCGCGGAATGAATACGGCTCGCCCACGTGGATGAAGTCCACGATCAGGTTCGCATAGGCATTGAAGTAGGCCGGGTTCGAGGCCAGCCCGGGCTGCTTGGGCAGGGCCTCGTCGCTCTGTTCCTGCAGCACCACCTGGTCCCACACCTGCGAGCCGATGTTGCTGCGCAGGTCCCAGCCGGCCGGGTTGAGGTTCAGGAAGTGGCCGCGCAGCGAGGCTGCGTTGCGGGTCGACAGGGCCACGTCGTAGTCGAGGCCGGCCTGCTCGGTGAAGCGCTTGAAAATGCCGGGCACGCCGCCCCAGGGGTGCGGCTCGAACAGGTTGCTGCCGGTATCGTCGGCCAGCCACATGGCCTCGGTCAGGTCGCGAACGCCGGCGGTGTTGTAGCTCATCACCGGATCGACCCGGCCGAAGGTGTAGCTGTTGCCGACGAAAAGGACCGAGGTGGCTGCGAAGCTGGCTGCGCAGGGCGCAAGGCCAAGGGCCGTAGCGAGGGCTACGGTGCGGACCGTGTTGTGCATGCTTGTCTCCTGTGGGGTACGGCGTGTGGTTCTTGGTATTTGTACGCAGCCTATGCCCTAGCTTTTTACTCAACCATTCGTGGTATCACGTACACAGTTCCCATCCGACCCGGGCGCAACCCCGGAGGCGGATGCGCTTGATGGATGTGAGTGGTTAGAATTCCGCATTCGAACCGGAGGGTGCCGGAGTGCACCCGCGGTCGAACCTTCGTCCCCCTGCGGCACCCCCCAATCCCACAGAGACCCGATTCCATGTCTGCCCTGTTCTCCCCCGCCCGGCTCGGCGCCCTCGAGCTCGCCAACCGCATCGTCGTCGCCCCCATGTGCCAGTACTCGGCGCAGGCGGGCTGCATGTCCGACTGGCACGTCATGCACCTGGGCCAGCTCGCCATGTCGGGCGCCGGACTGCTGATCATCGAGGCCACCGGCGTGGAGCCGGAAGGGCGCATCTCGCCGGCCGACGTGGGCCTCTACGACGACGCCTGCGAGGCGGCCATGGAGCGGGTGCTGCTGGCGGTGCGGCGCTATTCGGGCATGCCGATCGGCGTGCAGCTCGCCCACGCGGGCCGCAAGGCCTCGAGCCGCGCCCCCTGGGACGGCGGTTCGCTGATCCGGCCCGACGAGCCGGGCGGTTGGCAGACCGTGGCGCCTTCAGCCGTGCCCCATGGCGCGGACGAGCCCGCACCGGTGGCCCTGGACGACGCGGGACTCGACCGGGTCCGCACGGCCTTCGTCGAGGCGGCCCGGCGCGCCGTGCGGCTGGGCCTGGACCTGATCGAGGTGCATTCGGCCCACGGCTACCTGCTTCACCAGTTCCTGTCGCCCCTCGCCAATCAGCGAACGGACGCCTACGGCGGCGCCCTCGAGAACCGCATGCGCTTTCCGCTGGAGGTGTTCGACGCGGTGCGCGCGGTGGTGCCGGCCGGCACGCCGGTCGGGGTGCGCATCTCCGCGAGCGACTGGGCCGAGGGCGGCTGGGACTTGGCGCAGAGCCTGATCTACGCCCAGGCCCTCGACGGGCGGGGCTGCGACTTCATCCACGTGTCGAGCGGCGGGCTCTCCACGGCCCAGAAGATTCCCCTCGAGCCGGGCTACCAGATCCCCTTCGCCGAGGCGATCCGCCAGGCGGTGGGCATGCCGGTGATCGGGGTGGGGCTGATCACCGAGCCCGAGCACGCCGAGGCCATCGTGGCGAAAGGCCAGGCCGACTTCGTCGCGCTGGCCCGTGGCATGCTCTACAACCCGCGCTGGCCCTGGCACGCCGCGGCCCGACTGGGCGCCAAGGTGCATGCGCCGCGCCAGTACTGGCGCTCGGAACCTTCTGAGTTCCGTGGCCTGTTCCTCGGCCTGACCGACGGCAAACGCTGAGCGGCGAGGGCTTCAGACGAAGCCCACCACCATTGAGTCGGCGCCCCCCAGGCGCTCGCAGCGCACCTCGCGGAAGCCGGCCTCCCGCAGCCAGGCCTGGCAGTCGGCGCCGGTGTAGTCGGCGCCGGCGGGGGTTTCGATGAGCATGGTCAGGCTCATCAGCAGGGCGTGCAGGTTGGCCTCGCGGGCGTCGTCGATCATGGCGTCGTAGATGATCAGCGCGCCGTCCGGCGGCAGGGCCGCGTGGGCGCGGGCGATCAGGGCCTTGCGCTGGTCGAGGCTCCAGTCGTGCAGGATGTGGCCGAAGCACAGCACATCCACCGGGGGCAGCGGGTCGGCGAAGAAGTCGCCGGCCTGGAAGCGCAGCCTGTCGGCGGCGCCGTGGCGCGTGACGTGATCCTGGAAGGCGGGCCGGACGCTGGGAAGGTCGAAGCCGGTGCCCTGCAGATGCGGGTGGGCGAGTGCGATCTGCAGCGCCAGGTCGCCCTCGGCGCAGCCCAGGTCGGCGAAGCTCCGGAAGCCCTGCCACGGAAAGCGCCGGGCGATGGCCTGGTTGGCTTTTCGGCTCAGGGCGGTCATGGCCCGCAGGAACTGGCGCTGGCGCGGCGGATCGGCGGCCAGGGCGGTGAACAGGCTCTCGCCGCCATGCCGGAGTTCGTTCTGGGGGCGGCCGCTGCGCAGCGCGTCGCTGAGCCCGGTCCAGTAGCCGTAGAGGCGGCGATCCAGCATCTCGAGCAGGCCAACGATGGAGAGTTCGCCGTCGCGCACCAGGTAGGCGGCCGCCGGGGGCGTGTTGGCGTAGAGGCCGTCCTCGCGCTCGACCAGGCCGAGCGCCACCAGGGTGTCGAGGAAGTCGCGGCTGGCGCGCGGGTGCAGGCCCAGGTCCTTCTCGAGGGTGGTGAGGTCGGCGGGGCCGACTGCGAGTCGCCCGAACAGGTCGAACTCCACCGCGCTCAGCAGGCATCGGGTGGCCGCGAAACCGTTGGCCAGGCTCAGGATGTACTCGGGGCTGACGGGGGCTTCAGGCATCGCGGGGCGGCTCCGGGCTGCGGGACACGAGGAGGTGGGCGCCGTCGAAGGCCAGGAAGCGGCAGGTCGGGTCGGCCAGCATGCTGAAATCGCCGGGTTCGAAGCCCCCAGGTGGCTGGGCGGGGCGCAGGCGCAGCCAGTGGCTGTGCTCGGGCGGGTCCTCCTCCACCCAGCCGGCCAGCACCCCGCCGGGGCCCGCATCGGCGCAGGCCCGGCGCAGCGCCGCCTCGGGCCGGCGGGTGGCGAGGCAGCGGCCGTCGCCCTGCCAGCCGAGTGCCCTGGCCAGGGCCGGCAGCACCTGGCCGGGTTGCGAGGCGAGGAAGCCGAAGGGCAGGGGCAGGCCCTCACGGGCTTCGCGCAGCGCGGCCCGCAGGGCGATGTCGGGGCCATGGACTGTGGACAGGGTCAGCGTAGCGGCCTCCGGCAGACAGACTTCGCCGCTGTCGTCGAGGCAGCTCTGGGCACCGTGAAGCGCCAGCGCGGCCCATTCGCCGATGCGCCGCGGCCGGCCACCGGGTCGAGCCGCCTGGGCGGCCCGCCAGTCGAAGCCGGGTGCCGGGCCGAAGTGACGGCCGGCGATGAAGAAGGCGCGCGGGGGGCTCATGCGGCGGTGTCCTGCCACAGGGTGCAGGCGTGCCCGCCGCCGAAGCCGAGGATGCTGGCCAGCAGGTGGCGTGCCCGGGCGGGCGGCTGGTGGAGCGGTGGCAGGCCGAAGGCCGGGTCCGGCTCCAGCCCTGCCGCCCAGGGCCACTGGCCGGCCTCGAGGCTGGCGGTGAGCAGGGCCAGCTCGGCGCAGCCCGAGGCGCCGAGGGTGTGACCGAGCCGGTGCTTCAGGGTCAGCACGGTCGGCAGCGGGTCGAACACGGCGCCCAGCCCGGCCAGCTCCTCCGAATCGTTCTGGGGGCTGCCGGCGGCCTGCAGCTTGATGAGGTCGATGTCGTGGGCGGCGAGGCCGGCGACCGAGAGTGCCTGCCGGACCATGGCCGTGATGGCACTGCGGCTGGCGCCGGCCGGGTTGCTGCCGTCCACCCGGTTGGCGCCCCCGAGCAGGGACCAGCGGCCGGGGGCAGCGCCCAGCCAGAGCACGGCCGCGGCCTCGCCGATGACCAGCCCCCGGCGCGCGACCGCCAACGGGCGCGGGGCCTCCGGGTCAAGCAACTGCATGCCCTCGAAGCCGGCCAAGGTGAAGCGGTTGCCCAGCTCGAGGCCCAGCACCACGGCGTCGTCGGCCTCGCCGTTCGAGACCAGGCGGTGGGCCGACAGGCAGGCCACCAGGGCCGAGGTGCAGGCGGTATTGACCCAGTGCACGGGGCCGCGCCAGTCGAGCCAGCCGGCCACCTGCTCGACGAAGTCCATGCAGTCGGGCAGGAAGGGGGCGCCGGCTTCCAGGTCACCCACATTGACCGACGAGGAGGCCACGAAGAGGGGCGCATCGCGCCGGCCCAGCGCGCCGCTCTCCTGCAGGGCCGCCAGCACCATGGCCCGGGCGCGCTCGCTCCACGGGCCGGACGGCGCCGCCGCCGGGAAGGCGGGCACGAGCACGCCCGGCGCCACCTCCTGCCGGATGGGCTGTGTCGGCGGTCGATTCAGCGCGGCGAGGGCCGAAGCCAGGTCCGGCCCCAGCGTCGACACCAGCCCCCGCCCCAGCAGCGAACAGCGTCGGCTCACAGGCGATCGCCGATGTGCGCCGCCAGCGTCGCCAGCGAGGTCAGCGCCCGGCGGGTCTCCTTGCTGTCGGGCATGCGGATGCCGTAGCGCTTCTGGATCGCCATCGACACCTGCAGGGCGTCGAGGGAATCGAGCTGGAGGCGCGACTCGGGTCCGAAGAAGGGTTCGTCGGGGCCGAGGCCGCCGGGCGGTTCGGCCTTGTCGACCGCGTCGAGCAGGAGGGTCTTGAGCTCGGCCAGCAGGGTGTCTGGGGTCATGTGAGTCGTCGTCGGAACAGGCGTTCGCCCGCCACCAGCGCCAGCAGGCCAAACAGCACCAGCCGCATCGCCCAGGGGGCGGCCTCGGCCAGGCCGCCGTGGCGCAGCACCACCGCCAGCAGGCCCTCGAGGCTCCAGTTCATGGGGGAAAGTCGGGCCGCCGCCTGCATGGCGGCCGGCATCGCGAAGGTCGGCACCATGATGCCGCCCACCGCGGCCATCAGGATGTTGCACAGGGGGGCGACGGTGTTGGCCTGGGTGTGAGTGCGCACCAGGGCGGCGATCAGGAGGCCGGTGCCGACGCTGGCCACGCTGATGGCGGTCACCACCAGCACCAGCGCCGGCCACGACACCCCGGCCAGCGAGAAGCCGGCGGCGCCCAGCAGCGGCATCAGAAACACGCCCACGGCCAGCATCAGCGCCGCCTGCACCCCATTGACCGCCATGTAGGGCAAGGCCTTGGCCAGCAACTGGCTGCGCGGCGACACCCCCAGCGACACCAGCCGCGCCAGGGTGCCGTGCTCGCGCTCCTGCACCACCAGGCTGCTGATGGCGGCCGAGACGAAGAACATGCCGAAGACCAGCCAGGCCGGCACGTTCTGCTGCACCGAACTGGCGGCCTGCGGGCGCTCGCCGGCCTCACGGATGCCGATGAAGGGACGGATCGAGAAGTCGCCGGAGGGGCTCTCGCCCAGGGCGCGGGCCATCATCATCATGGCCCTCAGCTCGCCCAGGGCCGCGCCCAGGTCCGCCTCCAGGCGTGCACGGGCAGCGCCGTCGAGGCCCGGGTCGGCGTGCAGCCAGGCCACGGGTGCCGGCGGCGTGCCGGGCTCCCCCAGGGCGCGCGCAAAGCCGGCGTCGAGTTCGAGCACGTAGTCCAGCTCGCCGCGGGCCAGCCGGCTGCGCCAGTCGGTGGGCAGTTGCACGGCCGGGCCGTGATCGGCAGCCCAGCGGGCCTGCAGTCGGCGGGCCGCAGCCGAGTCGTCGAGGCTATGCAGCGCGTGGCGCAGGGTATCGAGGCGGGGCTCGTAGAGCCGCTCGAGGGCCAGCGACATCAGCACGATGAACACCACCGGCATCAGGAACAGGGCCGCCAGGGCGTGGCTGTCGCGCAGCAGCGCGATCAGCTCCTTGCGCATCAGGGCACCCAGCGCGCTCACGGGCGGGCCTCGGCGGGCGGGTGGAAGAGGTGCTCGAGGGCCGAGTGGCCGTAGCGGAAGCGGGCGCTGGGCCCGAGCACCTGCTCGATGCGGGCCAGCACCGCCAGCGGGTCGTCCTGGCGGGTGAGTTCCAGGGTCAGGTGGCGGCCGGCGCTGTGCAGAAGCCGCAGCGGGGCGAGGCTGGCGGCGGGGTCCGCGGCGGGCGGGTCGGCCAGCTCGACCTCGAGCAGGGCCCGGGCGCGCAGGGCGTCCATGGGCGCCTGCAGCCGCAGGTGGCCCGCCTGCAGCATCGCCACGCGGGTCGCCACCTGCTCCACCTCCTCGAGGTAGTGCGAGGTGTAGATCACGGCCATGCCGGCTTCGGCCAGCGCGCGAACCCGGTCGATGAGCAGGCGGCGGCTGTGGGGATCCACCCCGGTGGTGGGTTCGTCGAGGATCAGCAGGCGGGGCTGGCCCAGCAGCGCGATGGCGAGATTGAGGCGCCGCTTCTGGCCACCGGAGAGCTGGCCGGCGCGGTGATCGGCGAGGGCCTCGAGGCCCGCGTTGGCGAGGGCGGTGGGCACCGAAGCCGCGGCGCCGACCAGGGCGCCGAAGCAGTCGAGGTTTTCGCGCACCGTCAGCGCCTCGTAGAAGGCGAAGGCCTGGGGCGCCAGCGCCACCTGCCGGGGCGCGGCACGTCGCACGGCGGCGAGGGGCTGGCCGTCGAGCAGGATGCCGCCCCGCTGGATCGGCAGCAGGCCGCCCAGGTGGGCGGCGAGGGTGGACTTGCCGGCGCCGTTCGGCCCCAGCAGGCCGAGGATCTCGCCGGGGGCCAGGCGCAGCGTGATGTCGTGCAGGGCGTCCTGGCGGGCGCCGGGGTAGCGGTAGCCCAGGCCCTCGATGGCCAGCATCAGCGCACGGCCCTGCCCAGCTCGCCGAAGAAGCGGTGCTCGGCCTCGGCCAGCCCCTCGAGGGCGGCGGCCAGCGCCCGCGGCTCGAAGGGGTCGCGGCCGCGCACCATGCGGGCCGCGGCCAGCGCGAACTCGCGCCAGCGGTCGCCGATTTCGAGCAGCCGGTTGGCCAGCTCGTCCAGCGCCGCGCGCCCGGTCAGCTGGGCGGCCTCCTGCAGGAAGGCGGCGTAGAGGAAGCGGAAGCCGGCGCCGCCGGTGCCGATCTCCTCCTGCATGCGGACCACGTGACCCACCAGCAGCAGGCTGTCGGGGGCGGCGGTGTCGAGGCGCCCGATGCGGGCGCCCAGCTGGCGGATGCCGCGGGTGCCGACGAAGGGCAGCGGGGCCTGCAGCATGCGCACCACCCGGCGGATGGCATTGGCCACGGCCGTGGCGTCGGGGGCCCGGACGGGGCGGCCCGGCTGCGGGTAGTAGAGCGTGCCGCGGGGCGCCAGCATGCCCTTGGCGAAGCGCGCGCGCTGCAGGTCGGCGGCCGCGCAGCGCACCGGGGCCTCGAACACCGGATCGCTGATCAGGTAGTCGCCGCCCTCGCGCCCGAAGGCCACCAGGTTGTGGGCGTTGAAGTGGAAGCGCATGTCGTCCGGAAAGTACGGCAGCCAGAACACCGAGGTCTGCAGCCCCACCGCCAGGCCCTGGTCGAGCAGCGCGTCGAGGCGGGCCTGCCCTTCGGAAGGCGAGCGGAATCGCTCGACCGTGAAGCGCACCCCGAGGGGCTTCTCGATGCCCCGCAGGATGCCCCGGGGCGGCACCCGGTAGGCGATCAGTGGGCGCTCCTGGATGCGGATGAAGGGCAGGTAGGCGAAGCTCAGGCCGCCGGCGAGGCCGAAGGCCATGGGCTCGGAGAGGGGCTGGCCGGCGTGGCTGAGCAGGCTGGCGACGGTGCCGCTCTCGCAGTGGGCAGCGTGGCGGTGCGGGAAGTCGGCGCTCATGGCACGCTGCCCAATTGCTCGGCGCTGATGCCGAGGGCCTCGGCGTAGCGGGCCCGCAGGGCGTCGCCGAGGCGGGCGAAGCGGCGGGCGTCGAAGTGCCGGCGGATGCGCCACTGCCACACGCCGCAGCTCTGCGAGAAGGTGGCGAGGTCCATGCGGCGGGCGTACATCCAGTATTCGAGGGGCGAGGCCTGGCCCGCCCGGGCGCGCCGTCGCGCCGCCTCGGCCCGTCCGCGGAAGAGGTCCACGGCCTGCAGGGTGACGATCTCTTCGGCCTGCCAGCCGCTGCAGGGTACGGCGACGATGCGGCCGGCCTCATCCCGGGCGTACACCGCCTTGCTGTGGCCGTCGAGGGTGGCGTTGCCCTCCTGGGGAACCGCGCGGGTGTCCATCAGACCGCCTCCAGGTAAACGAAGCCGCTGGAGAAGCGGCCGCTCTCGGGGATGTACATGAGCAGGCGCTGGCCCGGGCGGACCCGGCCGGAGCGCATCAGCTCGTCGAGCATCAGGTAGGGCGAGGCCGAGCCGGTGTTGCCGCAGCGGGCCAGGTTGGTGAACCAGCGCGACTCCGGGATGGCGAAATCGAGCTCGGCGAGGGTGTCGCGCAGGATCGGCCAGAAGTACATGGAGGAAATGTGCGGCAGGAACCAGTCCACCTGGTCCGGCGACAGGCCGTGGCGCTCGCGCAGGGCGGCCAGCGGGCCGGTCAGGGTGACCGGGGCGATGTGTGCATTGAGCAGCCGCACGTCCTGCTTGAGGGCGAACACCGAGCGCTCGCCCCAGGCGCTGGGGGTGGTCCGGGCCCAGCCGGTGAGCCGGCCGTCGTCGTCGCGCTCGGCGCCCGCGTACATGCAGGTGGGCAGCTGCTGGGCATTGGAGAAGAGCTCGATCCAGCGCATCCGCAGGGCCGGACCGGCGCCCGGCTCGCCCTGCAGCAGCACTGCGCCGGCGCCATCGGAGAGCATCCAGCGCAGGAACTCCTTGTCGAAGGCCAGCTCGGGGCGCTGCTCGAGGGCCGTGACCCGATGCTCGGCCTCGGTGTCGAAGTGGCCGGCGCGCATGACCTGGGACGACAGTTCGGAGGCGCAGGCCACGGCGCTGCGGGCGCCACCGGCGGCGACGGTGAGCATGGCGTAGCGCAGGGCGGCGGTGCCCGACAGGCAGATGCCGGCCAGGGAGACCACCTCGAGCTGGGGCCAGCCCAGCTCGCCGTGCACCATGACCCCATGGCCGGGCGCGATCTGGTCGGCGATGGTGGTGGCCACCGCCAGGCAGTCCACCGGGCCGATGTCCGCGCCCAGGGCCCGGATGGCGGCGGCGGCCAGCTGGGCGTTGCTCATCGTGATCTCGCCGCTCGCCGGGTCGATGGCGTAGTGGCGGGTCTGGATGCCATTGCTGCGCAGGACCAGGCGCCGGGCGCGCGAAGACTTGCCACCGATGCGGCCGAGGAGATCCTCCATGCGCTCGTTGGGCACCGGATCGAAGGGCAGGTAGCCCGCCGTGCGGGTGATGAAGACCTCAGCGCTCATAGTGGGCCATCCGCTCGGTGCCCGAGCCCGAGGGCCACTCCATGTGGCGCTTGATGGCCGCCAGCCGCCGTTTCATCAGGGGCCGCAGCAGGCGCTGCAGCACCAGCGACACCGGCACCACGGTGAGGATGATGGCCACCAGGTAAACCAGGAACAGGGTCAGGAAGACCAGCCGCAGCGGGGCGCCGGGCTCGCCGCCGAGGCGCACGATGCGGCTCCACAGGGCGAAGCTGCGGGTGCCGGCGTTTTCGCTGGCCATCAGCTCGGGGCGGGCCTCGACGGCGGCCAGGCCGCCGAGCAGCGGCCCGTTCCCCCGTTCGCGATCCGCGGCCAGGGCATCCGCCAGGGCGTGGCCGAAGCGCGCGGCCCGCTGGATGTCGTCGTCGCGCACGCCGGCGGGCGGCAGGCCCGGCACCGGGCGGCGCTTGCCGGTGAGCAGCCACAGGGGGGTGGTCAGCAGAGTGGCGAGGGTGGGCGCCCGATCGGTGAACACCACGTGGTCGATGTGCCGCGCCGCGATCTCCGCCAGCAGCAGGACCATGCGCTCGTGGGCCTTCATCCACATGTTGCGGCAGCCCACCACGGTCACCACCGGTTTGCCGGCCAGCAGCCGCCGGCCTGCTTCGCTGCGCAGGAAGGCGGTTACCGGGGGGCTCGGGGCCAGGTACCAGACCTGGTAGAAGAGCAGGATCAGGTCGAACTCGGCGTCGGGCGGAAGGGCCGGCGGAGCCAGCTCGCAGGGGATGCCCAGGGCGGACTCGGGAAAGGCGTCGAGGAAGCGCGGCAGCGACCAGGGAAACGGATAGGGGCTGGCCGGGCGGAGGTATTCGACGTGGACCGCGATGCCGGGGTTCTCGACCAGCGGCGCGGTCAGGCTTTGGGCAATGGATGACAGCTGGCCGGTCTGGGAATAGACCAGCACGAGAACCTTCTTCATGTCGGACAGCCGCGGCACGCGGGGCACGTGCGAAAGGGATAACGAAGCATTTTATCCCATTGATCTTCCGCGCTTCTAGCGGAAACAGCACGCGCGTGTTGCATTGCGTGAACTGCGCCGCGGCCGGGGCTCGGCAGGGCCGCCGCGTAGCCGGCCGCGGGGGCCTCAGTAGCCGCTGCCGCCGGGGATCGGTGCGCGGGGAATGCGGAAGTCGGGCTTGAGCCCCAGCTGCCAGCGGGCCGACAGCGCGCCGGTGGCCGGAACGTCGAGCGCGCGCGCGGTGTCGGCCTCGGCGCCATCGAGGCGCGGGTGCCAGACCCGGACCTGGTAGCGGCCGGCCGGCAGCGGGCCCAGGGTGGCCATGCCATCCTCACCGCTGCGGGTGAAGAAGGGGCTGTCGGCCACATACACGTAGGCAATCATCCAGTCGTGGATGTTGCAGCCGAGCACGACCACCCCCGGGGTGTCGAAGCGTACCGGCGCTGCCGGCTGGCCGATGTATAGGGGCAGCTCGAAGCGCTTGGCCGGCGAGAAGGAATAGACGTGGTGGCGGATGCTGTCGTGGTTGGGGAAGTCCACCTGGGTACCGACGGTGATCGGCAGCACGTAGGGCACGAACTCCTTGTCCTCCTGGTCCATCACGGCCCTGTCGCGCCGGGCGCCGGCGGCGGCGCCCCCCTGCTCGGGCACGGCGACGATCACGGCATCGGCGAGCGGCTCGCCGTCGTCGGCGCGCACCTCTACCCGGATCTCGCCTGCCTGCGCGGCGGTGGCCAGCAGGCAGGCGGCCAGCGCAGCGGGCCAGCGGAGTCGGGGCGGGCGCAGGGTGGAGGGCATGTTCAGAACTGCCGCAGGTAGCTGGCCCGCACCAGGTTGGCCCGGTAGCGGATGCCGCCCTCGGCGCGGCTGTCGATGAACTGGTAGCCCAGGCTCATGGAGGCGGTGTCGTCGATCAGGCGGCTGATCGAGAGCTGCACGTCGTGGGTCATGGCGGTCAGCGTATACGCAAAGCGCTCGGGGCCGAAGGTGGGGTCCGCGGCGATGGCGTCGGAGGCCAGGAAGATCGGCAGATTGCGCAGGGTCGTCGAGATGATGTCGCCCTTGTGGATCGCGTAGCCTGCCGAGACCAGGTAGCGCGGCGTGATCAGAGCGTTCGCGCGGATGCGCAGATGGCGGCTGCTGGTGTCGAACACATTGGCGGCGATGAAGGGCACGACCCGCGGATCCTCGTCGTCGGCCCGGCGCATCTGGAAGCCGTAGCCGAGCTGCAGCTCGAGGCGCGGCGAGATCCGCCGCGAGAGCGCCGCATCCAGCTCGTAGTGCCAGCCGGTGCGGGCGCTGTCGCGAAATTCCTGGCGGGCGACCGAGGCCGACAGCGACAGTGCCGGCGCGTAGGCGCCGAGGCCGAACTTGTGGCGGTGGCTGGCCGTCAGCCGCAGGCTGGCCATGTCGAGGCCCACATAGCGGCGGTAGGCCGTGGCCGACAGATCGACACTGAGCTTGAGGCGGTCGCTGTCGCCGAGCTGGTAGCCGGCGCTGCCGACCGCCGAGGCCGCCAGGGCCACGTCGCCGGTGATGTCGCGCTCGAGTTCGGCGCGGGCGAGGTTGTCGTCGAGCCGCAGTTCGAGGCCGGCCTGGTCGAGCAGCGCGGCCGGGGCCGACGCGGCATGCAGGCCTGCCAGCAGCAGCAGGTATCGCGCGGCGCGTGTCATGCGGTGCGCTCGCCGCTGGCGGGCCGGCCCTGCCGGCCCGTCTGGCGGGCACGCAGCCAGGTTTCGACTTCGTCGAGGGGCATGGGCATGGCCACATGGTAGCCCTGGGCATGATCGCAGCACAGGTCTTTCAGCAGGGCCAGGGCGGCCGAGGACTCGACCCCTTCGGCCACCACCTCCAGGCCCAGGTGGTGGGCCAGGTCGATGACCGAGCGGACGATGGCGAGATCGTCCCGGTCCGAGGTCACCTGGGCCACGAAGCTGCGATCGATCTTGATCTCGGCGACCGGCAATGTCTTGATGACCGAGAGCGAGGAGTAGCCGCTGCCGAAGTCGTCGATGGACAGCTGGAAACCCATCTGGCGCAGCTGGCCGGCCACCTCGAGGGCCCGCGCGGGGTCGTCCATGATGGCGCTCTCGGTGATTTCGAGCATGAACCAGCGGGCCGATGCGCCGTGGCTCTGCAGGGCCAGGCGGCGGTCGCCGACCAGATGGGGGCCGAGCAGGTCGCGGACCGACAGGTTGATCGACAGCTGCACCGGCAGCCCGGCCGCGTGCCAGCGGGCGGCCTGTCCGATGGCCTCGCCGACCACCCAGCGGGTGACTTCGTGTATGCAGTCGGTGCGCTCGGCGAAGGGCATGAAGGCCTGGGGTGCCAGGAAGCCGCGCTTGGGGTGCTGCCAGCGCACCAGCGCCTCGGCGTGCAGGCCCGTGCCCTGCCGCAGCGAAATCCGCGGCTGGTAGTGCAGCACCAGCTGCTCGCTCGACACCGCCAGGTGCAGCTCGGTGGCCATGGCCAGTTGTTCGGAGCCGTCCATGGCCGTGGCGTGGCGGGTTTCATAGACCGCGTAGGGCAGCCGCTTGCGCTTGGCGAAGTACATGGCGGCATCGGCGTGGCTCATCAGCACGTGCGGGTCGCGGCCGTGTCGCGGAAAGGAGGCGATGCCGATGCTGCCGCCCACGTCCAGGGTCCGCCCCTCGATGAACACCGGCTGGGTGAAGGCCCGCCGCAGGCGCTGGGCCATTTCGCGGGCGGTGGCTTCGTCGGCGGTCGGCAGCAGCACCGCGAACTCGTCTCCGCCGAGCCGCGCCGCGGTGTCGGTGGCCCGGGCCAGCACGCCGCGCAGGCGCACCGCCACCTCGATCAGCAGCTGGTCACCCACGTGGTGGCCGAGGGTGTCATTGACCTCCTTGAAGCGGTCCAGGTCGATCAGCATCACGCTGACCGGATTGTCGAGGCGCTGGGCCACGCCCACCGCCTGCTGCAGGCGGTCATTGAAGAGGGCCCGGTTGGGCAGGCCGGTGAGGGCGTCGTGGTAGGCCATGGCCTTGATCTGCTGCTCGCGCGCCGAGACCGCCAGCCGCATGTTCTCGAAGGCGGTGGCGAGCTGCCCCAGTTCGTCGTTGCCGCCGGGGGGCGGGCCGCGCTCGTAGTCGCCGCTTTCGAGGCGCTGGGCGAACTGGACCAGGGCGGTGACGGGGCGGGAGATGCTGTTGGCGATCATGCCGCTGCCGACGACCGTCGCCGCCAGGCTCAATGCCGCCAGCCCGATCAGGATCGTGCGCAGGTTGGCGAAGCGCTCGAGGGCCTCGGCCATGGAGCGCTGCAGGACCGCCAGCACGGCCTGGTCCTTGCCCGAGACCAGCAGGGTGGCGGCCGCGACCCGCTCGTCCGGCGCGCCGGCGGCGAGGCGGTAGGCCGCGTTGGCGGGGGTGGTCTGGTCGAGCAGGCCCTGCAGGTGCTCACGGGCATCCGCCGGCAGGTTGCTGGCCGACAGGGTCCAGCCCTGGCCCTGCTGCCAGCTGGCGAAGGAGACGTCGAGGGCGGTGAGCTGCCCCAGCTCCGCGGCCAGCGCGGCGTCGATCCGGAAGCCCACCACGACCCAGCCGATCGGGGCCGGGGCCAGCACGGGCACCACCACCAGCTGGTGGGGCCGGCCGTCGCTGAGGGCGATGGCCGACGCGGAGCCCGACTTCATGGCCGCCTGCACCAGCGCCGGGAAGGCGTCCTCCGCCCCGATGGAGGCGCCGGCCGAAGCCATGACCTGGCCGTCGGGACCGATCAGCACCATCTTGGCGGCACCGATCCGCGAGCCGTGGTTGCCCAGCGCAGAGGCCATGGTGGCCTGGTCGCCGCTGGCGATGGCCTGGCGGAAGCCGAAATCCGAGGTCAGGAGCCGTGCCGCGGCAGTGAGCTGCTGCGAGCGTTCGTCGAGCAGGCGGCGGAAGATCCGCTCGCCCACGGCGATCTCGCCGCGGACGCTGACCAGGGTATTGGCGGACACCGCCCGGTCGATGGCCAGGAAGACCAGCACCTGACCGGCCACCAGCAGCAGCGCCACGAACACGATCATGCGGTGCGCCAGGGCCCGGCCGAGCGAGCTGCGGCGCGGCGCGGCACCGTCCGGGCGGGCGCCGAGGGACGAGCGCAGCCGCGCCAGTGCATTGCGCAGGGGCTTCGTCAGCAGATTGAATCGGCCGGTCGTGTTTCCCAAAACCGCCTCCGGCGACCCGAAGCGCCACGCGCCCGGGTCCAGGGCTGGCGGCGAACAGGGATCCTCGCCGCTGGAGATATAACTTTCAGCCTATCAGTTGGGGCGAGTCCCGGCCAGCCGTATGTGCAGCCGATTGCGAGTAGCGTCACGCCCGGCGCGCCGGGCGCGGCTCAGAAGAGCTTCATGGCGCGTGCCGCCTCGCGCAGCTCCGGCCGGAAATCCGGGTGGGCGATGGCGATCAGGGCCTCGGCCCGCTGCTTGGCGGTCTTGCCCCGCAGCTGCGCCACGCCATGTTCGGTGACCACGTAGTTCACGTCGTTCTTGCCGGTGGTGACGTGGGTGCCCGGGCTCAGGGTCGGGACGATGCGCGAGATCGTGTTGTCCTTGGCGGTGGAGGGCAGCACGATGAAGGCCTTGCCGTCGCGGGAGCGGTTGGCGGCACGCACGAAGTCGGCCTGCCCGCCGGTGCCGGAATAGGGCGTGAAGCCGAGGCTCTCGGAGCCGCACTGGCCGATCAGGTCCACCTGCATGCTGGCGTTGATGGCGATCAGCCGGTCGTTGCGGCCGGCCAGGAAGGGGTCGTTGGTGACGTCCACCGGATGCATCTCGAGGGCCGGGTTGCGGTCCATGAAGCGGTAGAGCCTGTTCGAGCCGAGGGCGAAGGTGGCCAGCATCTTGCCGCGGTTCACGTTCTTGCGGCGGTTGGTGATGGCGCCCGCCTCCACCAGGGTCAGGATGCCGTCGCCGATCATCTCGGTATGGACACCCAGGTCGTGCTTGTGGGTCAGCTGCATCACCACTGCGTCGGGGATGCCGCCATAGCCGATCTGCAGCGTCGCCCCGTCGGGGATCATCTCGGCCACATACTGGCCGATGGCCTCCTGCACGCGGCCGATGGCCGGCAGGCCCACCTCCAGCACCGGGTCCTCGCTCTCCACCAGGGCGGCGACCTGGGAGATATGGACATGGCAGTTCCCGTTGGCGAACGGTACGTGGGGGTTCACCTCCAGCACCACGGCGCGGGCGCGGGCGATGGCGGCCATGGTGTAGTCGGCGCCCAGGCTGAGCGAGAAGTAGCCGTGCTCGTCCATGGGCGAGGCCATGCTGAAGACCACGTCGGCGGGCAGCTGCCCGCGCTCGATCAGCACCGGCAGCTCCGAGAAATAGGCCGGCACGTAGTCGATCCAGCCGGCCTGGCCGCCGGGCCGCGATGCGCCGCCGAAGAAGTAGGCGCAGTGGCGGACGTGCTCGGTGGTGTCGGGATCGAAGTAGCCGTACTTGCGCAGGGGCAGGATCTGGGCCACCTGCACGTCGCGGAAATCGCGCCGCTGCTCGGACAGGGCGGTGAGCAGGGCGGGCGGTTCGCCGACGCCGGTCGGCACGATGATCATGTCGCCGTCGCGCACCTGGCGAACGGCGTCCCCAGCGGCGAGGCGCTTCTGCTGGTATTGGGCGGCAAAGGACATGGCGTGGGATCCGGAGGGTGTGATCAGCGGTCGGTGAAGGACGGCGGGCGCTTGGCCAGGAAGGCGGCCATGCCTTCCTTCTGGTCGTCCAGGGCGAAGGCGGCATGGAAGCTGCGGCGCTCGAACAGCAGCCCCTCGGCCAGGCTGGACTCGAAGGCCCGATTGACCGCCTCCTTGACCATCATCGCCACCGGCAGCGAGAAGCCGGCGATGGTCCTTGCGGCGGCGAGGGTCTCCTCGAGCAGCCGGTCGGCCGGGTAGATGCGCGCCACCAGCCCGGCCTGCTCCGCCTCGGCGGCGTCCATCAGGCGGCCGGTGAGGCACAGGTCCATGGCCTTGGCCTTGCCGACGGCCCGCGGCAGGCGCTGGGTGCCGCCGGCGCCGGGGATGATGCCCAGCTTCACCTCGGGCTGCGCGCCGAGGACCGGGAGGTCGGCCCGGACGATGCGCGCCGTGCAGCAGAGCGCCATCTCCATGCCGCCGCCGAAGGCGACGCCGTTCATCGCGCACACCACGGGCTTCTTCGAGCCCTGGATGCGATCGCCCACCGCCTGCGCATCCCGCGCGTCGGACATGCCGGTCTCCGGCGAGTCGATGCGCGCGAGGAAGCGAACGTCGGCGCCCGACACGAAGGCCT
>JAGRFX010000258.1 GCA_020445805.1 Rhodocyclaceae bacterium
CGAGCGCCTGCGACTACGAAAGGAGAAGGCAAAGCCAGCAGCCGACGTCCTGCGACGCTGGCTGATCGCCCGACGTGGCCAGGTGCCCGACGGCAGCGCAACCGCAAAGGCCATCGACTACAGCCTGAACCGGTGGGCGGCGCTGACGCGCTACATCGACGATCCGGCGGTGCCGGCGGACAACAACTGGGTCGAGAACCGAATCCGGCCGATCGCCATCGGCAGGTCGAACTGGCTATTTGCCGGTAGCCTGCGCGCCGGGCAACGCGCCGCCGCCGTGATGAGCCTGATTCAATCGGCCAAGCTCAACGGCCACGACCCGTTCGCGTACCTGAAGGATGTCCTCACCCGGCTGCCCACCCAGCCGGCCAGCCGCATCGGCGAACTGCTGCCGCACAGTTGGAAACCCGACTCCGCCCTCTGACTTGCGAACGCCGACCTACGGTCGCCAACCAGTCGGCAAGGTGGGTTTGCCGGACGGATACGAATCACCCACTACAAGAAACGCGCAGTGATCGCCTTTGACGTGTCCGCCGACGTCGTCTCCATCATTGGTTTTTGTTTTACGGCGGGCAGAACTACGAAACGATCTTGCAGAACGATGCTAGTGACGCAGGTCACTGAGCCCGCATAGCGGGGTTTTCAGGGCACACTGCCAAGCTGCAATGCACACCGGACTGAGCGCTCCATGCGAGAAGCATTGACATGCGAGTGGCTGCCCCCGACCCCTATGCGCATATCGCAACTATGCGGATGTTGGATGACTAGGGGTTGGTCGATTCAGAGCCGGCGTGGCGTCAGGCGTGGCTGGCCGAAGCGGATCTGGACATAGTTTCCGGCGTTTTGTGCAGTGGTGGTCCTGCTTGAGGAGACCACCATGGGAAATGCATGTTCATCCAAGCACGTCAGCATCGACTGGCTCGCCAAAGAACCATTCGCCCCGCACATCGAAGAGTACATGCGGTATCTCGCAGACCGCGACTACGCAGCGAACACGTTTTCCAACTATCTCGGCGTTGTTAGCCACTTTGCACAGTGGATGCACCGTCGCCGGCTACATCTGCAAAGCATCGACGAGGCACTGGTATCCAAGTTCATTGACAAGCATCTGCCGCGTTGCCGCTGCACTGGTCCGGTTCAGCGAGATCGTCGTACGCTGAGCGCCGCCCTGGGGCTTCTCTTGGCGGTGCTGCGCGCACAGGGCGCCATTGCTCCAGTAGCGGTGAGTTCGAAGCCCGTGGATGAGGAACTGCGCCGCTACGATGCGTACATGGCCGATGTGCGGGGCTTGGCCCCCAAGACCCGAGAAATGGCCTTGCGGATCGTAGGACGGCTACTGCGCTCGCGCTTCGGCGACGCAGCCATCGACATGGCCGCAATCGAGCCTGACGAGGTTCGCGACTTCTTCGCCCAGCAGGCGAAGCTCTACAGCAAACCGGCAGGTGCGGGCGCGGTGATCGCGTCGCTACGCGGGTACTTCCGCTACCGCGTTTCCTTGGGCGACGCGGTGCAGGGGTTGATCGGCGTTCTGTCTTACCCCGCCAACTGGCGGTTGTCCTCGCTTCCCAAGACGCTCACGCCCGAGGAGGTCGAGCAACTGGTCAACTCGCTCGGTAAGCCGGGCCGATCACTGCGACGCACCGACGCCATCGTGCGCTGCGCCTTGGATCTCGGACTTCGTAGCGGTGAGATCGCCCACATCAGCCTGGACGACATCGATTGGCACGCTGGCACGATTACGCTGCGCCACACCAAGGGCCGCCGTGAAGATGTTCTGCCGTTGCCAGCGACCACCGGTGCGGCTATCGCGGCTTACCTCGAACAGGAACGCCCCAAGAGCCGCAATCGAGCGGTCTTTGTGCGCCACCACACGCCGCGCGGCGAACCCGTCGGCCCGGATCTCGTACGCAAAGCGATTCGTCAGGCTTTCGCGCATGCCGGATTGCCCTACACCCGTTCGCACCTGCTTCGCCACACGATGGCCAACCGATTGCTGGCAGGTGGCGCCTCTCTCAAGGAGGTGGCCGACGTGTTGCGTCACCGCTCCCTGAACACCACGATGATTTACGCCAAGCTCGACAGCCGCAACCTCAGCGAGGTCGCGCTGGCCTGGCCAGGGAGCGCAGCATGAGCCCGGACACCACCCTGCAAGCGCTGGTCGAGCGATATCTGGATGAACGCCACCGGCTGGGCTTCTCCGCTCGAACCCAGGCCTATGCCCTGCGCAGCTTCGCCCGCCATGTCCAGGCCGTCGGCCACCATGGCCCGATTACGGTGGATGTCATGGCCAACTGGGCGCGCTGCGACAGCCATGCCAGCAGCGATCCCCACACTTGGGCTCGTCGGCTGAAGTTGTTGCGCTCGTTCACGCATTGGCTTGCTCAGTTCGAGCCGGCAACCGAGGTGCCCGGCGATGCCATCTTCGGCCGTCTACCCGAGCGGCAGGCGCCACACATCTACAGTGAGCAGGAGATCATCGACCTGCTGGCCGCGGCGCGGCAGCTTGGACCGTCATCTGGTCTGCGCGGCATCATTTACGAGACGCTGTTCGGCCTGCTCGCCAGCACCGGGATGCGGATCTCCGAGGCGCTGGCACTGACCAACGCCGATGTCGACCTCAAGCGCGGGCTGCTCAAGATTCATCAGACCAAGTTTGGCAAGTCGCGTCAGATTCCCCTGCACCCCAGCACGGTGCAAGCCCTGCGCCAGTATCGAGGCAAGTGCGGTATGGCCGGCGTATCGGCACAGGACGCGGCCCCTTTCTTCGTCGGCACGCGAGGTCGCCGGTGGGGACTGCCCCTGGGCGACCGTCAAGTACATCGCGCCTTCATCGAGTTGCGAGAACGGTTGGGCTGGCGCAACCGGGGTGCTCACCATGCCCCGCGCATCCATGACCTGAGGCATACCTTTGTCGTGCGCCGCATCCTGCTATGGCAAGCGCAGGGGGTCGACGTCGATCAGGCGATGCTATCGCTGTCGACCTACGTCGGGCATGCGATGGTGACCAACACGTACTGGTACCTCTCGGCGGTACCCGAGTTGATGTCGCTGGCCGCCGGGCGATTCGAGACGTTCGTGTCGTTATCGGAGGTGCATCATGGCTAATGCCATCGCACCCAATCCGCCATCGTTCGCCGCACTGGTGCAGCAGTTCTTCACCGAGCATCTGGTCACGCAACGAGCGGTCAGCCCGCGCACGGTGGCGTGCTATCGCGACGCCTTGATGTTGTTCCTGGATTTCGCCAGCCTCAAGCTGGGCAAGACGCCGACCAGCCTGCAGTTGATCGACATCCGGCCCGAGCTGATCCTGGCGTTCCTGGATCATCTTGAACAGGAGCGGCATAACGGGGTTCGCAGCCGGAACCTGAGGCTGACCGCGCTGCGGACGTTCCTGAAATTCGCCGGCCGGCGCGACGTGGCCTCACTGCATGTGATCGAGCGGGCACTGGGGGTTCCAATGAAACGCTTCGAGCGGCCGATGTTGGGCTATCTCACGCGGGAGGAGATGGTCGCGGTGCTGGGACAGCCCGGAGAAGGCTGGTCCGCGCAGCGAGACCATCTGCTGTTGGCCATGCTCTACAACACTGGCGCGCGAGTCTCCGAAATCATTAACGTGCGCGTGCTCGACGTCGTCCTTGACGCCGGCGCCTGTGTCCATCTCCACGGCAAGGGGCGCAAGCTGCGCTCGGTGCCGCTGTGGGCTCGCACCGTCGCGGAGATTCGCGCTTGGCTACGGCGCAATCCGACGCTTCGCGGCGAGGCCGCTCTGTTACCCAACCGTGATGGGCGAGCGATGTCCCGATCCAACGTTGCTCAGCGTCTGAAACTCGCTGTCGCTCGTGCGGCCGTTCAAGAACCTGGGCTGCTCAAGAAGCGGGTTTCGCCACACGTGCTGCGCCACACCACGGCGATGCACCTGTTGCAGTCGGGCGTCCCCTTCAACGTGATCGCCCTATGGCTTGGGCACGAGAGCGCGACGACCACCCATCGCTACGTCGAGGCTGACCTTGCAATGAAGGAGAAGGCGCTCGCGCGCTTGGAGGCGCCTGACACACAGATCGCTCGGTATCAGGCGCCGGATTCGCTCATGCGATTCTTGAAGACGCTGTAACTATGCGCAGAAACGCCGGCCCGAACAGCGGCCGGCGCTGCGATTCTCAGGGTAGGTGCGCATAGTTGCGATATGCACATAGGGGTCGCTATGGAGAGATTTGCATAGCGACCCGGAGCAGACGCTCGCTGCCCTACTGGGTCCGGCGGCAGGTTTCTGAGCGAAGCAGTCGCGCGGCCCGACGACCCCCTGGAAAGGGCATCGCCTAGAGGCGCCGCTCGGGTGGATGCCACCGTGTCACTACGTCGGCCGCGGGCAAACTGGGCGACCGCGCCCCAGGTGCGTTCGCTGATGCGGGCACAGAAGGCGACGCCTCGCGACGCCAACTCGGCGAATCATTCGCGCGACGGATACCCGCGATCCATCAACAGCAGATCCTTTGGCCCCAACTGCGGCAGATGTTGACGTACAAGCACGCATTCATCGTCACCAAAACCGCCCAGGGTGGCATCGACAAAGGCGCCACGGGCAACATCGAACAGCGCGGAGGCGCGGGCGAGCGGCCGGAACCGACCGCAGGAGGTGTTCATGCCGCCAAAGATCTCGGCGTACTCGGGCACATCGGGTACCCGCAGCGTGCTTCCATCGAGCGCCAGCACACGCCGACCTTGCCACAGCGGCGCCTCGCTGTGCGAGACGAAGAGTTGGGCGCTATGAGCAAGCAATCCGCGCAGCGCCGCCGGCCTCAACTGGCGGCGCGCCTGGCACAGCGCGCTCTTGCTGACCGCACGCCCCTCAGCGCAGCCCAGCGCGTGATCGAAGAAGGCGTCGCGTTCGCACTGCAGACCAGCGCGCGGGGCATTGACCAGAAAAGCCACCAATCGTGGCAGAGGAAGCCTGCGTTCGCGCACAAACGCAGTGGACATCATGCGTGTCTGCTCGGCGACGGCATCAGAGCCCAGATGGGCGCCGAGCGCAGCGAAGATGGCACGGCTGTTGCAATGTCATTGTCAATCTCACCGCCAACATTGCAGAAGCACAATTCTAGCATAAGCTGCTGTTTTAATGATTGTTTGCTGCTACTAACAGGGTGATGCAAAAACGCGGCGCGCGGCGCCAGACGGGGTTGTGGGATTGAGCGTCATGGCGACTTCCTCGCGAGAATTGGATTTTCAATTCGCTTCGAGTTACCGGAGCAGTTGCCGAGCGGCAGCGCAGCGACCCATTTCCGGCCCCGGTTCACCCTGCCGCTCCCGATTCGCTCAATTTCGCGAT
>JAGRFX010000259.1 GCA_020445805.1 Rhodocyclaceae bacterium
CCCGAAAGTTTCGATCAACCACTCCGCTTCGAAACCCCCGACACCCCGCCAAAACTCTCCCCGGCGAAGCGAAGGCGCGAATTATACACACCAATTTCGGCCGTGCAAGCCCATCGAGGATTCAGTGCCAAAACGTGCCCAAATGCGACCAACGGCGGGTGTGTGGCGGCTGAAGCAGGGCGTCGATTTGTGCCTGCAGGGTTTCACGAACGGCTCATGGCCGCCCCGACTTGCGTCACACAGGCCCAAGATGGGTTTCGATACGGCCTGCGAGCGCCAACTTCGCGAAGCCTCGCGCTGCGAGACGTGGATCAACACCGGCCGCGCACGAGGGAGCATTGGGCGGCGGCTGTCACTGTCTTCGATCCGGCCGGCAGCGCGTCTGGCGTTCTACTCGTGCAAAGGGCCCCGTCGCGGGAATCGCCCGGGCCGATTCAGCCTACAGCACGTGGTAGCTGGACAGTTCGTAGCCCGAACCCCGAACCAGGGTTGAGAGGCGCCGCAATTTGCAGACGCGGCCAGACTGGCTCAGGAACACGAGGTCTCCCGCAGCGGCCTCCTCCGGTGAATGGGCGATCCGAACCGACCCTCCTCGGCGAATGGGGTCGCACAAAAGCACATCCGAGAGCGCCTGACCGTTGTCGACCGATGCGGTCGTCACAGACTTCGCCACGGTTTCGATCCCGACGATCCCCTCGCCGCTCTCGACCCGGACGATTCGCCGAACGATCCCTACATGCCAACTCTCGCCGTCTTCGGCCTGCACACCGAGGATGTCACCCACGGAAATCTGGCTGCAGTCCGCGGCAGGCACCAGGATCCCCATCCCGTTGCGGCTGACGTCCAGCATGTTCCACTGCCACACATCGACCGCCTCTTCGACTTTTTCGCCCAGCTGGGACTGCAGTCGCTTGATGCCCATCAGGGCGCGCAGCTTCCCTGTCAGGGGATGGCGCCTGCAGCGCCTGGTGCGGCGCGGCCCGGACCACAGCCGCCGGAGGTGGTAAGCGCCGCCGAGCACCGTTTCGCGGGGCACCGTCCTGTCTGTAAGTGCGGCGGGCGCGAGACCTCGGGCCACGACCGATGCAAGTTCATCCAGCACGACGACTGCCTCTTCACACCAGAGGTACAAGACATCGCCCCCGGTCTCGGTCGCCACATCGACCCGCCGGGGAGGCAAGCCATCCCCCAGCGCGAAGCTGAAGCGAACACCCTCTGCAGGCTTGGCGAGCAGCTGAAACGCCGGAAGTGCGTAACGAACAATGCGGTCGATGACTTCGACGGCGTTCGGGGGCATCTGGTCGAGCCCGGCCGACGCCAGGGCGATCAGTCGAGCCATCTCGCGCTCAATGGAGGTCTGCGCAGATCGATCCCGCCTGAGGGCTACCTGCCGACCGGCCAGCCCGTCATTGCGGGCCCGGCGATAGATCACCGCGACTTCGCTCCACAGCGCGGAATCTGCCGCGAAGTACGCCATGGCCCGCCATTTCAGCAGATTCCCCATGCATCTGAGCTGACGAACCATCAACTCCAGGTGGTCACCTCGCGCAATGTTCGGCGCGTTTCCGGCATCCAGCGCCGAACGATAGGCTGCCGACAAGGTTGTGAGGAATGCGATACCGATCGCCCAGTGGCCCGATGTCACATCTGGGCTCGATCTTGCCGCCAGGTAGTCGTTGGTCAGCCGCCTCAAGTGGGGCTGGGCGAGTTCGTCGAAGGCGAAGATCCGCGCCAGAGCGGGGCTGCCCGACACTCCGAGCTCGACGAGGCAGTGCTCGACCGCCATGGCGGCGGTGTCTATAAGGGCGCGACTGTCCGCCTGTTCTGCAGGAACGCGCATGGCGCGCACCAGCGCGTCGAGTGCTCCCTGCTTGCTCTTGAAATCCGCCGCGTCCGCCACCGCTCGACTGCTCCCGTCTGAAGTACAAAGGAATCTAACACACGCATAGACACCATTTGGCGACATCAGCCGCCGGACGGCGGAAGGGTCGGGAACGAGCGGACTCGCCGGCGTCGCGTACCCGACCGCATACCCTACAATTCGGGCTGGCCCATCGCGAACGAGGACGCGAAGTCATGAAGCAGTATCTGGAACTGATGCAGCATGTGCTCGACCATGGGCATCGCAAGGACGACCGCACCGGAACGGGCACCCTGTCCGTCTTCGGCTGGCAGATGCGATTCCCCCTTTCGGCCGGGTTTCCCCTGCTGACGACGAAGAAGCTGCACACCCGCTCCATCATTCATGAGTTGCTGTGGTTTCTGCGCGGCGAAACCAATATTCGCTACCTGAAGGAAAACGGCGTCTCGATCTGGAACGAGTGGGCCGATGCCGATGGCGAACTCGGCCCTGTCTATGGCAAGCAGTGGCGGCGCTGGGTAGGCGAAGACGGTCGCGAGATCGACCAGATCACGGCCCTGGTGGAAGGCATTCGACGCAATCCCGACTCACGCCGGCACCTGGTATCTGCCTGGAATCCGGGCGAGATCGATCGAATGGCGCTGCCGCCTTGCCATGCCCTGTTTCAGTTCTACGTGGCGGGCGGGAAGTTGTCCTGCCAGCTCTATCAGCGCAGCGCCGACATTTTCCTCGGCGTGCCCTTCAACATTGCGTCCTACGCCCTGTTGACGCTGATGGTGGCCCAGGTCTGCAGACTCGAGCCGGGCGACTTCGTATGGACAGGCGGGGACTGCCACCTCTACCTCAACCATCTGGAACAGGCGCGGCTCCAGCTGGCCCGCGAACCGCGGGGTCTGCCACGGCTCCGCATCAACCCCGAGGTGCAGGAAATCTTCGACTTCCGCTTCGAGGATTTCGAACTCGAAGGCTACGATCCGCACCCCCACATCTCGGCCCCGGTCGCTGTATGAGCGGGCAGCCCCAACTGGTGGTGATCGCGGCAGTAGCGCGCGACGGCGGAATCGGCCTGGACAACGGCCTTCTCTGGCGGCTAAGGAAAGACTTGCAGCGATTCAAGGCAACGACGATGGGCAGCCCGATCATCATGGGCCGCAAGACCTGGGACTCCCTTGGCCGCCCGCTGCCCGGTCGTCTCAACATCGTCATTTCGCGCAATCGCGACGCTCGGTTCGTCGGCGCCGAACGGGCGGAGTCGCTCGAGCATGCCCTTGCGATTGCCACCGGCGCAGACAGCGCCTATGTCATCGGCGGCGCCCAGATCTACCAGCTTGCGCTGCCGCTGGCCGACCGTCTGCTGCTGACCGAGGTCTTTGCGCAGGGCGAGGCGGACGCCCATTTCCCCACCTGGGACCGCGACGCTTTCGAGGAAACGCGCCGCGAGCACCACGAAGCCGATGCCGACAACGACCACCCATTCGACTTCGTGGAGTACCGGCGCATCAGTCCTGACGGACGCAATCCACGTAGTAGCGCGTGACGCCCTGCTCGTTCTCGGCCACCAGGCCGTGGACGTCGGTCTCGAAGCCCGGGAACTGCTGGTTGAATTCCCGCACGAACTGCAAGTAGCGAACGATCGTACGATTGAATCGCTCGCCGGGAATCAACAATGGGATGCCCGGCGGATACGGTGTCACGAGCATAGCCGTCACCCGGCCTTCGAGTTCATCGATGGGCACACGCTCGATCTCCCGGTGGGCCATCCGGGCGAACGCATCGGCCGGGCGCATGGCCGGCACCATGTCCGACAGGTACATCTCTGTCGTCAGCCGTGCCACGTCGTTCGAGCGGTAAAAGTCGTGGATCAATTCACACAGATCCTTGAGGCCGATCTTCTCGTAGCGCGGACGCCGGGCGATGAACTCCGGCATCACCCGCCACAGAGGCTGATTCCGGTCGAAGTCGTCCTTGAACTGCTGCAGTTCCGTGACCATCGTGTTCCATCGGCCCTTGGTGATCCCGATGGTGAACATGATGAAGAACGAGTAGAGACCGGTCTTCTCGACGACGATCCCGTGCTCCGCCAGATACTTGGTCAGCACGCCGGCCGGAATGCCCCAGTCGGCAAAATCACCGTCCACGTCCAGCCCCGGGGTGATCAAGGTCGCCTTGATCGGATCGAGCATGTTGAACCCGGGGGCCAGATTGCCAAAACCGTGCCAACGCTCGCCGGCCCGCAGCATCCAGTCTTCACGTTCGGCCAGGCCGTCCTCGGACAGGTAGTCGGGCCCCCAGACGCGGAACCACCACTCCTGGTCGCCGAATTCCTGGTCCACCTTGCGCATGGATCGACGGAAGTCCAGGGCCTCGGCGATCGACTCCTCGACCAGGGCTGTCCCCCCCGGCGGCTCCATCATCGCCGCGGCCACGTCGCACGAGGCGATGATGGCGTACTGGGGCGAGGTAGAAGTATGCATCAGGTAGGCCTCGTTGAAGAGGTGCCTGTCCAGCTTGCGACCTTCCGACTCCTGCACCAGGATCTGCGAGGCCTGTGAAAGGCCCGCCAGCAGCTTGTGGGTGGATTGAGTCGAGAAGATCATGGCGTCCTTGCATCGGGGCCTGTCCGCGCCGATTGCATGGTAGTCGCCATAGAAGTCATGGAAGGCCGCGTGCGGTAACCAGGCCTCGTCGAAATGAAGGGTGTCGATCTTGCCGTCGAGCAGCTCCTTGATTTCCTCGACGTTGTAGAGCACGCCGTCGTAGGTGCTCTGGGTGATCGTCAGCACGCGCGGCTTGGCGCCCTTGTCGGTCGCGAACGGATTTGCCTCGATCTTGCGCTGGATGTTCTCCCAGGCGAACTCCTCCCGCGGAATCGGGCCGATGATGCCGTAGTGGTTGCGCGTCGGCATCAGGAAGACCGGGACGGCGCCCGTCATCACGATCGAGTGCAGGACGGACTTGTGGCAGTTGCGATCCACCACGACGATATCGCCCGGCGCCACCGTCGAGTGCCACACCACCTTGTTCGAGGTTGAGGTCCCGTTGGTCACGAAGAACAGGTGGTCTGCGTTGCAGATCCGGGCCGCATTGCGTTCCGAGGCCGCGACCGGACCCGTGTGATCGAGCAATTGACCCAGCTCGTCCACTGCATTGCAGACATCCGCGCGCAGCATGTTCTCGCCAAAGAACTGGTGGAACATCTGCCCCACGGGGCTTTTCAGAAAGGCCACGCCGCCCGAATGCCCGGGGCAGTGCCACGAGTACGAGCCATCGGCTGCGTAATGGGTCAGCGCCCGGAAGAAGGGCGGCGGCAGGCTGTCCAGGTACGATCGCGCCTCCCGCACCACATAGCGCGCGATGAACTCGGGCGTGTCCTCGAACATGTGGATGAAACCGTGCATCTCGCGCAGCACCTCATTGGGGATGTGC
>JAGRFX010000260.1 GCA_020445805.1 Rhodocyclaceae bacterium
ACTGACGACCGAGCACAGGGATCTCGACGCAGTCATCGCCCAGGTCTCGATCGCCCCGCCTCCCGGAGACGACCTGCTATTGCGGCGCCTCAAGAAGCGCAAGCTGGTCCTGAAAGACCGCATCTCCCTGATCGAGCGGCTGCTCGACCCGGATGTGCCCGCCTGACGCCCCTCAACCCACCCTGACGATCCCGACTGCATGCCCATCCACCGAAACGCCGGGGCCGACACGCTCGCCCTGCACGCCGGACAGACGCCTGATCCCGTCCACCACTCCCGCGCAACACCGATCCACTTCACCACCAGCTACGTCTTCGAAAGTGGTGACCACGCCGCAGCCCTGTTCAACCAGGAGCGGGCCGGACACGTGTACTCGCGCATCTCCAACCCGACCGTGGCGGTCTTCGAGGAGCGCGTGGCGGCGCTGGAGGGTGGTCGGGCTGCGCTGGCCACGGCCTCGGGCCTGTCGGCCCAGATGACCTGCCTGCTGACCCTCTGCCAGCAGGGCGATCGTATCGTCGCGGCCCGCAATCTTTACGGGGGCAGCTATTCCCAGCTCGACGTGAGCCTGCGGCGGCTGGGCATCGAGACGGTCTTCGTGGACCCCGCCGACCCCGAGAATTTCCGCGCAGTGATCAACGAGCGCACCAAGGTGGTGTACGGCGAGATCATCGGTAATCCGGGGCTCAACGTACTCGATGTGGCGGCCGTCGGCGCCATCGCGCGCGAAGCCGGCGTGCCCCTGGTGGTGGACAACACCCTGGCCTCTCCCTACCTGTGCCGTCCGCTCGAGCATGGTGCCGACATCGTGGTGCATTCGGCGACCAAGTACATGGGCGGCCACGGCACGACCATGGGCGGGGTGATCGTCGAATCCGGCAGGTTTCCATGGAACAACGGTCGCTTTCCGCAAATGACCGAGCCTTCGCCGGGCTACCACGGGGTGATCTTCTTCGAGACCTTCGGCGACTTCGGTTTCATCACCAAGGCCCGGATGGAAACCCTGCGCACCTTCGGCCCCGCCCTGTCGCCGTTTTCGGCCTTCATGCTGCTGCAGGGGCTCGAGACCCTGCCGGTGCGGATGGACCGTCATGTGGCCAACGCCCGGGCTGTGGCAGCGTTTCTCGCGGACCACCCGGCGGTCGCCTGGGTCAATTATCCGGGTCTGCCGGACAGCCCCGACGCGGCCCTGGCTGCCCGCTACCTGCCCAAAGGGGCCGGCGGCATCCTGTCCTTCGGGATCCGCGGCGGCCAGTCGGCTGGCGAGCGCTTCATCGACGCCCTCGAGATGTTCAGCCATCTGGCCAACGTGGGAGACGCCCGCTCGCTGGTGATCCATCCGGCCTCGACCACCCACCGCCAGCTGTCCGAGGACGAGCAGATAGCGGCGGGCGTACCGCCCGACATGGTGCGGCTGTCGATCGGGCTGGAATCCATCGAGGACATCCTCTGGGACCTGGACCAGGCCCTGTCCCGCTGCGGGGAGGCGGGCTGATGGGGGCGCGGGAGTTCATCTGGGCGCTGATCGCCCTGGTCGCGCTCTATGTCGGTTTCCAGTTCCTGCGCCTCGGGCGACGTCGCGCCGCGGCGCCCACGATCACGGCGCCGCCCCCCGCTGCGGAGGCGGCGCCCCCGGCCGAGGCCATGGTGCCGGCTGAAATCCGGGCCCGTGTCGACGATGTCGAGGCGGAGCTGGGTGCGGAGCGGGATCGAACCGAGCTCGAGTTGCAGCAGCTCCGCCGCGACGTGGCCCAGCTGCGCGCCGAACAGGAGGCCCTCCGGCGCGACCACCAGCGCCTGTCAGATCAGCTCGACCAGCTGGGCGACAGCGTGGCGACCGTCCAGGCGGGGCAGCACGTCTCGCCCCAGTACGGCGAGGCCGTGATGCTGGCGCGCCGCGGGCTCGAGTCGGAGGCGATCGCCGAGCGATGCGGCATTTCGGTGGCCGAGGCAGCGCTGGTGCGCTCCCTGGCCGGTACGGGGGATGGTGACGCGCAGCGGGGAGGGACGCATGGCGAGTGAGGGCGCAACAGCCGCCGCGGAGGGCATGACCGGACAGTGGGCGGTCTGGAAGCGAATCGGGGCGGGGGTCAGCCTGATCGCCGTGCTGCTGGCCGCGCTGGCCCTGCTGGACGATCGCGGTGCGCCTCCGCCATCGGAGCCCCCCAAATCGGGCGCCGCGACGCCCGCCGGGCCCGCGGCGATGCCGGCACCGACCGTCGTCACCGAGGCGCGAGAGCCGCTGATCGGCGCCGCGGTCGCCGTGCCCGAGAAAGAAGCTGCCGTTCCTGCGCTGCTGGCGACCACTGCCGAGCCGGCGGCACCGGCACCCGCGGTGGCCTCCGAGGCCGTGCCCGAGGGCAGCGCCGCACCCGAGATCGCGCCGCCGGCAGCCCGTCAGGCGGATGCGCCGCCGCCTTCTGAATCGAATGCCGAAGCGGTCGCCCAAGGCGCCGGTGCGGCCGCGTCCAAGACCGCGAAGGCGGCTGCCGAACCCGACGACACGCCGCCGGCCAAGCGCGCCAGGCCCACGCCGGAAGCGGCGCAGCTGGCGGCCACCAAAGGCGGTTACCTGCTGCAGCTCGGCGTCTTCGGCGTCAGCGGGAATGCCGAGGCGATGTATGCGGAGCTGCAGCGTCAGGGTGTCCCGGCGCGACTCGAAACGCGCGTGGTGGCCGGACCCTTTCCCAACCGGAAGAGCGCCGAGGAGGCGCGGGAGCGGCTGGCCCGGGCGGGTCTGGTGAAAGGCATCGTGGTGCCGCCGCGCTGAGGCCAGCGCAGGAATTGAAGGGAGAAACCGGCCCTGTTCGAGCCCATGAGATCGACATGGCCGGCCTAGAGTACGAAGCTGCAGAGATGGCGTTTGATGGGGAGGAGCCCGAAATGAAAGTCGAAAGCCCGGTGTTTGGTTCGCTCGAGGTGAGCGCCGACAAGATCCTCGAATTCCCGGCAGGCCTGCCGGGCTTCGAGGGGTGTCATCGCTTCACGCTGGTTCACGAGGAAGGCGCGAAGAACATCCTGATGCTGCAGAGCGTCGATGATCCGCAGATCGTCTTCTCCGTCGCCGGTCCCGATACGCTTGGCGTCAACTACGAGTTCTCGCTGAGCGACGAGGAAACGGCGCTGATCGAGCTCGCCGAGCCCTCCGACGCGTCGGTGGCGGTGATCGTGCACAAGGCCCCGCGGGAGAATTCCCCCGCGACGGCAGGCCTGCAGGCCAACTTCATGGCGCCGATCGTCATCAACTCCCGCTCCCGCAAGGGGCTCCAGAAGGTGATCAGCAAGCTCGGCTGCGACGTGACCCTGCGCGCCCGCGACTGAGCGCTGCGGGCCCGCCTCCGGCGCGGCGCATACACCACGGCCACCCAGTCCGGACGGGGTGGCCGCGGCCCGTGGACGTCCGGGATGCGCGCGCCATGGCGGCGACGGCCTGGCCTCGCCCGGCCACCGTCGGCTGCGACCTTCGGGGTCCGTGGGTACAATGCCATGCCGAGCGGCAGGGCCGCCGATCCACAGGAGAATCGCACCATGAGCCGGACCATCATCTCGACCGCCAGCGCGCCGGCGGCCATCGGTACCTACTCGCAGGCCGTGCGCGTCGGCGACACCGTCTACCTGTCGGGGCAGATCGGGCTGGACCCGGCCACGATGGAGATGGTCGAGGGCTTCGAGGCCCAGACCGAGCGGGTCTTTTCCAACCTCAAGGCGGTGGCCGAGGCGGCCGGCTGTTCGCTGGCGGACGCGGTCAAGCTCACCATCTACCTGACCGATCTCTCCAACTTCGCCAAGGTCAACGAGATCATGGCCCGCTATTTCCAGCAGCCCTATCCGGCGCGCGCCGCCGTCGGCGTCAGGGAATTGCCGAAGGGCGCGCTGGTGGAGGCCGACGCCATTCTGGTGGCGGGCTGAGCAAGGGCGTCGATGGCTGATGGGGGAGGGGCTGCCCGTGGCTGGGGCGGCATCGGCGCCCAGCTGGCGGGACGCCTCGCCAAGCTCGACATCCGGGGCCCGCTCGACCTGCTCCTTCATCTGCCGCTGCGCTACGAGGACGAGACCCGCCTCACCGCGGTCCGTGCGGCCGGTGGCGGCGAGACCTGCCAGTGCGAGGTCGTGGTGCTGGCCAGCGAGGTGGCCCTGCGGCCGCGGCGGCAACTGGTGGTGCGCACCGCCGACGACAGCGGCGAGCTGGTCCTGCGCTTCCTCAATTTCTACCCATCGCAGCAGAAGCAGATGGCCGTGGGCAACCGCCTGCGGGTCTTCGGCGAGGTGCGCCGGGGTTTCTTCGGCGACGAGATGGTCCACCCGCGGGTCCGGACGGTGGTCGAGGGCGAGGCCCTGCCGGCCGGCCTGACGCCGGTCTATCCGACCACCGCGGGGCTGGCCCAGTCGGCCCTGCGCAAGCTGGTCGATGCCGAGCTGCGTCGCGGCGGCCTGGCCGATCCGCTGCCCGACCCGTGCCGGGCCCGACACGGTCTGATGCCGCTGCCCGAGGCCGTCGCCACCCTGCACCACCCACCCCTGGACTCGGACCCCGAGGCCCTCGAGGAGCGCGTGCATCCCGCCTGGCGGCGGGTCAAGTTCGACGAGCTGTTGTCCCAGCAGATCTCGCTGCGCAAGGCCTATGCGGCCCGCCGGGCCCGTGCGGCGGCAGGCCTGGCGGCGAGCGGCGCCCTCACCGGGCGCCTCCTCGAAGGCTTGCCGTTTGCGCTGACGGGCGCGCAGCGGCGCGCCTGGCAGGAGATCGCGCTTGACCTTGCCAGCGCGCATCCGATGCAGCGGCTGCTGCAGGGGGACGTAGGCAGCGGCAAGACGATCGTCGCCGCCCTGGCCATGCTCCAGGCGGCGGAGGCGGGCTACCAGGCGGCCCTGATGGCGCCCACCGAGATCCTCGCCGAGCAGCACTATCGCAAGATCGCGTCCTGGTTTGCGCCGCTCGGCCTGGAGGTGGTCTGGCTGTCGGGCAGTCAGCGCAGGAAGCAGCGCGCCGACATGCTGGCGCGGCTCGCCGGCGGCGAGGCCCTGTTCGCGATCGGGACCCATGCCCTGATCGAGGAGATGGTCGACTTTCCCCGCCTGGGCCTGGCGGTCGTCGACGAGCAGCACCGCTTCGGGGTGCGCCAGCGTCTGTCCCTGCGGGAGAAGGGCAGCGGCGGGCTCCACCCGCACATGCTGATGATGTCGGCCACGCCGATCCCGCGGACGCTGGCGATGAGCTTCTACGCCGACCTGGATGTCTCGGTCCTGGACGAGCTGCCGCCCGGCCGGACGCCGAT
>JAGRFX010000261.1 GCA_020445805.1 Rhodocyclaceae bacterium
GTCGATGTTGTTGCTGCCCCACATGGCGGCGAACTTGCGCAACAGGTAGTCCTGCTCGGTGTTGTGCTTGGCCGAGCCGAGCCAGTAGACCGAATCGGGGCCCGATTCCTCGCGCACCTTCAGCATCTTGTCGCCGATCTCGGCGATGGCCTGGTCCCAGGTGATCTTCTGCCACTTGCCGCCGGCGAGCTTCATCGGGTACTTCAGGCGTCGGTCGCCGTGGCCGTGTTCGCGGACGGCGGCGCCCTTGGCGCAGTGGGCGCCGAGGTTGAAGGGGTGGTCGAAGGCGGGCTCCTGGCCCGTCCACACGCCGTCCTGGACTTCGGCGTAGATGCCGCAGCCGACGGAGCAGTGGGTACAGATCGTCCGCTTGACCTCGGTCTTGGCGTTGGCGGCCGGGGTCTTGGCCTCGGCCTTGCGGACCATGGGCGGCGCGAGCAGCGCGCCGGCCGTGACGCCGCCAGCGATGACGCCGGTGTTGGTCAGAAAGCTGCGGCGGGAGAGGCCCGACTTGCGCGCGGCCTCTGCCTGGTCGGTCGCGAGCGACTGGGATTTGCGAGTCAGTTTCATGGTTTTATCACCTGTTCCTGGTTCTGGTCGTCGGTGTGTGCAGCCCGTCGTCCTCAGATGCGCGCGGTCTGGTAATAGGCCCGCACGTGCTCGGTTTCCTGGTAGCCGCTGGCGCCTTCCTCCTGCGGCGCCTGCGGCGCCTCCGGCTGCGCCATCACCGGGGTCACGACTGCAACGGCCGCGGCACCGCTGGCCAGGCCAGCCTTGCGAAGGAAGCCGCGGCGGGCGGCATTCACCGTGTTCTCTTCAGGCTTCTTGTCCATTCCTTCTCTCCTCTTCGTGCGTGGCGATTGCCCGGTCACGCTTCCAGTTGAAGCGCTTCCGCGCCGATGAAAGTGGCTCCCAGCAGCCCGACGGCGCGATAGAAGCGCGCCGAGGGGCACTGCTGGAGATCCTGGAAAAAGCGCTCACACCAGGACTGCATGTGTCGCGCAAAGAATGCGTGCTGCTGCTGCGGATCGAAGCTCCCGTCCGGACGGACCAGCAGGGCCATGACCTGGCACAGGGCGGCCACATGGTCCTCGGGCTCGTGGGTGTCGTCGCTGACCTCGAGCCCCAGGCCCCGCAGGTCCTCGCGCAGGTCCACCAGGGGCTGTTCCATCAGGTAGCCGGTCAGGTACCAGGAGCCATAGGGGACGATCTCGCCGCGCCCCAGGCCGACGAACAGGGCGTTGAACTCGTCGAGCACCGGGCCCGCGATGGCTTCCGAGGCGGCCTCCCGCAGGGCGCCCCAGGCGCGGGCCATCCGGTTGCCTTCGGGCGCTTCGTTCTCCAGCTCGGCCAGCCAGTCGAGCAACGCCTGGTTGGGGGGCGCCGAGAGCAGCGAGCCGAGCAGCGAGTAGGTGTCGGACCGGAACAGGTCGTAGGCGGGAGGGGGCACGGCCATGGCGGCGAGGGTCTCCGGGTTCGTCGTCGTCATCAGTGGGAACTCCGCTCGGGGGACCCGGGCCGGATGGCCTCGCCGAGGCCGACAAGGCCGGCGTCCTGGTCGCTGGTGGCCATGTCGACGATGCGGCAGTCGGCGCACATCTTGAGGCGCTCCGCGGCGGTCCCCGCGAACATGTGATGACCCGCCAGGCGGGCCTGCATATTGCGGATCATGCTCTGGGTCGCGAAGGGCTTGCCGCAGCGGATGCACTCGAAGGGGGCTTCTTCCTTCAGGGTGACGGGGCGGCTGCGCAGCGCCGGGTCGAGCTGGTAGCGGGGCGCCAGCGACAGGACCTTCTCCGGACAGGACTGGACGCACAGTCCGCACTGCACGCAGCGCTCCTCGACGAAGGACAGCAGCGGGCGATCCTTGCCGGAGCCCAGGGCGCGGGTCGGACAGGCCGACACGCAGGCATTGCAGAGCGTGCAGTCGGCCACGCGGATATCGACGGCGCCGAAGGGGGCATGGGCCGGCATGGCCACCTGCAGATCCGCCACCGGCAGGCCCGAATTGCGGTACAGGTGGGCGGTGGCATCGGAGATCAGCTCGCGTTTGGACTTGCCGCCGGTCCGCCCGGAGAGGGCGGGCAGCGGGCGCGCGGCGGCCGGGCGCCAGTCGGCGAGCTGTTCGTGTCCGGCCACCAGGGAAATGGCGTGGCCCGTGCCGAGCGCCTCGAGGATCGGGCGCGCGACCGACAGCTCCCGCTCCAGGTCGCGCCGCGTGGTCTCCGTGGCAGCACCGACGACGAGGACCACCTCGGCTGCGCCGCGCGCCAGGGCCTGAAGCCACAGATCCGGTCCGGCGGCACCGATCTCCTCGAGCTGCAGGGGCAGCCAGCAGCCCTCGAGCTGGTCCAGTTGCCCGTCGACCCAGGCCTCGCCGGCTGCGGCATCGTGCAGCAGCAGGCGCGGGGCGTGACCGCCGGCCGCCAGGAAGCCCGACAGCAGGCGCTCCAGGCGGGACTGCACCACGGCGCCCTCGGGGTAGTCGTAGTGGATGGCGCCGGTCGGGCAGCTGGTGGCACAACCGCCTGCGCCGTGGCACAGGTGGCTGTCGATCTCGATGCGGCCCGCCACGCTGCGGATGGCGTCCGCAGGGCAGGCGTCGAGGCAGCGGGTACAGCCCGTCTTGCCGTTGGCCGAGTGGGCACAGACGGCGGCATTGACCCGTGCGTAGCGCGGCTTGTCGAACTCGCCGACGAGTTCCGCGGCCCGCTCGGCGACGCGTTCGGCAGACTCGTGGCTGCCCGCGTGCAGATAGCCGGCCGGCGGCAGCTCCGCGGTGATCCGGGGCTCGTCATTGAGATCGATCACCAGGTCGCAGTGGGGCTGCTTGAAGACCAGCGGCGCCAGCGCCGTGTCCTTGCCGTCGTGGTGGACCCGTACGTCGAAGTGGCCGAGGTAGCCCGAGAGCGAGCGGACCGGCACCTGGAGCACCGAGAGCTCGGGCACCAGCTCGGCGGCGGCCTCGATCTCCGGCGTGATGTGCTCGGGCATGGCCTGGGTCAGGATGCCGCAGGTCGAGAACCCGCTGTCCAGGGCGGCAGCCACCTGCCGGATCCGGTGTTCCGGGCCCAGGATGACGGCGCGCCCGCGGGAGGTGAAGCTCACCGTGGCGCTTTCAAAGACGGCGGCCGTGCCGAGAGCGGCCAGGGCCTGCTGGCGGGCCAGCCGGTTATGTGCGTCGAGGTCGGAGGCGGTGCTTGTCATGGGCGATTCGGTCCTGGCATTCCTTCAGGCGGCACTGCCCGGGTCGGTGTCTGCGGCGGTTTCTGCACGCTGCGGGGCGCCCTTGTCGGCAGCCGGCGTGTCGGCGGCGGGCGCCGGCGCTGCCGGGTGCGTCGCCGGCGTTGCTTCGGAATCGACCGCGTCGGCGAGACGTTCCGACCACTGTTTCATCTGGTAGGTGACCGTGTCGCCGAGGGCCTCGAACTGGGTGAAGTCGTCATCGAAATCGTCGAGTCCGTCGCGCACGTGACACATGGGCAGGCCGAAGAGCTTCTGCAGGGCCTTCTGGCGCAGGGCCTCGGACACCCCGGAGCCCAGGAAGGCGCCGAAGTCGGAGTCCTCGCCCAGGCTCTCGATGGGCGGCATGTCCGCATCGGTCAGTTCGCGCGGCGGCGCGTCGTCCTCGGGGACCACTGCAGGCACGGCCTCCTGGATGGGCGGCGGTTCGGCCGGCTCGGGCACCACCAGCCCCTGGCGGTCGGCCTGCTTGCGGCGGGACCAGCGTCCCAGGAAGGATTCCGGCGCGGCGGCCGATTCGCGCTCAATCACGGCTGTCCGCATCCTTTTGTTTGGCAGTGCGCTGGCGGCGACGGCTCTTGCCCAGCTGGATCTCCGGCTCGCCGTGGCGTGCGATGAAGGCCTCGATCCAGCACTGCAGCGCCTCGGGCATGTCGATCGAGTAGATGTGCTCCTCGCTGCCGTCCATGTAGCTGGCTGCCACGTCCTGGCTGGCCGTGACCAGCCTGGGCACCATCCGGCCGTTGTCGTCGGGGTCGCAATAGACGAACAGCCGCGGGGTCCGCGCGCTGAGGTTGAAGCGGTAGGCCGCCCTTTCGTCCCGGTAGAGCTGGAGCACCAGTCCCTGCCAGTCGTAATGATCCTCGTCCGCGCCCGCCACCACGCTCAGCGCGGGGCCCGAGGCCGTGGTCGCTTCGCGGTTGCTCCCGACGGCCGTGACGGCCCAGCTGTCGCAGGCCCACACGCCGTTTCCGACCGTGCGTCGGGTCAGCCGGACCGTCATCGGCCAGGCGTCTTCGGCCGAGAGGGACGAGCCGGCCCCCGGGGACGGGAGCGCACTCATGACGGGTCTCCGCAATGCGGGGCGCATGCCCCGGCGGGAAGACGAGGGTGTGGCAGGATGTGTCTCCGGACTATGAATCAGTCGTTTTGGTTTTGTACGGTGAGATTAGCGCTCGCACCGCTAAATGCAACTGCTTGCAGGCTAGCATCGGCTGTGCCCTGCATATGTCACAAAAACAAACAAAAAAGGAGTAAAACGGACCGAAGCGGACGGGCTTCCATACGGCTTGGGTCATAAATGCACCCGGTGGGTCATATCGACCCGGTCGCACCCGCCAAGGCGCCACGCGTCGGCGGCGGGGGCACGCCCGGGCGCGGCCGGGCGGGTTTTTCCGGGCGGTTCCGGCGTGCCACAATCGAACGAACATGACCGCGCAGAGGCCGCCGTGCCACGACCCACTCTGACCGACGCCCGTCGGCCATTGACCTTCGAGATCGACGCCGTCAACGAGCACGGCGAGCCGGTGCCGACCCACATCGCGGGCGAACATCCCCTGACCATCTATGTGGACCGCCAGGAACTGGTGACGCTGATGACCCTGGGTGGCGCTCCCGAGGCCCTGACGCTGGGCTACCTGCGCAACCAGCGGCTGGTGGACTCGGTGGAGGCGATCGCGTCGGTCCAGGTGGACTGGGAGGTCAATGCGGTGGCGGTGACCACCCACGCCGGACGCGGCGTCGAACCGCGGCGGGTCGAGAAGCGCACCGTGACCACGGGCTGCGGACAGGGGACGGTGTTCGGCGACCTGATGGCCGACATCGACCGGGTGCGGCTGCCGGCCGACCGGCGCCTCGCCCAGGCGACCCTGTACGGCCTGCTCGAGTCCGTGCGTCATCACGAGTCGATCTACAAGCAGGCGGGCGCGGTCCATGGCTGCGCGCTGGCCCGGGG
>JAGRFX010000262.1 GCA_020445805.1 Rhodocyclaceae bacterium
CGCGAGGAAGTCGCCATGACGCTCAATCCGAACACCCCGTCTGGCGCCGCACGGCGCGTTTTTGCATCACCCTGCTAGCTGCGCCGACGGACGCGCTAGGGATCTTGTTTTCCGCAGGAAAGACATACGAAAGTGCTACATATGCGACGAATACGACGAGAAACGCAGGGTAAATTCTCTCTACGCGTCGCCTTAAAAAAACTAGATATCGCTGACCTCGCTCGATCAAAGAACCGTATATGAGGTAGCCGCTGAGGACGAAAAAAAGATCGACTCCAACGTTCCCGAGAGCATGAATCACTCTTGAAAGTTCGTGTAACCAGGAAGTTTTGGAATTCCACGGACCAAAGAGCGTGACGTAGTGCACCACGAAGACCAGAAACACCGCAAAGCCGCGCAACCCCTCCATTGGGCGCACGTTCTGACTGCTGCCACCGCGTGACAGCTCAAATCGCTCTAGCAAGCGTTTCACAGGCGACTCAATGGGAGGTAGGCGGTGAAGAATGGCACATGCGGCGCGATGAGCGCCAGTGCAAAAATCGCATTGCTGTGGAGATTATGGGTTCTCATGCATGATGCAGGTCATGAGATAGCCGCTCAGAGCATCGAAACCAAATGCGGCGTAAGGGCCTACGTAGGGCGTGGGGCCGAGGTGCTCAAATACAACGGCCAGGGCGAGCAAGGTCCGGAAAGCGCTAAACATTTTCGATGGGGCATATCCAGTTGGGCAGGTCGAGGGGTGCCGGCATGACAACCGGCTTTCCGGAGTATCGATCGTAACCGGCTATGTTGGATGCGAACTGATTCGCATCCAACGGGCCCAAGTACGATCAGCTGCCGTGCGCAAACTCACTTGCTCTTGATCATCGTGCCAACGCCGTGGTCGGTCAGGATTTCCAGCAGCAGGCAGTGTTCGACGCGGCCATCGATGATATGCACTGATTTGACTCCATTGCGCGCTGCATCCAGCGCGGAACCGATTTTCGGCAGCATGCCGCCGGAGAGTGTGCCTTCCTCGACCAGGCCATCGATCTCGCGGGGGGTGAGGCCGGTCAACAGCGTGCCATTCTTGTCGAGCACGCCCGGCGTGTTGGTCAGCAGCACCAGCTTCTCGGCATTGAGGATCTCGGCCAGCTTTCCGGCCACCACATCGGCGTTGATGTTGTAGGTCTCGCCGTCTTCGCCCACGCCGATCGGAGCGATCACCGGGATGAAGTCGCCCTGGTCGAGGAAGGAGATGAGGCTGGGATCGATCTGCGTGATCTCGCCTACCTGTCCGACGTCCACGGTGTCGCCCAGCGGAGCGTTGTGCTTCTGCATCAGCAGCTTCTTGGCGCGGATGAAGCTGGCGTCCTTGCCCGTCAGACCGACCGCCTTGCCCCCGGCCTGATTGATGAGGTTGACGATTTCCTTGTTGACCTGTCCCCCGAGCACCATTTCGACCACTTCCATGGTCTCGGCGTCCGTCACCCGCATGCCCTGGATGAATTCGCCTTTCTTGCCGACGCGGGCCAGCAGGTTCTCGATCTGCGGACCGCCGCCATGGACTACCACCGGATTGAGGCCAACCAGCTTTAGCAGCACCACGTCACGGGCGAAGCAGTCTTTCAGGTTCGTATCGGTCATCGCGTTTCCGCCGTACTTGATGACGATCGTCTTGTCGAAAAAGCGCTTGATGTAGGGTAGTGCCTCCGCCAGGATGGCGGCCTTGCGAGCGGGCTGAATATCGGAAGTGGTCGTCATCGAGGGCACTTGGGCTTCCTTCTGGCAAATCGGTATACGGAAATCGCGAGTCCGATTCTAGCGTCTTGCGCCGGGATTGGCAGTGTCCGTTGCGAGCATGTGGCCAGCGGGCAAGGAGGGATAAGGAACCGTTTGGCCTGTGCGCGTCGATCAGACAGGCGCGTTATCCTCTCTCATTCTTTGACAAGGTTCGGATGCTCATGCCCAGGTCTCGTTGCACAGGCGGACGCTTGCGGAAGTACCTCATGCTCGCGGGCCTGCTTGCCAATGTGATGGCGGTTGTGGCGTTCGCGGCTGCAACGCTGTTGTTTCCGGACTACTCCCTGGGCGATCTTCTGCAGCGGCTCAGGCAGCGCCTTGGCAACGCCCATCCGACCTTGACGGCGACGGTTGACGGGTTCATTCGGGTGAGCGGGCTCCAGCCAACTCGCGAGGCATCGAAGTCCATTCGCCTGCCGCCGTTCCCCGGGCCTGAAGCGTGGCCGCGGCACGGCCCGGTGGCCGCGGGCTTCCAGCGCATGGACTATGGGGCCGGTGGCGTGCCGCTGGAATCGCCGGAGGGTTCGTTCCTGGCGGGTGCCGATGAGCGCCCGGTGCTGGTTGCTGATTCAAAGGCCTTCTTGAGTGCTCTGCGACAGGCTCGGCCCGGCCAGATCATCACGCTCGCGCCCGGCGATTACCATTTGAGTCAGCGTCGGCTTGAAGTAGGTGGCGGCGGTTTGGCAGGGAAGCCGATCGTGGTCCGCGCGGATCGCCCTGGCACGGTCCAGATTTTTCTCGATACGCTCGAAGGCTTCTACATCGATCGGCCGTTCTGGGTCTTCGAGAATCTGACCCTCAACGGCGCGTGCCGCAGTGACGATCGCTGCGAGCATGCGTTCCACGTGGTCGGCGATGCGGTGGGGACCGTGATTCGGAACAATCTGATCGTCGATTTCAACGCAGGCCTCAAGGTGAACGGTCTGTTCGACCGGCGTGGTGACCGCTTCCCGGACCATGGCCTGGTTCACAACAATGCGTTCTACAACACCCGCGCCAGGCAGACCGTCAGCCCGGTCACCTTGCTGAACATCAATGGTGCGAACGGATGGGTCGTGCATGCCAATTTCATCGCGGATTTCGAAAAAGGCAAGGGTGACCGGACGAGTTACGCCGCGTTCATGAAATCGAACTCGAGCGATGGTGTCTTCGATGGAAACCTGGTGGTCTGCCACTGGAAGCTCCCGCCCAGTGGCGGTGTGCGGGTGGGACTGTCGCTGGGCGGTGGCGGCACGGCAGCCGCGTACAGCAGGAACCACGACAATAGGGTGGAACACACCGGCGGAATGATTCGAAACAACATCATCGCGCGCTGCCCGATCGATGTCGGCATCTACCTGAACCGAGCCGCACAAACGCGCATCTTTAACAACGCGCTCATCGGGACGCGGGGTATCGACGTGCGTTTCGAGTCGAGTTCGGCGGACATTCGCAACAACCTTCTGGATGGACGCATCGCTGATCGCGATGGCGGTCGGCACGAGGCAGGCCATAACCTGTCATCCCAGTCCTGCGGCCTGATTGGTCGCGTTCTCGGCTCATGCAGCTCGGACCATTGGTACAAGGCCCCGCTGGAGGGGGATTTGCGGATCCTGGCCGTTGACGAAATCATCGAGCAAGGGGATCCCGCTGCTGCAACAGTCCTCGATTTCTGCGGCAATCCACGTCGTGATGCGCCTGACATCGGTCCGATCGAGTACGGTTCGGGTCCGCTTTGCCTGCCCGTTCCGCAATAGCGGAGGCGCTCAGGGTTCCAGGCGCAGCGCCCAGACCGACACGGGATCCTGCGGCAGGTTGGCGACCAGCCAGAGCAGGTCGTGGCGCGGATCATGGAGCAGGTTGTAGTTCATGCCGATCGCAAAGGGCAAGTCGGCGCTGGTGACCCTTGACCAATCATCTGCCGCCGTCGAGTAGAGCCAAGTTTCGGTGGTGTTGGCGCCGACGTTTGCCACCAAGGCCACGATGCGTCCAAGGCCGGGGTGGTATGCCAGCGGGACCGATTCTCCCCCGGGGGGGCGCGTGCCCGGCGTGCTCATCATTCTCATGGCAGCATCGCCGCGCCGGTACTGCCATACGTCGTTGGCTCGGGCGTTTGTTCCGTACGTCACGATGGTGTCCTGCCCGGCATCGTAAGCGGTTGCGGTGTGCCAGGCATTGGGCGCACCCTTGGCAATGCGAAGCCATTCCGGTTGCGCACCTGTCAGTGCAAAGACGCCCTTCGGATTGATGCCGACCAGTTCATTGCGCGCGCTGTCGAACGCCGTCGAGTACGGAAAAAAATGCTCTGCCTTCGAGGCCAGGGCTTCCCAATGGCCCTCGGCAATGTGGAAGCGCCAGGTGGGATGGCGCCGAATCTGTCGCCAGAGATCGCTTCGCAACCCCCAGGGCTTTCCAGGATCCAGGTGCCCCGGATAGCTGGCAACGAGCAGACAGTCGCAGGCGGGATCAAACGCGACGGCATCGAATGTGTGCATTGCCCAAGGGCGCTCGACGCCGGCGCCCGCGACCGGCAGGCCGTCCGCATTGACGCGGTAGGTCTCAGGCGGATCGGACAGGTAAGCCTGCGACCATTGCAGTGCAGACACATCAAAGTAGCGGACCGTGTTGCCCCAGTCCATCCGATGTGTGTCGCTGCCAAACAGCATGATACGGCCGCGTAGACTGTCAAAGGCGGCCCCACCGTGCTCCTGACGGGTGAAATCACGGGTCTCGTGGAGCTTGAGCCACCGGCCGGCCGGCAATGCACCCAATGCGGGATTGAGGCTTGCGGCTTCCCCTGCCTGAACCGGCGTAACACGGACGCCGTCATAGGGGCCCAGCATGGCTTGACGGAGACGGATGTACGTTTCGGTATGCTCCGCCTTGCCGACAAGCAAAGTGCCGGCCAGAAGCACGATGGCCAAATGGAGCGCAATGCCGCTTGCCGTCAGGTAGCAGCCGAGCAGACGCTTCAGCATGGCCTCAGTCAGGGCGCTCCGCTCTCGCGCTGCGAATCGTGATCAGGCAAGGCGCGATGGATGCCGGGCGCCTGCAGGGCGAATTGCCGCGTCATCCGCACTCGGACATGCTCCGCGCCGAAGGTCGACCACTCGATCGCTCGGGTCAATTCGACGTGTGCGGCGGCACGCGGCCCTGCGGGAAGACTGACTTCAGGGCCGCCGCATGGCGTCGAAGAACTCGGCATTGCTCTTGGTGGCCTTGATCTTGTCGAGGAGGAATTCCATCGCCTCGAGGTCGTCCATGCCGTACAGCAGCTTGCGCAGCACCCACACCTTCTGAAGGATATCGGGCTTCAGCAGCAGCTCCTCGCGGCGGGTGCCGGAGCGGTTGACGTTGATCGAGGGGTACACCCGCTTCTCGGCCATGCGGCGGTCGAGGTGGATCTCGGAGTTGCCGGTGCC
>JAGRFX010000263.1 GCA_020445805.1 Rhodocyclaceae bacterium
CGTGCGTCTCGAGCATGACGCGGACATCATCCATGACAAACACCTCCTCTGCAAGGACGGCTGGACACCGCCCGGATCGGCTTCAGGTCGAGATGTTAGCCCGTTCCGCCGCGATCTGCGCCAGTCCGTCCAGCACCAGGTTGTCCACCTGCCGGAACGGGATCGACAGCCAGGGCGCGATAGCGGGCGCCGCGCCGCCGCCGAGCAGGCAGAGCCGCTCGGCATCCGCCTCGAGCCGGGCGAACAGGCGCTCGATGGCGCCGATCTGGGCCTCGAGGCAGCCGCTGACGATGGCGTCCTCGGTCCGCCGCGGGAACGCCTCGTAGGCGCCGTCGGCAAATGGCAGGTCGGCCGTGTCCCGCGCCAGGGAGCGCCGCATCAGGCCGAGCCCGGGCAGGATCAGGCCCCCCCGAAAGCGTCCGTCGGCGCCCAGCAGGTCCACCGTGGTCGCGGTGCCCGCCATGACGACCAGGGTCTCGCCGGCATGCGCGTGCCGCGCACCGATCAGGGCCGCCCAGCGATCGGCCCCCAGCTGCTTCTCGTCGAGATAGCCGTTGTGGACACCGCACTGGGCCCGACTGGGGCGCGACCACTCGAGCGGCAGGCCCGTCGGCAGCCGCGCGGCCACCGTCGCGGCCGCGGCCCGGCCCGCCACGTTGGTACCGACCGCCCGGACGAGGCCGGACGCCGCCCCGACGCGCTCGGCGAACCCGTCCAGCCGGTCGTAGTCGGCCGCCCCCCGCTCGAGCCAGGCGGCCCCATCGTGCAGCCCCCATTTGAGGCGGGTGTTGCCGAGATCGAGCAGGAGATTCACGCCAGCGGCCTCAGCGACACCTCGCCCGCCAGCACCCGACGCTCCCCGTGCTCGGTCGCCAGCAGCAGCGCGCCATCGTCGTCCACGCCGACGCAGGTCCCAGCAAGTTCCTGGGCCTCGCCGGTGATCACCACCGGCAGGCCGGCATGGGCATTGCGCTGGAGCCAGGCCTGCCGGAACGCCGCAAAGCCGGCGGCTGCATAGACATCGAAGAGGGCCTCGAACTCCCTGAGCGTGGCCGCCAGCAGGGCGTTGCGGCCCGGCGCGTCGCCGAGCGCCTCTGCCAGGCCGCAGGCCTCGACGCCGGGCGGCAGTTCGGACCGATCGGGCGCCTGCACGTTGATGCCGATGCCGACCACGGCGGCCGGCGTCCGTCCCCGCCCCGGCACCAGCTCGACCAGGATCCCGGCGATCTTTCGGCCCAGCACCAGAACGTCGTTGGGCCACTTCAGCTGCACGCCCTCGACGCCCAGCCGCTCCAGGCAGCGCGCCACGGCCAGTCCCGCGACGAGCGAGAGCCCCCCCGGCACCGGAGCACCGGCGTCGAAGCGCCACAACAGGGAAAAGGTCAGACCGGCGCCGGGCGGCGCGACCCAGCGGCGCCCGCGACGACCCCGCCCCTCGCTCTGAACTTCGCAGGCCAGCACGTGGATACGCCCGTCATCGACCGGTGGATGATCGCGCAGTTCGGAATTGGTCGAGTCGCAGGCCGCTCGAATATCGAGCGCGAAGCGGCTGGCACGGTCTTCGAGGGCAGCTGCAATCAGCGCCGGGTCGAGGCGATCGGTGGCGGGCATGGGGTACGGGCAGGCTGGCTGGGGTCCCAATTATCGGCGCCTGCCCTACCCTGTGCCAAGCGCTGGCCTCCCCGGCCTCAGCCGCCCTGGGACGCCTCCGCGCCGGCCCCGCTCCGGTCGTCGTCCAGGCCGAGCTCCTGGATCTTGCGGGTGATGGTGTTCCGCCCCAGGCCGAGCAACTGCGCGGCCTCCACACGGCGATCGCTCGTGGCATGCAGGGCGCGGCGGATCAGCACCCGCTCGAAGTCCTTCTGCAGCCGCTCGTGCACCTCGCCCGGCGACTCCACCAGCAGGCGATCCGCTTCCGCGGCCAGCGCTGTGAGCCAGTCGCCCGAGCTGGATTCGACGGCGCCCGACTCCCGCAGCTCGCTGGGCAGGTCGGCCACATCCACGCTCTGGCCGGGGGCCATCACGGTCAGCCAGTGGCAGACGTTCTCGAGCTGCCGGACGTTGCCGGGAAAGCTCTGGCTCTGCATGTGCCGCAGGGCCGCCTCGGTGAGCCGCTTCGCCTCCCCGCCGAGTTCGCGGGCGCTCTTCTGGAGGAAGTGTCGCGCCAGCAGCGGAATGTCCTCACGCCGCTCGCGCAGCGGCGGCAGCCGCAGGCGGATTACGTTCAGGCGGTGGAAGAGGTCTTCCCGGAACAGGCCCTGCTTGACCCGTTCGTCGAGATTCTGGTGGGTGGCGGCAATCACCCGGACGTTGGCCCGAATGGGCTGGTGGCCGCCGACCCGGTAGTAGTGACCATCGGACAGGACCCGCAGCAGGCGCGTCTGCAGTTCTGCCGGCATGTCGCCGATCTCGTCCAGGAACAGGGTGCCGCCCTCGGCCTGCTCGAAGCGGCCGCGACGCTGTGCGGTGGCACCGGTGAAGGCACCCCGCTCGTGGCCGAACAGTTCGGACTCCAGCAGTTCGCGTGGAATGGCGGCCGTATTGATGGCCACGAAGGGTGCGTCGCGGCGCGGGCTGTGGCGATGCAGCGCCCGGGCGACCAGCTCCTTGCCGCTGCCGGACTCACCGGTGATCAGCACCGTGGCGTGGGACTGGGAGAGGCGGCCGATAGCCCGGAAGACCTCCTGCATGGCGGGGGCCTGGCCGAGGATCTCCGGCGCCAGGAGATCGTCGTCCTTCACGCCGGCCTGCAGCGCCCCCTGATCAAGGGCGCGTCGCACCAGGCTCACCGCCTGGTCCACGTCGAAGGGCTTGGGCAGGTATTCGAAGGCGCCCCCCTGGAAGGCGGCCACCGCACTGTCGAGGTCGGAATAGGCGGTCATGATGATGACCGGCAGCTGCGGAAAGCGCTGCTTGACCTCCTTCAGGAGGTCCAGGCCCGACTCGCCAGGCATCCGGATGTCTGACACCAGGGCGCGGGGTGCGTCGCTGTCCCGCGCGATCGCATCGAGGGCCTCCCGCGCCGTCGAGAAGCTGCGGTGATCGATCCCCTCGCGGGCCAGCGCCTTCTCGAGGACCCATCGGATGGAACGATCGTCATCTACGATCCAGACGGCATTGCTCATCGTCGTCATTCACCGTTGTGGGGCATTCGCACCAAGTACGAAGACCGGATTGTGCGCGATGCACTATTTTAGTGCATCAAGTCTCGACCGTTGTCACGGGCAGGAGCACCGTGAAGCAGGTTCTGCCGGGCCGGCTGTCCACTTCGATCACGCCCTGGTGCTGCTCGACAAAGGTCTGGGCGATGGACAGTCCCAGTCCGCTGCCGCCTTCCCGCCCCGACACCAGCGGGTAGAACAGGGTATGCCGTATGGATTCCGGGATTCCCGGGCCGTTGTCGATGACTTGCAATTCCAGTGCCAACTTGTGGCGACGCTTGGAGAACGTGATCTGGCGGGCCGCGCGGGTGCGCAGGATGATCTCGCCGAGCCCCTCGAGGGCCTGGGCCGAGTTGCGGGCGATGTTGAGGATCGCCTGGATGAGCTGCTCCCGATCACCCATCAGCTCGGGCAGGCTGGTGTCATAGTCGCGGCGCACGTTGACGGCCGGGAACTCGGCCTTGATCAGCCGGCGTACCCGCTCGAGCACGTCATGGACATTGATCAGGGCCGGGCGGGTCATGGCGCGCGCCGACAGCAGGCGGTTCATGAGGTCCTGCAGGCGATCCGCCTCGGCGATGATCACCTCGGTGTACTCCCGGAGGGACGGGTCCGACAGCTCCCGGGCCAGCAATTGCGCCGAGCCCCGGATGCCGCCCAGCGGGTTCTTGATCTCGTGGGCGAGGTTCCGCATCAGCTCCCGGTTGGCCTTCTGCTGCTGGGCAAGCTGCTCCTCGCGCGCCACGCGCAGCTGGGCATCGATGGGGCGGAACTCGAGCAGCAGGCGCAGGCCGGGCTCCTCGACCGGGCTCACGGTGCAGTCGAGGCGGAGCACATCGCCACCCTGCCGCTCCACGTGCAGGTCGTGCCCGGTGTAGCTCCAGTTGTTGATCAGCGCGTTCTCGATCGACGCGTCGAGTTCGGGCAGTTGTCCGATCAGCTCGGAGAGCGGGAATCCGGCCAGCTTGCGGTGGCTGACCTCGAACAGGTTTTCCGCGCCCGGATTGAGGTAGCGGATGCGCTTGGCGTCATCGAGCAGGACAACCGCGGAGGCCAGCAATTCCAGCCCGGCGCACAGGTCCTCGATCGATCTCTGGGGGTAGTCGTTGTCTGGCATGGGCGATCGGCGAGCAAGAAGTGAGCCACCGGGCGCCACACCTCAACGCAGGTTGGAAATCTCCTGCTTGAGCGCTTCCACGTTGCGTTCATGCAGTTCGACCTGGTCCTTGAAGGGCTTCAGGCGGTCCAGCTTCTTCTGATAGTTGCGCTCGTCGCCAAGGCGGATGCCGTCCTGCTCCTGGAGCGCCTGGCGGGCTGCCAACAGGGCTTCTTCCTCGCTGGCGAGCTCCTTCTCGAGGATCCCGCGACGGCTGTCGTCCCGGGCTCGCTGCTGCTCCGAGCTGACCTTGGGAAAATCCGCCGCCGGGGCAGGTGCCGACTTGGGCACGCCCAGCGAAGGCACCGACGACACCGGCAGATCGTCGTCGAGCTGCGAGCAGCCCTTGCTGTTGGTGCTGTCGTTGGTATAGGTGACACGCCCCTGCGAATCGACGCATTTGTAGATGGCGGCCTGTGCCAGCCCGCTGGTCAGGAACAGGGCCAAGGCCACCTGGCAAATCTTCCGCATCGCTCGAATACTCCCGTTGCTGGGGCTTCCGAGTGTAGGAAGTGAGGCCCCCAAATGCAAACGACAAAAAAAAGGACGGGCCAGGCCCGTCCTTTCCTTGCGCTCCGGGGAGATCAGGAGCTGTAGTACATGTCGAACTCGACCGGGTGGGTCGTGATGCGCAGGCGGTTCACTTCTTCCATCTTGAGCTCGATGTAGGCGTCAAGGTAGTCGTTCGAGAACACACCGCCGCGGGTCAGGAACTCGCGGTCGCCGTCCAGGGCTTCCAGCGCCATGTCGAGGCTGTGGCAGACGGT
>JAGRFX010000264.1 GCA_020445805.1 Rhodocyclaceae bacterium
CTGGTCCAGACCCCGGCGTCCCTCTCGCACCTGAAGCCGCCCTCCATCGAGAGCGCCCGCCTGGTCATCGAGACGGCCCTCTCCGAGCGCCGCAAGGTGCTCAACGAGATGGAGTCGAAGGCCCTGCTGGCGGCCTTCCGCATCCCCATCGCCCAGACCGTGGTGGCCCGCTCGGCGACCGAGGCCATGGTGCTCGCCGAAGAGATCGGCCTGCCCGTGGTGATGAAGATCGATTCGCCCAACATCACCCACAAGGCCGACTCGGGTGGCGTGCGCCTGAACCTGACCAATCTCGCGGCCGTCCGCAACGCCTATCAAGAAATTCTCGAGAGCGTCTGCAAGAATCACCCCGAAGCGCGCGTCAATGGGGTCGCCATCGAGCCCATGATCTCCAAGCCGAATGGCCGTGAGCTGATGGTCGGCAGCACGCGCGACGCCGTCTTCGGCCCGGTGGTGACCTTCGGCGAAGGCGGCAACCGGGTGGATGTGCACCGCGACCGGTCGGTCGCCCTGCCGCCGCTCAACCCCTACCTGGCACGGGACCTGATCCGCTCGGCGCGCATCGCGCCGATGCTCGACGAGTTCCGGACCATGCCGCCGGCCGACATGCAGGCCCTCGAGTTCGTCCTGCTGCGGGTTTCGGAGATGATCTGCGAGCTGCCGTGGATCCGTGAGCTGACCATCAACCCGCTGATCGTGGACGAGCACGGTGCCGTGGCCGTCGATGCGCGCATCGTGGTCGACAACGTGGCCCCGGGTGCGGATCGCTATTCGCACATGGCGATCCACCCCTACCCCTCGCACCTGATCAGCACCTGGCAGTCCGAAGGCACCGAGGTCACGATCCGCCCGATCAAGCCCGAAGACGCCGACATCGAGGTGGACTTCGTCCGCAAGCTGTCGCCCCAGACCAAGTACTACCGCTTCATGAACACGGTGCGCGAGCTGCCGCCGGCCATGGTCGTCCGCCTCACGCAGATCGATTATTTCCGCGAGATGGCCTTCGTGGCGACCGTTCCCAAAGGGGGCGGCGAAGACGGCGAGGTCGAGATCGGGGTCTGCCGCTACGCGGTCAATCCGGACGGCGAGTCCTGCGAGTTCGCGGTGGTGGTGGCCGACGACTGGCAGCACCGGGGCCTCGCCCGGAAGCTGATGGGCATCCTGATCGAGACCGCCCGCGATCGCGGCCTGAAGTTCATGAATGGCGTGTTCCTGGCCGAGAACGACCGCATGCTGCGCTTCGTCCAGAACCTGGGCTTCATCCTCTCGAACGATCCGGAAGACAACACCGTCAAGCTCGGCGTGCTGAGTCTGCAGCAGTTCTGAGCGCTGGTATCCCTGCCGAACGCCGCCCCGCCCGGGGCGGCGTTTCTCATGGCAGCCAAAGTCGCGCAGAATGGGGGCGATCCGGAGCCTCCATGACCACCGAGCCCCTCGCCCGCCTGCCCAACCTGGGCCCCAAGTCCGCCGCCTGGCTGGCCGACGTCGGCATCCGCGATATCGACACCCTGCGGCAGGTGGGCCTCGAGGAAGCCCTGCGGCGGCTGATCGAGGCGGGCCTGCGCCCCTCCCTCAATCTGGCCTATGCGCTGCACGCCGGCCTCGAAGGGCGCCACTGGCAATCGCTCGATGCCGCTGAACGCAGCGCGCTGATCCTGACCATGGACAGCCTGCGGGCGGCCCATCGCGACGCGCGCCGGCTCGACGACCGCTGATCGGGGCAGCGATGCACCGACCGGGCTATCATGGCGGTCCCTCAGTCGCCACCCACCACGGAACCGCCCGCGCACCTCACGGCACCGTTCCGGACGACCGCTTCATGGACCGAATCGAAGACATCCAGTACGAGGGCCAGCCCGCCCTCAGGCTCCACTGCGCCAGCGGCTCAACCGCCATCATCATGCATCAGGGCGGCCAGGTGGTCTCGTGGCAGACCCCGGACGGCACCGAGCGCCTCTACCGCTCGGCGCTGGCGGATTTTTCGGGCCAGTCCGCAATCCGGGGCGGCATTCCCGTCTGCTGGCCCCAGTTCGCCGCCCAGGGTCGCCTCCCCAAGCACGGCCTGGTGCGCACGCGGCCCTGGTCGGTGGCGGAACGTCGCGCCGAGAACGGCTATGCACTGGCGACGCTGGCGCTCAGCGACGACGAGGCGAGCCGGGCCGCCTGGCCCTACGCCTTCGAGCTCGAGCTCTCGGTGCTGCTGGAGGAATCCCGCCTGTCCCTCGAGCTCGAGGTGGTCAATTCGGGCTATGGACCGTTCGTGTTCACCGCCGCGCTGCACACCTACCTGGCGGTCAGCGAGGTCGAGGAGATCCGGCTCGAGGGGCTGGCCAACAGTGAATTCCGCGACAAGACCCAGGGCGACGCCCTGCGCCGCGACACCGGCGACCACCTGGGCATCGAGGCCGAGACCGACCGGATCTACCGCGATGTGGGCAACGCCCTGCTCCTGCGGGACCGGGGCCGCCACCTGGCCATCCATGCGGAAGGCTTCCCCGACGTGGTGGTCTGGAACCCTTGGGAGACGCGCTGCCGCGAGCTGCCGGACATGGCCGACGGCGATTTTCGGCGCATGCTCTGCGTCGAAGCCGCGGCGGCGGCCCAGCCGGTCGAGCTGGCGGCGGGCGAGTCCTGGCTCGGACGACAGACGCTGATGGTGCTGTAGATCGCGTCATCGGCGGGCTTGATCCCGGGACATTCGCCCCAATGTTCTGCGCATGAGCCGCCCAGGAGTCTGCATGTCCCGTTTCAGCCAGGATGTCACCACCGCCAACTTCCAGTCTGCCGTCATCGCCGCCTCCCAGGAGGCGCTGGTGCTGGTCGATTTCTGGGCAGAATGGTGCGGTCCCTGCCGGACACTGAAGCCCCTGCTCGAGAAGGTCGTCGACAGCTACGAGGGCCGCGTGCGCCTGGTGAAGATCGATTCGGACCGCGAGCAGGCGCTTGCATCCCGATATCAGGTCCGCTCGATCCCGAACGTCAAGGCCTTCGTCCGCGGTCAACTCGTCGACGAGTTCTCCGGCGCCCTGCCCGAATCCGCGCTGCGCGCGTTCATCGAGCGCTGGCTGCCTTCGCCGATGCAGGCGACGCTGGACGCGGCCCGCGAGGCGCGTCAAGCGGGTGATGTCCGAACCGCCGAAGCCCGGCTTCGGCAGGCCGTGGCCGGCGATCCCGCACTCGAAGCAGCCCGGCTGGAACTGATCGACGTGCTGATCGACGCCGGAGCAACGGACGAGGCAAGCGCCCTGCTCCAGCCCCTGTCGCCCAGGGCCGGGGACGAAGACCGGGTGAAGGCGCTGCAGGCCCGCCTCGCCCTCGCGTCGGATGGCCCGGTGGATGATGTGGCCACCCTGCAGGCCCGCATCGCTGCCGAGCCCGACAACCTGGACGCCCGGCTCGCGTTGGGCAAGCGTCTGGCGGCACAGGGCGCCTGGGCCGATTCGCTGGACACGCTGCTCGAGATCGTACGGCGCGACCGCAGTTATGGCGATGACATCGGCCGCCGGACCATGCTCGATGTGTTCAACCTGATGCCCCCGGGGCATCCGGAGATCCGCATCTGGCGGGCGCGGCTCGCCCAGCTGATCAATCGCTGAGGGAAGCGCTCGGGGCGACGCCGTCCAGCCAGTCGACGACGGTCCGGCCATCGACCCATACGTCGGCCCGCAACAGGCCGGTGGCCGGATCGGTGCGGCCGTCGAGCGTGACTTCTCCCGTGTCGAGGACCTGCTGAAGGCGCTGCCGGGCATGTTCGCTGCGCATCCCGCCGCGCTCGCTGAGGCCGACCACCTGGACGCGGAAGCCCTCGAAGTAGAAACTCGCGCCGTCGATCGCATAGGCCCGGCCCGCAGTGGCCGCCCGCCGGGGCGACGATGCCGAATCGGAGACGGTCGGCACGGGCAGCTGCGCGAGCAGCGCGCCTTGCGGCCCGGCCGCGTCGGCGGCCTGTGCCAGGAGCCCCGCTGCCAGCAGCGTGGTGGTGTGCATCATCTTCCGGAAGGCGCTTGTCGGCATGGCGGCTCGCGTTGTGATACAGGTTCCAAAGGTCGGGCAACTTGCGCCCGACACCCGTCTTTCGGCAAGATCCGCGCCTTTCTTGAATCCAATCTACCCACATGCTGCCGCCGATCACCCACCGCCTTGCCCGCGAACTCGACGCCGCGATCCCGCAGGTGGACGCCGCCGTCCGCCTGCTCGACGAGGGCGCCAGCGTGCCCTTCATCGCCCGCTACCGTAAGGAGGCGACCGGCGGACTCGATGACACCCAGCTGCGGAACCTCGAGATGCGCCTCGGTTATCTGCGCGAGCTCGAGGAGCGTCGTGCCAGCGTGATCGAGCTGGTCCGCGGCCAGGGCAAGCTGACCGACGCCCTCGAGGCCGCGTTCCTCGCCGCCGAGACCAAGCAGCTCCTCGAAGACCTCTATCTGCCCTACAAGCAGAAACGCCGCACCAAGGCCCAGATCGCCCGCGAGGCCGGCATTGAGCCCCTGGCCGATCGCCTGCTGGACGATCCGCGCCTGAGCCCGGAGACGGAGGCCGCAGGCTTCCTGAATGCCGATGCGGGCTTTGCCGACACCAAGGCTGTGCTCGACGGCGCCCGGCAGATCCTGATGGAACGCTTTGCCGAGCACGCGCCCCTGCTGGCGTCCCTCCGCGAGTACCTGGGGGCTCACGGCACGGTCGTTTCGACGGTCATCGACGGCAAGGAAACGGAAGGCGCCAAGTTCCGCGACTGGTTCGATTTCCGCGAACCCCTGGCCAGGGTGCCCTCCCACCGGGCGTTGGCCATGCTCCGGGGCCGCAATGAGGGTGTGCTGCGGGTCGCCCTGGGCCTGGACAGCGACCCCATCGACGGCAGCCCGCGCAGCGGAGCCCATCCCTGCGAGTCCCGCATCGCCGCCGCCTTCGGCATCCGCGACGAAGGTCGCCCCGCCGACGCCTGGCTGCGGGAGACCGTGCGCTGGACCTGGAGCGTCAAGATCTCGCTCCACCTGGAGCTGGAGCTGATCTCGGCCCTGCGGGAGCGGG
>JAGRFX010000265.1 GCA_020445805.1 Rhodocyclaceae bacterium
CTGCGCCACGGCGTGGTGACCCAGGCCCAGGTCGAGGCGACCCTGCAGCGCATGGCCGCCGTCGTCGATGGCCAGAACGCCGGAGACCCGATCTACCGCCCGATGGCCGGCCGCTTCGACACCAGCACGGCCTATGCGGCTGCCCGCGCGCTGATCTTCGAAGGCTGCGCCCAGCCCAGCGGCTATACCGAGCCCCTGCTGCACAGCTACCGCCAGCAGTTCAAGGCCCAGGGCTGAGTCAGCACCGGGTCCAAACAGAAACGGCTCCCGATCGGGAGCCGTTTTTCTGTGTTGCCAGCCGTCGCTTGAGGCCGGATCGCCGCTGCAGGCTCAGGCGAGATCGCCGCGGAACAGCAGCCGTACCCCGGGGCGCTTGGATTGCCGTGCGATCTCCGCCGCCGTAATGCCGCTGGCGTGGGCGAGACCCGGGTTGGCACCGTTCTTGTAAAGCAGGTTGGCGACGTCGATGTGGCCGTTCGACACCGCCTTGTGGAGGGCTGTCCAGCCCTCCTTGTCCTGGTGATTGACGCGGGCCGAGTGCTCGATGAGCACGCGGGCCACCTGGGCATGTCCCCGGCCCGAGGCCTGCATCAGGGGCGAGATGCCGAAGCGCGTCGGCGTATTCACGCCCGCCCCGCGGTCGATGAGGGCGGGGACCACCCGGTTGAAACCGTTCAGGCAGGCCCAGTGCAGGGGCGTGTAGCCGTCCGAGTCCACGATACCGACGGTCGCCCCCTTCTCCACCAGGAACATGGCCGCATCTTCACAGGAGCAGAAGGTCGCCCATTGAAGCGGCGTCCAGCCGTTCGGAAGGAGGGTATCGACCGACATCCCGGCGGACAGCATCACGGCGATCCGCCGCACGTCGTTGGCCTCCACGGCCTTGCCCAGGTCGGCCGCGGAAAAGGCCTTTTCCGCTTCCTGCTCCGGCACCTGGGCCCACACGTCCTCGATCAGCCCCTGGCGCCGCATGTCCTCGTACAGCCCGTTGAGCCGGAAGATCTCGGTCCCGACCTCGGGCGGGAAACCCTGGCGACCGCCCCGCTTGTCGATCAGGAGATCATCGAAATAGGCCTCCATGTCCGGGGTGTGCCAGAGCTCGGCGATCCGGTTGAGGATGCGCCCGTAACGATTCTCGAGGGCGTGCGGATATTTTTGCGGGGCGTCCTTGAACAGCTCGGCGAAAAAGGGATGCTTCACGATTGCGCTCTCCAGCCCTCGGCCGGACCCGAATTCACTGTGTCCGGCGGGCGCCTCATAAAAAACCATGATCACCCCTCAACGGCAGAAACGACACTGCCGCGCAGGCAGTGCACATGTGATTTCCTGTGTCCTTGAAGCATAGCGGAGCCAGCCACGCGCCACATCATGGGACTGCCTGAGCGGCGCGCACCTGCATCTGCACGTGCGCGGCGGTCAGGAGCGGCAGATCGCAGCCCTGCCCTGCGCCGATCGCGACCAGGGCGCCCAGCACGTGATCATGCTCGGTGGCTTGCCCGGCCTCGAGGTCGCGCAGCATCGAGGCCGTGAAGCCCGAGCCGCGCTCGGTCAAGAGCCCCAACGCCCGATCGGTGGCGGCCTGGCCGACCGGCCGTCCGACGGCGGTGGCCACGCCCTGACACTCCTCGTACAGGCGGTGGATCAGCGACTCGCCGTGCAGGGTGGCCATGATGGCGCCCACCGATGCCCGCATCAGGGTCGTCGCACCGGCCAGCGTGGCGAGGAAGACCCACTTGTCCCACAGCACCTGCTCGATGTCCTCGGCCAGAGCGCTGTCGAATGCCGCCCGGCTGCAGACCTCGATGAAGCTGCGGGCCACCGCCTTCGTGCCCGCATCGCGTCCACCCACCGTCAGGCTGTGAATCCGGCTGTGCTGACGGACGATCCCGTCGGCACCGAGTTCCCCGGCGATGTGGGCAACGCCCCCCAGCACGCGCCCGGCGCCGAAGCGCTCGTCCAGGCGGGCCATGTGGGTCCAGCCATTGAGGAAGGGGACGACACAGGCCTGTTCGCCGACCGCGGGAGCGATCGCCTCCAGCGCGCTCTCCAGGTCGTAGGCCTTGGCCGCCAGCAGGACGAGATCGTAGTCGGGCCCGACCTCGTCGCCGGTCAGGCAGCGGGGCTCGATCCGGAAGTTGCCGTAGGGGCTCTCGACACGCAGACCCGAAGTGGCCAGCGCGGCCTTGCGCGCGGGCCTGACGAGAAAGGTCACATCGGCGCCCGATTCGACCAGTCGGGCCCCGAAGTAGCCCCCCACGCCACCGACACCCAGGATCAGGATCTTCATGCAGTTCTCCTCAGCGCACGGACGCGCTGGGCCGGGCAGCCACCCGCTCCCGCCACGCCTGCAGGTTCGCCAGTCCCTCCCTGGCGGGCACGAATCGCATCAGTCCGCGAGCGAATTCCAGGCAACAGAACGCCGTGATGTCGGCGATTGTGAACCGTTCTCCGGCGATCCAGGGCCGAGTGGCAAGCTCGCCATCGAGCCACTGGGCGACCGCCCTGGCCTTCAGCCCCTGGGATTCGCCGTACTCCGGGAACTGGGGCTGCTCGAGGGGCGCCAGGCCCGGGTGGGTGTGGCGGATCCAGTTGGCGACGGCCAGGAACAGGTACCACTCCATCCGCCGGTCCGCCATCTCGATGAAGGCGCGCTCTTCCGCGTCGGCACCCATCAGGTTCGGTTCGGGATGGCGGCCCTCGAGATAGGTACAGATGGCGCGCGTCTCGCACAGGCTGCGGCCGTCATCGAGTTCGAGCACCGGGAGGCGGGCCATCGGATTGCGGGCCAGGAAATCCGGCCGCTTGTGGGCGTCTTCGCCGATCGCCACCACGACCTCCTCGATGCCCTCGATACCCTTCTCGGCAATGAACATCTGGACGCGCCGGGGGTTCGGCGCCCGCTCGGATACAAACAACCGCATGTCAGTCTCCTATCGCGAGCGGCCGGTCTCGACCATGTTGCGCGCGCTGTCGATGAATTGCCGGGCCTTTTCTTCCGAATCGACGCGGGCATCCATGGACGAGGGGGGCCGCTCGATGCCCCGCTGCACGGCCGGCCGGGCGCGGATCTCATCCACCCAGCGGCGGAGGTGAGGCAGATCATCGATCTCCACGCCGGACCAGCGGTAGGTCCTCACCCAGGCCCAGTTGGCGATGTCGGCGATGGAATAGTCGCCGGCGAGATAGCGGTTTTCGGCCAGGTGACCGTCGAGCACCCGGAACAGGCGACGGACCTCGCCCTGGTAGCGGTCGATCGCAACCGGGATGCGCTCGGGCAGGTAGCGATGGAAGACGTTGGCCTGCCCCATCATGGGCCCGACGCCGCCCATCTGGAACATCAGCCACTGCAGCACCCTGGAGCGACCGGGCGGATCCGTCGGCACCAGGCGGCCGGTCTTCTCGGCCAGGTAGATCAGGATGGCCCCCGACTCGAAGACCCGGAACCCGTCGGCCTCGCGGTCGACGATGGCCGGAATGCGGCCATTCGGGTTGATGTCGAGAAACCACGGGGCCTTCTGCTCGAGCGCGCCCAGGTCGAGGACGTGCATGTCGTAGGGCAGCCCGAGTTCCTCGAGCGCAATCGAGATCTTGTGGCCGTTGGGCGTCGCTGCGGTGTACAGGTCGATCAATCCGTCATCTCCGGTCGTTCGCAAAGTGACAGCGGTCCGGCGGACGAGGTTCCCATGGGGTCCCACGGGCGTCGGGACCACCCCCGCAGGCCGGGGTTTCGCTGCAACACAAGACATAGCGCGCGGCTGTCGGCCTCGCTGACCGCCATGGTCGGCTGGCAGATCGCGGATGTCCAGGCGGGCAATTCTGGTGCCCGGACTGCGGTCGCAGGGCACCGCCGCGAACACCCACGAGATCACGACCCAGGCCGAGGATCTGGAACGCTCCGCCCGCTCGCTGCGCGACGCGATGGGTCACTTCCGCCTGGCCTGATCGCCGCCCGCCCCGTGGGCGGGACGGTCAGGCGCTGCGCTGGGGCGGGCCGGCATTGACGCCCGCCGTCAGCGCGAAACGCATGGCCGCCTCGCGGGGCATGTCGATGGTCTCGAGCTGCGATTCCGGAACGAACATGGTGTAGCCGCCGATCTGGTAGCTCATCGGGAAATACACCATCACCTCGCCCTCCCGGGCGATCCCCTCGGGCAGCATCGAGAAATCCCGGCGGGTCACGAAACCGATCAGCCGCAGGCCGCTACCCGGCAGCGTCAGCGCGACCACCCGCAGCAGGTCCTGCTGCTGCCCGTTGCGCGTGATCAGTCCGAAGAAGTCCTTCAGGGCCGAATAGACCGACTTGATCAGCGGCACGGACATCACCGCATCCTCGAGGCGGTGAAACAGCGTGCGGAAGATCCAGGCCCGCATCAACAGGCCCACGCAGAAGATCCCCAGCACGCCGAGCACCACCCCGATGCCGGGGAAGCGCACGCCCCGCGGCACGAGCTCGACCAGGAAGGACCCGAACAGGTTCTCCGCCGTGGTGAACATCCAGACCAGCAGATAGAGGGTGGCGGCGATCGGCACGACGGCCAGCAGCCCGGAGGCGAATATCTTGCCAATGACTTTCACGTGGAGGCTCTCCCGTAGCGATACCGGCGGATCGGTCGCGTCCGTGGCCGCCACCGACGGTTCCGGCACGAATGTGCCACAGTTGGCGATGACAGACAGCCGCTTCGCCGCCACTTAAGCATTTCGCTCCCTTCGCGTTATCCTTGCCGGCTGAACAGAAGACAATCGCGCCCAGCGCGAACAGGAGACTCCCATGCCCGGACTGCTGCCCGACGTCGACCCGGAAGGCCTGCTCGAATATTCGGTGGTGTATACCGACCGCGCCCTCAATCACATGTCGCAGCGCTTCCAGGGGGTCATGCGCGACATGTCGCGCATCCTGCAGCAGGTCTACAACGCCTCGGCGGCCATCGTGGTGCCCGGGTCCGGCACCTTCGGCATGGAAGCGGTCGCCCGCCAGTTCGCCACCGGCAAGCGCTGCCTCGTGATCCGCAACGG
>JAGRFX010000266.1 GCA_020445805.1 Rhodocyclaceae bacterium
AGGCCGGTGCCCGTTTCGTCACCGCGGTGACCTACCAGGCCCTGTCGGGCCACCGGGTGTGGACCGACCTGTGGGATCCCTCGGTCGACAACAACATGGCCCACATCGAGCTCGGCCGCGACGCCGACGCCATCCTCGTGGCGCCGGCCACGGCCGACTTCATGGCGCGTCTGGCCCATGGCCTGGCGAACGATCTGCTGACCACCCTGTGCCTGGCGCGGGACGTGCCACTGCTGGTCGCGCCGGCCATGAACCGGCAGATGTGGCAGAGCCCGCCGACCGTCCGCAATGTGAACACGCTGCGGTCCGACGGGGTGGCGGTGCTGGGGCCGGCGGCGGGCGAGCAGGCCTGCGGCGAGGTGGGCGAGGGGCGGATGCTCGAGGCCGCCGAGCTGTACGAGGCCCTGGCGGCCTTCGTGCAGCCCAAGCCGCTGGCCGGCCGACGGGTGGTCATGACGGCCGGCCCGACCTTCGAGGCCATCGATCCGGTGCGCGGCATCACCAACTCGAGTTCCGGCAAGATGGGCTACGCCTTGGCCCGCGCGCTCGCCCAGGCGGGGGCCGACGTGAGCCTGGTCAGCGGCCCGGTCGGGCTCGCGCCGCCGGCGGGTGTCGCGATGGTGCGCGTGACCTCAGCGCTCGACATGTACCAGGCGGTCATGGCCCAGGTGGGCACGGCCGACGTGTTCATCGGCGTCGCGGCCGTGGCCGACTACCGGCCCGCCACGGCCCAGGACCACAAGATCAAGAAATCATCGGCCACGATGAGCGTGGAGCTGGTGCCCAACCCGGACATCCTGGCCGAAGTGGCTTCGCTGCCCAACGCGCCCTTCTGCGTCGGCTTCGCGGCCGAGAGCCGCGACCTGGATACCTATGCCGAAGGCAAGCGACGGGCCAAGCGCCTGCCGATGGTGATCGGCAACCTGGTCCAGGACGGGCTGGGTGGCGACGACAACCAGGTGGTGATCTACGACGAGGCCGGGCGCCATCCGCTGCCGCGCGATTCCAAGCCCCGCGTCGCGGCGGCCATCGTCGCGCACCTGGCGACCCGACTGCCGCCGCGCTGACGCGCAGGCACGGGATTCTCTTTTCACCTGATCGGAAGCGCCATGCACCGCATCGACGTACGGATTCTCGATCCGCGCCTGAAAGACGCGCCCCCCCACTACGCGACGCCGGGTTCGGCCGGCCTCGACCTGCGGGCCTGCATCGACCAGCCCCTGATCCTCGAGCCCGGCCAGACCGAGCTGGTGCCGAGCGGGCTGGCGATCCACCTGGCCGACCCCGGCCTCGCGGCCATGATCCTGCCGCGCAGTGGCCTGGGCCACAAGCACGGCATCGTACTGGGCAATCTGGTGGGCCTGATCGACTCGGACTACCAGGGACAGGTCTTCGTGTCGGTCTGGAACCGCGGCCAGAAGCCCTTCACCCTCGAGCCCCTGGAGCGCATGGCCCAACTGGTGGTCGTGCCGGTGCTGCAGGTGGCGTTCAACGTGGTGGACAGCTTCGACGCTTCCTCGCGCGGCGAGGGCGGCTTCGGCAGCACCGGAAAGGCCTAGTGGCAGGGGGGCGGGCCGGCATTCCCACCGGCGTGCACATGCTGTTCGAGGCCGAGGGCCGGATCCTCCTGATGCGGCGCGCGGGGACGGGTTTCTTCGACGGGCTCTACAGCCTGCCGGGTGGCCACGTGGAGGCGGGGGAGTCGGTGACAATGGCCGCACAGCGGGAGGCGCTCGAGGAGCTGGGCGTGGCGCTGCCGCAGGGCGACCTGGCCACGGTGGGCGTGATGCACCGCCTGTCGGACACCAACCGGATCGATTTCTTCGTCCGTCCCGCGCGATGGGCCGGCCGGCCCGTGATCGGCGAGCCGGACAAGTGCGACGACCTGGCCTGGTTTGCTCGGGATGACCTGCCTGACGGGGTTGTCCCCTATATCCGGCGCGCCCTGCTGACCCCCCTGGCGGAGCCCTGGGTCATCGAGGACGGCTGGCCCGGGCCCGCCTGACGCTCAGGCGGGCGGCGGGCTCTCCGCGCCCTCTGCGAACGCATGGCAGAACCGCATCTCGAGCGGATAGGGGAAGAAATCCTCCACGTGGCCCTGCCGGACACGCTCCTGTACCGACTGCCAGAAGCGGGCGTCGAGCAGGTCGCGGTGGTGGCGGATGAAGGCCTTGCGGATCCGCGGGTTACCCAGCAGGAAGGTGGCGAACTCCTCCGGGAAGATGTCCATGGGGCCGGCCGAATACCAGGGCTCGCCCGAGAGCTCCATCTCCGGGTAGGGGGCGGGCGGAATGCGACGGAAGTGGCAGTCCGTCATGTATTCGATCTCGTCGTAGTCGTAGAACACCACGCGTCCATAGCGGGTGATGCCAAAGTTCTTCCACAGCATGTCGCCCGGGAAGATGTTGGCGCTGGCGAGCTCGCGGATCGCATTGCCGTACTCGTGCACCGCGTGGTCGATCTCCTCGTCGCTGGCGCCCTCCAGATAGATGTTGAGCGGGGTCATGCGGCGCTCGATGTAGAGGTGCTTGATGATCACCGCGTCGCCGTCCACCTCGAAGGAGGAGGCCGCCAGCTCCTGCAGCTCGGCCAGCAGTTCGGGGTGGAAGCGTGACAGGGGCAGGGCGGTGTTCGAGAACTCGAGCGTGTCGGCCATGCGGCCCACCCGGTCCACCTGCTTGACCATCTGGTACTTGCGCTTGACGGTCGGCCGGTCCATGTTCTTCGAGCTTCCGAACACGTCCTTGATGATCTTGAACACATACGGGTACGAGGGCAGCGTGAACACCAGCATCACCAGGCCGCGGATGCCCGGGGCGATGATGAACTGGTCGTTCGAGTGCCGGAGGTGGGCGAGCAGGTCGCGGAAGAACATGGTCTTCCCCTGCTTGCCGAGCCCCAGCATGGTGTAGAGCTCCTGGCGCGGCTTGTTGGGCATGATGCTGCGCAGGAAGCCCACGTAGCCTGAGGGCACCTCCATGTCGACCATGAAGTAGGCCCGCGACAGGGAGAACAGCAGGGAAATCCGCCAGGCATCGAGCAGCACGGTGTCCACGTAGAGCCGGCCGGTCGCGCCGTGGCGGACGGCCAGCGCGAAGGGGTACTCCTGGTAGCCGTTGACCACCTTGCCGATCACGTAGGCGGTCTTGTTGCGGTAGAAGGCCGAGTACAGCACCTGGACCTGGCAGTTGACCTCCATGCCCGGCCAGTGCCCGCCCACGAAGGCCCTGGCGGTGCGAAGGACGTAATCCACGTCGCGCTCCAGGTCTTCGAAGGGGCGCTCCCAGTCGAAATCTTCGATGATGCGCCGGAGGGTCCGCCGCAGGCCCTCGTCCTGGGGGTAGTAGCTCGAATAGACGGGCGGAAACGACTCGATGTACTCGGTCGAGATGGCCGGCCGCGTGAAGATGTAGTCGTTGCTGAAGTAGGTGCGGTGGAGGATCTTGCAGCACACCGAGTTGAAGAAGGTCTCGGCGAGTTCGGGCTGCTTGTGGTTGAGCAGCAGGCCGATGTACTGCAGCTTGACCTGCTGCCAGGTTGCATCATCGAGCGAACCGGCGTCGAATTCGCTGTGCAGCCGCGCGACGGTCTCCTCGACCCGGTCGTCGTAGAACTGGACCCGGTCCCGGACGGCGTCGAGCTGCGCCTGCCAATCGGCCGATTCGAAGTACTCCTTGGCCTTGCGGCTGGTGTCGCGGAATATGCGGTAGTGCTTGTTGAACCCTTCGATTAGCACATGGGCAATGGACTGGGACACCGATGCTTCGTGCAGTGCGCGATCCATGCAGGCTCCTCCTGGCGATGCGGGCGCCGGCGCGGCCTGCCGCCGTCCGGCTGAAACGCCCGTCCAGTCTAGCACTGGCCGCCGGCGCACAATCCTGGTGCGTTCCTGCCTGCGATTTTTGGATGACGCGCCGCGGAAACCCGGCCCAAGAGTTGTATAATTTATAAGTTTGCCGCGCAGCAAACCTGAGATTGTGTTTCATGATCCGGAATGAAGGCGAAGGACCATTCAGAGTCCGCCACATGCCGGAACGGGGGCAGCCAACCGTACGCCGCGGTGGCTGTCCGGGGCGACCGGGCGCGAATCACTTCCGCGCCGGCCGGATCGGCGATCGGCCTGTCCGCACAGCGATGCGCGGATGGGGCAGGGCACTGTTCAATCGAAGCCGCACACGTGAGGGAGTACTTAATGAGCAACGAATCCACGATCATCTACACACTGACCGACGAGGCGCCGCTGCTTGCGACGTGCTCCCTGCTGCCGATCATCCGTGCCTTCACGAAGCCGGCAGGCGTGAATATCGAGAAGAGCGACATCTCCGTGTCGGCACGTGTGCTGGCCGAGTTCGCCGAGTTCCTGCGTGACGACCAGAAGGTCTCCGACGAGCTGGCCGCGCTGGGCCGCCTGACCCAGGATCCCAACACCAACATCATCAAGCTGCCGAACATCAGCGCGTCGGTGTCCCAGCTCAAGGCCTGCGTCAAGGAACTGCAGGAGAAGGGCTACCCGATCCCGAACTATCCGGACGATCCCAAGACCGACGAGGAAAAGGCGCTGCGCGTCCGCTACGGCAAGTGCCTGGGCTCGGCCGTGAACCCGGTCCTGCGCGAAGGCAACTCCGACCGCCGTGCGCCGGCTGCCGTCAAGAACTACGCCCGCAAGCACCCGCACTCCATGGGTGAGTGGAAGCAGTGGTCGAAGACCCACGTCTCCCACATGCACGCCGGCGACTTCTACCATGGCGAGAAGTCGATGACCCTCGACCGCGCCCGCAAGGTCAAGATGGAGCTGATCACCAAGGGCGGCAACACCGTGGTGCTCAAGGACAACGTCGCCCTCAAGGACGGCGAGGTCATCGACTCCATGTTCATGAGCAAGAAGGCCCTGTGCGACTTCTACGAGCAGGAGATCGAGGATTGCCGCAAGGCCGGCATCCTGTTCTCGCTGCACGTGAAGGCGACCATGATGAAGGTCTCGCACCCGATCGTGTTCGGTCA
>JAGRFX010000267.1 GCA_020445805.1 Rhodocyclaceae bacterium
GGCCCGTTCTCGGGCGGGGAGAAGTCGCGGCTGGCGCTGGCGCTGCTGATCTGGCAGCGGCCCAACCTGCTGCTCCTCGACGAACCCACCAACCACCTGGACCTGGAGATGCGCCACGCCCTGACCCTGGCGCTGCAGGCCTTCGAGGGTGCGATGCTGGTGGTGTCCCACGACCGGGCCCTGCTGCGCGCCACCTGCGACCGCTTCCTGCTGGTGGATGCGGGGCGGGTCCAGCCCTTCGACGGCGACCTGGACGACTATCGCGAGTGGCTGGCGCGGCAGCGCGCCGAGTCGGCCGCCCAGGCGCGCTGCCCGGACCGCGAGGCCGACCGGCAGAACCGCCAGCAGGAGCGGGCCCAGGCCGCGGCCGACCGGCAGGCCCGGATCGCAGCCCGTCGCCCGCTCAACAAGGAACTGGGCGAGCTCGAGAAGCGCATGGAGGCCTGGAGCCGGGAAAAATCCGAGCTCGACGGGCAGGTCGCCGATCCCGCCTTCTATCAGCAGGGGGACAGCGCCCAGATGCAGGCCCAGCTCAGGCGCCAGGCGGACCTGGCGGCACGCATCGAGGCGGCGGAGACCCGCTGGCTCGAACTGCACGAGGCCCTGGAGGCCCTGGCCGACTGATCAGCCGGCCTCCTCGGGGTCGCTCGGGCCCGCGGGGATGCCGGGCACCACCCGTGGCAATTCCATATGGAAGTTGCAGCCGGCGGCCGGTTGCGTCTCCAGGCCGATGCTGCCCCCGAGCAGGCCGGCGACCAGGGTGTAGGCAATATAGAGGCCGAGGCCACTGCCGCCACTGCCGAGGCGCGTGGTGTAGAAGGGGTCGAAGGCATGCTCGGCCACGTCCGGACCCATGCCCAGGCCGTCGTCCCGGACCGACAGCTCGACCGTGTCGTTGGCGGCCACGCGGGCGCTGATCCGGACCGTGCCGGCCTGGCCGTCGGCGAAGGCGTGGTTGAGCGCGTTCTCGACCAGGTTGCCGATCACCTGCTCGAGGGGGCCCGGAAAGCTGTCCATCTCGATACCGGCGGGGATGTCGATCTCGACCGTGTGCGGGCAGAGGCGAAGCCGAGGCGATAGCGCGGAGACCACCTCCTCGACGGTCTCGGCCAGATCGAAGCGTCGCCGCCGTTCGCTGGTCTGGTCCACCGCCACCTGCTTGAAATGTGCGACCTGGCGGGCCGCCCGGTCCACGTTCCGTTCGAGCAGGTTGGAGGCCTCGATGCAGGCCGTCACGAAGGCGTTGAGGGTCGAGCGCCGCATCCCTCCCTCGGCATTGTCACGCTCGAACTTCGCCACCTTGTCCTTGAGGGCGCCGACGACCGTCACGGCGTTGCCGAGCGGCGTGTTGAGCTCGTGGGCGATGCCGGCGACGAGCCCGCCCAGGGAGGCCAGTTTTTCGGACTGGACCAGCTTGGACATGGCGCGGGCCAGGTGATCGTTGGCAGCGGCGAGGTCGCCGGTGCGTTCCTGCACCCGCTCTTCGAGGTGGGCGTTGAGGGCCTCGATCTCGGAGCGGATGCGCCGCTCCTCGCTGACATCCACGAAGGAGGCCAGCAGCAGGTCGGCACCGTCCACCCGGACCGACCGGCCCGAGATCTCGCAGACCGCCTCGCGACCGTCGTTGCGCAGCAGGGTGGCCTCCACATGTTCGACGCGGCCCGTCTCGCGCAACTGCGTGCGCAGCCGCGGCCAGTCGCCCTTGTCCCGCCAGATGCCGAGCGCGGCGAGGGCCTGGCCCACCGGATCGGCGAGCTCCGGGGCAAACACCTGGCGCCAGGCCCGGTTGGCCATGCCCACGGTCTCGTCCTCCAGCTGGATCAGGGCCAGCGGCACCGGACCCTGCTCGAAGATGGTGGACAGCATGGTGCCACTCGACCGGAGGGCCTCTTCGGCGGTGCGCAGTTCGGTGATGTCCTGGACGATGCCGGCGTAGCCGACGATCGTGCCCTCGGCATTGCGGCGTGCCTCGGCGATCAGCCGCATGTGCGCGGCGCCACCGCGGCCGATGCGGCAGACCAGATCGATGCGGCGGGCATCGTCGACCAATTGACGGATGGCCTGGACCAGGGGGCGCCGGTCCTGCCGCTCGACCCGCATCAGCAGCTGGCGCAGGCCGCGCCGCGGCTGCGTGGCGTCGGCCCGAAGCAGGCGCAGCATCTCGGTCGAGCATTCGGGCTGGTGCGCGCCCATCGGCCAGTGCCAGCTGCCGATGTGGCCGATCCGCTGGGCCGACTCCAGGTCGGCGTGCTGGCGCTCGAGCAGCGCCTCGCTGCGGCGGTGTTCGGTGATGTCCGTGTAGGTGGTGACGAAGCCGGCGATGCGACCGTCGACGAACATCGGCCGGCCCTCGACGAGGTGGGCCTTGCCGCCCTCGCGCACCCGCTCGAGCCGGTGTGGCTCGAAGCGCATGGCGAGCTGGTGGCGGGCGCGGATCTGGGCCTCGGGGTCGCCCTCGCCGTATTCCCCGCGCTCGGCGGGGATGCGGATGATGTCTTCGAAGCGGGCGTCGGCATGGAGGACGCTGCCCGGTAGATTCAGGATCTCGCCGAAGCGGGCGTTCCAGTGCTTGAGCCGCAAGTGCTGGTCGAAGACGCTGATGCCTTGCGGCAGGTGGTCGATGACCGCCGCCAGGTAGGCGCTCTTGATCCGCAGCGAGGCCTCTGCCGCCTTGCGCGCGGAGACGTCGGTGTAGATCGTGACGAAGCCGCCCCCCGGGATCGGCGTGCCACGGATCTCGAGCACCGTGCCGTCGGGCCGCACGCGCTCGAGCACGTGGGCCTCGTTGCGCTCGACGGTCTTCTGCAGGCGGGCGACGATCTCGTCGGGATCGCCGGGGCCGTACTCGCCGCGGCGCGCGTTGAAGCGGAAGACCGACTCCAGCGGCACCGGGCCGTCCTCGAACAGGGATGAGGGCAGATCCAGCAGGCGCAGGAAGGCCTGGTTCCAGATGACCACCTGGCCGCCGCTGTCGATCAGCGAGATGCCGCTGGGCATGTTGTCCACCAGGGCTCGCAGCGTGATCGAGCGGTCGCCGGCCGCGGCCTCCGCCAGGCGTCGCTCGGTGACGTCCTGGAGCGTCTCGATGGCTCCCACGATGCGGCCCTCGGCATTGCGCATCGGTGCCGCCACGAAGGCCAGCCAGCGGTCCCTGCCCGCCATCGCCGGGAAGAAGCCCTCGGCCTCGAGGGCGCCGGGGATCGACTCCGAGCGGCCGACCCGTTCGCCGTAGAGCATGCGGGCGGAGGCCAGCGCGTCCTCGTTCATCACGCAGTTGGCCAGCACCGGGCGGGCCGACGGGTAGAAGGCGCGCCAGGCGTCGCGACGGCCCATCATCGACTGGGCGGGAACGCCCAGCACCACCTCGCAGCCCCGGTTCCAGAGAATCACCCGGCCCGCGGCGTCGAGGGCGAACATCGGCACCGGCGAGCCGGCGGCGATGGCGGCGAGCTGCTGCTCGCTGCGGCGAAGGGCCAGCTCGGTCTGGAGTCGCGAGGTGTCTTCGCGGGCCAGGCCGCGGTAGCCGACGAAGCGCCCCCGGGCATCGAACAGCGGATAGCCGGAGGCCACGAAGTAGCGCGAGTGGCCGTCCGCGAAGCGCAGCCCGTAGCGGAAGTCGCGGAAGGGCTCGTGGCGTTCGCACAGGGAGCGGTGGGCGGCCATGGCGGCTTGGTCGAGGACCTCGTGGGCGGAATCCCAGCGGGTGCGCCCGATCATCAGGTGCAGTTCGACCTGCTCGCGCACCAGGCGGCCACCACGGAATCGCGCGAAGCGGAACTCGCTGTCCTGCTCCCAGCACCACTCGCCCGAGAATTCGTCGTAGGTGTCGAGGACGGCATCGGCCGCCGCCAGCCGGTCCCGCATCCGCGCGATCCATGCCAGCGCGACCAGCAAGGCCGCGAGCAGGGTCAGGGCGAGGAGGGTGATACCGAGCATCCGGGACTCCAGGACAGGCGCTCCGGTCGATGGATCGCCTGCGCATGCGCGAACCATCGATAACGGATGAGGCGGCCCCGACTTGAACGGGGCCCGGCGGTGCGGCTTGTGATGGGCGCCAGGGGCGACCAGAATGGGCTATCGCCCCACGGGGCCTGCCGGACTGTGGCCATGGAATCGGTGGAAGGCTGTCCGCTCGACCGCGAGCGGCTGGAGCAGGTGCGCGCGTCCCTGCAGGATCGGGTGCTGCACACCGCCCAGTGGATCAACGATCCCCTCTCGGAGCTGTTCGGCGTCTCGCTCCAGCTCAAGCTCGAAAACCTGCAGCGCACGGGCTCGTTCAAGCTGCGTGGCGCGACCTGCAAGATCGACGCCCTGGTCGCGTCCGGCGCGGCGCGCTCGGGCGTGGTGGCGGCCTCGGCCGGCAACCATGCCCAGGGGGTGGCCCGGGCGGCCCGCGCCGCGGGGCTGCCGTGCACGGTGGTGATGCCGGTCTCGGCGCCGCTGACCAAGATCGACGCCTGCCGCGCGCTGGGCGCCACCATCGTGCTCGAGGGCGACACGCTGGAGTCGGCGACCACCCGGGCGCTCGCGATCGCCGAGGAGGCGGACCTGGCCTTCCTGCACCCCTACGACGACTGGGACGTGATCGCCGGCCAGGCGAGCTGCGGGCTGGAGATGATCGAGGACGCGCCCGACATGAGCCTGGCCATCGTGCCGCTGGGCGGGGGCGGGTTGATCTCCGGCATCGCGATGGCGCTCAAGTCGCACAACCCGGCGATACGCGTGGTCGGCGTGCAGACCGAGGCGGTGGCGCCCTATCGGCGCTTCCTTACCGAGGGCGTGCTCGACGAAGTGCCGCCGGGCGCCCACACGATCGCCGACGGGATCCGGGTCAAGCGGCCCGGGCAGCTGACCCGGCGCGTCATCGCGCGTTACGTAGACCAGATCGTGACCGTCGACGACAACGCCATCGCCGAGGCCATGGTCCTGCTGCTGGAGCGGACCCGGACCATCGGCGAGGGGGCCGGCGTGGTGGGGCTGGCCGCCCTGA
>JAGRFX010000025.1 GCA_020445805.1 Rhodocyclaceae bacterium
GGGGGTCGAGGGTTTGAGTCCATATTGTCTATTTATCAATGACTTAACAGACGCCATTCTACCCGGGATCGGCTACTGTCCACAAGGGCTGATCGTTAAGTTGAGAGCATTGCATGGAGGTGGGCGAAGTCTTCGATGTCTCTAACTCGCGCCTCGAAGGTGTTTCGCGCGCTGTATATTTGCTCGAGTTGTCGAGCATACCTGTGCCCAGGCTCCGATTCGCAAAATCTTCTGCACTCCTCGGCAAATTCTCCTGACTCTGCGAAAAAACGAGCTCGAAAGCGTTCAAGCTCTTCCAAATCGAATCGCGTCGGATCTTGAGTCGCGCGCTCTAGAGGCCCAAGTAGGGCCCCGAGAAGATACAGAAGGTGTGCTTGCTCACTCTTTCTAGTCATAACGAAGCGATCCCGTATTGGCGTCACAGCAGAATTGTAAATGGCATACGCATTGCTTGCGGACTGCGCCGCCTACAACTAATGGATCAAGGACTGGAAGAAGAATGCATGGGGTCAGAAAATGCGCTGGAATGCGCTGGGTCAGGTCTCTCCTGGCGCCTAGTCAGCGGCGATTCTGTCTTGCGCCCTACATGATGCATGATGCACCGGCCGCCAGTCTGCTTCGTACGGCGGCTTTCGGCCGTATCGCCGGCATTCAATCTCGTCAGACCGACGGTCGGCTCAGGCCGATCAGCCGCCCATGGCGGGATGCATCCCGCCCTACGTCGCGGATGCGTGAGTCATGCCTGAACGGCCACTCAGGCCGAGTGCCCGCCTTTCGTCTGCACCAACTGCTCGGCTTTTCGCGGCCGCTGAACCGGTGAATGGGGCGCGGCGGCCGGCCTTCAATGATCAAACCGGAACAGCAGGCTCGCGCGCCCGTTGCGTTCCGTGGCGTGGACCTGGTCGGCGATTCGGCGCAGCAGGAAGCCGGCCAGGCGGCGCTCGCCGTCTTCCGAGTCGATCAGTTCATCCGCCGTGGGCCGGACAGTGGGGAGTTCCAGCACCGGGCCCGTGTAGCTGACCCGCAGGTTGAGCCGAAACTCGTCGAAGGAGGCGTGGATCGTGATCGGGCTGCGGATCCCCAGCGCGTGGACGAGCGTGTCGAGCGACTGGCCGAGGTTGAAGCGGATCCGCTCGATGACGTCGCGTCGGGCGCCCCAGGCTGCGCCCTTGGCGTTGATGAAGGCGTCGATCGCGGCGGGGTCGATGCTGTTCGGGTCCACCTGCAGGGTGGTGGTGCGCCGCACGCCGATCCGCGCCAGCAGGTTGAGCACCAGGGCCAGCACGGTGCCGAGCACCAGCGAGTTGCTGAAGGCCGGCTGCAGCGCCGTCGGCAGCACCTGAAAGGCGGTCGGGTGGATGTCGGCCGCCAGTCCCACGATGAAGGACAGGCCGATCACGAAGCTGCGGCGCTGGTCGATCAGACGCATGGCAAGGATGCGCACGCCGCTCACGAAGATGATCGCGGCCGTGAACAGCATGGCCGAGCCCACCACGGGGGGCGGCATGATCAGCAGCACCCCGATCACCTTGGGCAGGAAGGCCAGCACGACGAAGATCGCGCCGATGGCGAGGCCGACACGGGCCGAGGTCACGCCGGTGGCGGCGGACATGCCCACGCTGCTGGTGAAGGTGCTGACCGGGTGGGCGCCGACGGCACCGCTCAGGACGTTGAGCAGGCCGTTGGCCAGCACGCCGGCGCCGACCGAGCGCATGTGGGGTCGCACCCAGTCTGCGTCATTGATCTGCTGCGCGATGCTGATGTCGCCGACGCAGCGGATCACGGTGCCCACGGCCGCGATCAGGAAGGGCACCGCCAGCGCCGCGTCCCATTGCCAGTTGCTGGCCGGCATCGAGGGGACCGAGAAGAGCGGCGCCTCGGCGAGGGCGGCCAGGCCCTCCGCGGGCAGCAGGCCCAGGGCTGCCGCCAGCAGATAGCCGACGACCATGCCGATCATGGCGCACAGCAGTCGCGACATGCCGCGACCCCACACGCTCAGCCCGACCATGGTCGACAGGGTGATCAGGGCCACCAGCGCGTCGAGTCGGCCTGGGGGCTCGGGCGCGCCGACGCCGAGCAGGCTGCGGATGCCGAGGTTGCCGACGCTGATGGCGATCAGCACCACCACCAGGCCGGACAGCTCGGGGGGCAGGTAGGGGCGCAGGGGCCGCAGCAGGCGCGCCATCGCCACCTCGACCAGGCCGCCGAAGAGGGTCATGCCGAAGGCCAGCCCGAGGCCGCCGGTCTTGATCGCCAGCAGGCAGGGGGAGAGGTAGGCGGCGGTGCACACCGGCGGGCACAGGTAGCCCGCTCCGACCGGGCCGCGCCTCTGGCTCTGAAGGGCGGCGCCCAGGCCCAGCACCAGCATGCTCATGCTGACCAGGTCGCGGGTTCCCTGGGCAGCCAGTCCGGCCTCGCGGGCCAGCACCAGGGGGTACACCAGCAGGATCCCGATCACCCCGACCTGCTGCAGGCCGCTGAGCAGCGTGACGCCGGTCGGGGGCCGGGCATCGACGCCATAGACGATACCGGGGGGCAGCTTCACGAGACGTCGCTCCGGATGGCACGCCTCGACAGCTGCGCGTGGGGTCGGAATGCGCGGCAACCCGAGAGGTGTTCGCCATTATGTTCAGATTCCAGGGGCCTTGGCGTAGCAAATTGGCATGGGCCGCGCGCCGGGCCGTGGGGCCTCGTTCGGGGCGTCCCGATCCGGCCGCTCATGCCGAGCCGAGGGGTGCGTCCGGGGTGCTTCCGATGGGCGGCGGAACCGTGCTGGCAGGGTCGTTGGCAGGGGCGCTTCGGGGTGTCCGACCGGCCCCTCGTGGCACGGGTCGTGATGCCCTGGTTTGCGCATCGCCGGCGGGTCGCGTATGGTCGGGCCAGAAATTTCCGGTTGTGTTGTCTGCGTGTTGGTCCGGCCGCCGCCTTCGTGCGGGGCTCATTCCCACCGTGCCTGGCTTGTCCAAGTGCGCCCCGATCCGGGGCGTCGCGCTCCGGTTCCCGGGGCGCATCCGGGACGACAGGCAGGTTTTACGTGGTTGCGGGCGGCGATGGTTTCCTCGCCGCCCTGTCCGATGCGGGCAGCGAAGCGTGCTTTGCCGTCCGCTCCGCACCGTCGTTCCACGCTCACAGATCACGGGCCAGGCGTCTGGCAGCTGCCGCCTTTTCGGCGGGCAGGTCGCCGCCCGCCGTGCCTTGCCGCCTCGCGCGGTCACGCCCCCGGGGGCGTGGCTTCCGGGTGGGCGCCGCGGCGCTGGCCGCGGACCTGAGCGACGCATGACGCCGACGGCACCACCGGAGCCCGTCATTCCTAAGACCAGAGGAGCACGCATGAAACCCGCGATCCAGCGCACCGAACTCAGGACCTACTACTACACGCCCGTGCATTGCCCGTTCTGCGGCACGCGCGTCATGGGGGCCGATCCGGCGGACGAGACGCGCATCACCGCGTGCCCGCATACGCTCTTCATTGCCCACGACACGGCCATCGAATACCGCTCGGCCCGCTTCGATGCCAATGTGCATCTCACCGGGCTCAGCGACGAGGAGGTGGCGGCGCGCTGGAAGGCCCTGGAGGGCGGGGTCGATGACCTGACCAACCAGGTGACGGTGGCCGACGCGATCAAGGTCGCGGCCTACGCGCCCGAGCCCTCCGCCTATGGCTCCTACTACGGCTTTGCGCCGGTCGAGTAGGGCGCCCATCGGGGGCGCGCGGCGCGCCCGTCGGCCCGCGCCCCGAAGCCGGGGTGTCCTGAGCTAGAGGGCCAGGCGCAGCGTCGCGTAGGCGCGGCGATCGACCCCTTCGTCGCGCCGGAATTCGGCGTGGCTGCTGCTGTCCGAGAGCACGCCCACCGCGACCTCGCCGCGCCCCCAGCCGCCCGAGAAGGGCCACTGGACGTTCCAGTCCACCGTCTCGTAGGCATGGACCGAGTTGGCGGCGGCCGGCGTCCAGCGCATGGCGCCCACGCTGCGGTAGATGGCGGTGAGCCGTAGCCCGCCGGGCAGGTCCTGCAGCCAGATCAGGCTGCTGGTGTAGGCCGGAACGCTGTCGGCGACCTGGGTCGAGATATCGCTGAGGTATGCCGGGCTGATGGCCACCGCCCGCACGGTGTCGCTGACGCCGCCTTCCATGTGCATGGCGGTGTGGTTCAGGATCAGCCGCGTGCCCGCCAGCGGCTGCCAGCGCCACTGCAGCTCCAGGCTGTCGAGGGTGCTGTGGAAGCCGTTGTAGGTGCTGAGGATCGAGTCGGTGAAGTCGGGCCCGAGCTCGGGCGGCACCGGGGTTGAGACGCTCAGCAGGCCGCGGGTGGTCCGTTCGCGCGCGAGGCGCACGTCGAGGTTCGAGCGCAGGGCCGGAAAGTTGGCGACGTAGCCGAGCTCGGCGGTGTCGAGCTGCTCGGGGCGGAGGTCGCCACGGCCGATGTTCACCCACTCCACCAGCTCGCCGCCGTCGGTCTGGAAGCGCGTGCGCCCCACCTGTTCGAACAGGGAGGGCGTGCGGTAGGCCCGGGAGACGCCCGCCCGCAGCCACTGGCCGGGCGCCACGCGGCGGTGCAGCGCGAGGCGCGGCGCCAGGGTGGTCTCGGAGTTGGAGTCGTCTTCCCAGGTGGCGGCCGCATTGACCCGCCAGTCGTCCGCCGGCTGCCACTCCAGGCTGCCGAAGAGCCGCGAGACCCGCTGGTAGGGGTCGGACATGCCGTAGAAGTCGGAATTGTGGCTGAAGCGGTCGACCCGGTGCCCCAGGCCGCCCACCACCCGCAGCGTGGGGCTCAGGACCGTCGTGAGCTGGCTCTCGAAGTCGTGCCGGCGGCTGTGGTAGCGGAAGTCCAGGGTGGCGGGTACGACCGAGAGGCGCAGCACCTCGCCGCCAAAGTCTTCCACCTGGTGGTAGCGCACCAGCAGGTCGGTGTCGGCGTCGAGGGCGCGCAGCCAGTCGATCTGGGCGAAGTTCTGGTCGATGGGCCGTGGGTCGCGGGGTGGATTGGTGCCGGAGTTGGGCGTGCCCTCGATGGCCAGGTTGCCGCGCAGGCGGCCCGCGCTGATCGTCAGCCGATCCCGGTCGGTGAGCTGCAGGCCCGCCCGCAGGTTGAGATGGCGCTGGCGCAGCGAATCGAACTGGGCGGGCAGGCCCTCGTCGCGGTTGGACGAGGCCACCAGGCGCACGTCGGCCGCACCCACGTGGCCGCCCACGCTGACCAGCCGGTCCTCGATGCCGCCCTGGCCCTCGGTGACGGTCACGCCCACGCCGTGGGTCATCGACGGGTCACGGGTGATCACATTGACGATGCCGAGAAAGGCGTTGGAGCCGTAGGCCGCCGAGTTGGAGCCGCGGGTGACCTCGATCCGCTCGATCTCCTCGAGCGTCACCGCGAGGCCGCTCCAGTTCACGCCGCCCAGGGACGTGGGCGAGTACTGGGAGCGCCCGTCCACCAGCACCTGCATGCCCTGGGGGAATTCCTCCACCGGGCCATGATAGGTGGCGACCGGGGCGCCGTATTCGTTGGATGCCACCAGAAAGCCCGGCACCAGTCGCAGCACTTCGGCCAGCGTGCGGGCGCCGGAGCGCAGGATCAGCTCCCGGTCGAGTACGGTGACGGCGGCCGGTGCCTCGGCCAGCGGCTGGCTCAGGCGCGAGACGGTCAGGACGACGGGGACCGGTTCGAGGAAGGGGTTGTCGTCGCTCTCCATGGCGGCGAGGGCCGACGATGCGGCGACGATCCCCAGGAGGGGCAGGGCACGGCGGGCACGGGTCGGCCAGGGCATGGGGATGCATTCCTCGGGATGCATGGGGGTCAGTATAGTGATAGCGACCCGGCGGGAGGCGCCTTGAGGGGCCTTCCGGCGGTGGCCGCCGGGCGGTGGCGTTCCGCCGCGAGCCCGCGCAGGGCGGGTTTTCGGACGATTATGCCATCCGGTTGCGGAACATCCACGCGGCGATCGGCAGGGTGATCGCGGCGATCGCCAGCAGGGACAGCATTTCCGGCAGCAGCTGCCGGATGCCGGCGGCCTCCAGGTAGATCTCCCGGGTCATGCTGATCGCGTAGCGCAGCGGATTGAGGGCGGTGAGGGCCTGGAGGGCGTCGGGCATGGTCATGATCGGCGTGGTCAGGCCCGACATCAGCATGAAGGGCATCACCACCACCACCGAGCCGATCATCGCCTGCTGCAGGTTGCGGGCAATCGACGAGATGAAGAGGCCGATGCCCACGGAGGCGGCCAGGAACTCCACCAGGCACAGGTAGAGCAGGCCGTAGGAGCCCGCGAAGGGAATCCGGAACCACAGCTGGGCGACCAGCAGGATCGAGCTGGCCTGCACCAGGCCCACCAGCATCGACGGCACGGCCTTGCCGATCATGATCTCGGTGGGGCGGTAGGGGGTGACGAGCAGCTGCTCGAAGGTGCCGGCCTCGCGCTCGCGGGCCACCGACATGGCGGTCAGGATCATGGTCATCATCATCGTGATCGAGCCGATCAGCGACGGGATCATGTTCCAGCGGGTCTCGAGGTTGGGGTTGTACCAGGCGCGGGTCTCGATGCGCACGCCGGGCGTCGCCGGATAGCCATGGTCGGCACGCCAGGCCTCGGCGAAGTCGGCGGTGATGGTGCCCAGGTAGCCCTGCGCGGTGCCGGCGGTGTTGGTGTTGCGCCCGTCGGTGATGACCTGGACCTGCGCGGTTTCCGCATGCATCAGCCGGCGCTCGAATCCGTGTCCGATCACCACCGCCAGGGCCGCCTGGCGGCGGGTGATCGGCTCGGCGATCTGCGAGGCGTCGTCCAGCGTCGCTGCCCGCTCGAACACGCCGCTGCCTTCGATGGCCGCCACCAGCGCGTGCGATGCCCCGCTGTGATCCAGGTCGAGCAGCACGTAGGGCACCCGGTTGAGGTCGTAGCTGGCGGCATTGCCGAAGATCAGGCACTGCAGGATCGGCGGCACCAGCACGGTGACCCGGCTCTTGGGGTCCTTCAGCACCGCCAGCAGCTCCTTGCGGATGAGGGCGAAGATCCGGAACAGGGTGTCGACCATGGCCGCCTCAGGCGATCCGCTTGTGGGTCGAGCGATAGGCGATGCCCATCAGCACGGCCGCCATGGCCGCCAGGACCGCGGCGTCGGGCAGGACCAGGGCCCACACGTCGCCCACCAGGAACAGGGTCTGCAGCGAGCTGACGAAGTAGCGCGCCGGGAAGACCTGGGTGATGAACTGCAGCGCCACCGGCATGCTGCGGATGTCGAAGATGAAGCCCGACAGCATGGTGGCCGGCAGGAAGGTCACCAGGAAGGTGATCTGGTTGGCCAGGAACTGGCTGCGGGTCTTGGTGGAGATCACCAGCCCGATGCCCAGCGCGACCAGCAGGTAGAGGGACGACACCAGCACCAGCAGCCACAGGGAGCCGCGCAGGGGCACCCCGAACAGGACCTGGCTGCCGACCACCGACAGGGCCAGCCCCAGCATGCCCATGGCGAAGTAGGGAATGATCTTGCTGAGCAGGATCTCGCCGCGGCGCACCGGGGTGGCGAAGAGGGCCTCGAAGGTGCCGCGCTCCCACTCGCGGGCGATCACCAGCGAGGTCAGCAGGGCGCCGATCAGGGTCATTACCAGCACGATCACCCCCGGCACCAGGAACCACTGGCTGCGGTTGGCCTCGTTGAACCACAGCCGCTGCTCGAGGGTGACGTTGGGGATCTCCGGCGCGGGGTGGCCGTCGTGGGCGTCGCGCGCCTGCCAGGTGCTGATCGCGCCGCGCACATAGGCGGCGGCCATGCGCGCCGTGTTGGCCTCCGAGGCATTCACCACCAGCTGGAGCGTCGCCTCGCCGCGCGCCAGGTCACGGGCGAAGTCGGGCGGAAAGCGCAGGATGGCGTTGACCTCATGGGCGGCCAGGCGGCGCTGGGCGTCGGCCATGGTGCGGGTCGGATGGACCACGAAATAGCGCGACAGCCGCAGCGCGGCCTCGGCGCTGGTGGTCTCGTCGGAGGCCTGCTCCACCACCACGGCCACCGGCAGGTTGCGAATGTCGAAGGACAGCCCGTAGCCGAACAGGATCAGCATCAGCAGCGGCAGGACCACGCCGATGGCGATGGCGCTGGGGTCGCGCAGGATCTGCCAGGTCTCCTTGCGGGTCAGGGCCAGGAGCCGCCGCAGGCTGGACCCCGGGGTCGGGCCGCTGCTCATGCCGCGGCCTCCCGGGCCACCTGGCGTGCCGCCTCGACGATCGCGATGAAGGCATCCTCCATGGTGGGTTCGTGGCCGTCGCCCGACCGGGCCTGGGCCCGGATCTCGGCGGGCGGGCCCATGGCCAGGGCGCTGCCGCCGTCCATGATGATGATCCGGTCGCAGTACTCGGCCTCTTCCATGAAGTGGGTGGTCACGATGACCGTGACCCCTTGCTCGGCCAGGTGGGTGATGCGCCCCCAGAAGGCGCGTCGGGCCAGCGGGTCCGCGCCGCTGGTGGCCTCGTCGAGGAACAGGATCCCGGGCTCGTGCAGGAGGGCGGCGGCCATGGCGAGGCGCTGCTTGTAACCGCCGGGCAGCTGGCCGCTGGGCACCCGGGCCACGGCCTCCAGCTCGAACTGGGCCTTCGCCCAGGCGATGCGAGCGCGCTTGGCCTTGCCCCGCAGGCCGTAGGCGCTGGCGAAGAAGTCCAGGTTCTCGTGCACCGACAGGTCGCCGTAGAGCGAGAACTTCTGGGCCACGTAGCCGAGCCGCTGGCGGGCCTCGGCGCGCGCGTTGCGCAGGTCCGCGCCGGCCACGCGCAGGGTGCCGCCGGAGGCCGGGATCAGGCCGCACAGCATGCGGAAGGTGGTGCTCTTGCCGGCGCCGTTGGGGCCCAGCAGGCCGAAGATCTCGCCCCGCCGGACCGCGAAGGACACATGATTGACCGCCACGAAATCCCCGAAGCGGCGCACCAGGTCGCTGACCTCGACCACGGGCAGCTCGGCCGGGCCGTCCGGGCGCCGGGTCAGGTCAATGCTCGCGGCCGGCGCGTCGCCGACGGCCGCCCTGAACAGCACCATGAAGCCATCTTCGTAGCGCGGCGCGGTGGGGGTGCAGGCGACTACCAGCGCATCGTCGGCCCGGGGCGGTAGCCCGGGCTGCTCGACGACCACCCGCACCTGTCCCGCCTCGGGCACCGCATCGACGACGCCCGGCTGCTGGAAGAGGTGGGCCTGGAGCTGCCTGGCGGGTGTTGCCGGTCCGCTGGTGGCGACGAAGACACGACCGGCGGCACGGGCCGTGATCTCGGCCGGCGTGCCCTCGGCCAGCACCCGGCCCTGGTGCAGCGCGACCGTGTGGTCGCAGAAGGCGGCCTCGTCGAGATACGAGGTGCTGACCACCACCGTCAGGCCCGACTCGCCGACGAGCTGGCGGACGATGGCCCACAGCTCCCGGCGGGAGAGGGGGTCGACCCCGACCGTGGGTTCGTCGAGCAGGAGCAGCTCGGGCGAGCGGACCAGGGTGCAGGCAAGCCCCAGCTTCTGCTTCATGCCCCCCGACAGGGCGCCGGCCAGCCGCCCGGTGAAGGGACCGAGGTCGGTCATCTTGAGCAGGCGCGGAAAGACGGTCGCCCTGGCGTCCCGGTCCACCCCGTGCAGATCCGCGTAGAGGGCCATGTTCTGGCCGACGGTCAGGTCCTCGTACAGGCCGAACTTCTGGGGCATGTAGCCGATCCGTTCGTGCACGGGCTGCGGGTCGGCTGCCACGTCGAAGCCCAGGATCCGGATCGACCCCCCATCGGGCGCGACCAGTCCGGCCATCATGCGCAGCAGGGTGGTCTTGCCGCCGCCATCGGGGCCGACCAGGGCCGTCAGGGTGCTGCGCGGTGCGCTGAACGAGACCCCATCGACGGCCACCACCGGGTCGCGTCCTGCGGGCCGGAAGACCTTCCGTGCCGCCTTTACGTGGACGGGCCGTGGCGCGTCGGGGGGCGCCTCAGCGGGCGGGGACATCGCTGGCTCGCGGCGCGTCCGGGTCGATGGTGACGGTCGCCGGCATGCCGAGCCGGAGCGCGTCGCCGGCGTCCTCGGTGAGCACGCGGACCTGATAGACCAGGCTGCTGCGCAGGTCTTCGGTCTGGACGGTCTTGGGCGTGAACTCGGCCACCGAGGAGATGAAGCCGACCCAGCCCGGCAGGCTGCGGTCCGGCAGGCTGTCCACGTGAATGTGGGCCCGGGCGCCGCTGTGGATGCGGCTCAGCCGGGACTCCGGCACGTAGGCGCGGATCCATTTCGTGCCGGTGGTGGCGAGGGAGAGGACGGGCTTGGTGGGGGTGGCCATCTCGCCCGGCTCCATAAGCCGGGCCTGGACCACCGCGTCGAAGGGGGCCTTGAGCTCGGCGTCGGCCAGCTGCTGGCGGAGCAGGGCCAGTTGCGCCTGCTGGCCCTGCAGCTGGGCCCGCGCCTGCGCGAGGTCTTCGGGTCGGGGCCCCAGGAGGGCCAGGGAGAGGGCGTTGCGCGCCACCTCGACCTGGGCCCTGGCGGTGTCGGCGGCGGCCCGCGCCTGGTCGATGTCCTGCTGGCTGACGGCCGCGATGGGCCCGAGCGACTGGCGCCGCTGAAACTGCGCGCTGGCATTGGCCGCTGCGGCCTCGGCGGCGGCCAGGCTGGCGCGGGCCTGGGCGATCTCCTCTTTCCGCGTGCCGTTTTCGAGCCGTGCCACGACCGCCTCCTGGGCGAGCACTGCGGCCTCGGCTTGGGCCAGCTGGGGGCGCAGGCGGGCCGTGTCGAGGCGGGCCAGCACCTCCCCCCGGGTGACGCGTGCGCCTTCCTCGACCAGGATCGCCTCGATCCGCTCGGTGGCGTTGAAGGGGATGGAGGCCTGGCGGAAATCCACATTGCCGTGGAGGGTCAGCGGGCCCTCCGGCGCGGGCGGCCGGGCCTGCCACCACAGGGCGCCGGCAGCGGCGGCGAGGGCCAGCACGAGGAGCAGCAGGAGCGGAGTGCGTCGGGTCATGGGCCCACTATGGCACCGCTCCCGACAGAGAGCAAATTAGAATTTGAAATAGCAATTCAAATTCCAATTATGGATGGGCTGGGCTATGCTGGGGTCCATGAAACGACCTGTTCCGACCCGCAAGCCGACCGGCCGCCGAGACGATGGGGCCGCCACGCGGCTGCAGATCCTCGAGGCTGCCGGGGCGGTCTTCGCCGAAAAGGGCGCGGGCCATGCCACCGGCAAGGAGATCGCCGAGCGGGCCGGCAGCAACTCCGCGGCCGTCAACTACTACTTCGGCGGCGTCGACGGGCTCTACGCCGAGGTCCTGGTGGAGGCCCACCACCGGCTGATGGACCTGGAGTTCCTGCAGGGGGTTGCCGGGTCCGCGGCGCCGCCGGCGGAAAAGCTCGACACCTTCCTCGAGGGCATGGTGCGGGCCGTGCTGGGGCCGGTGTCCTCGGGATGGGCGTTGCGGGTGCTCGGGCGCGAGATGCTGCATCCCTCCGCCGCCTTCCAGACCCTGCTGGCCAAGGAGGTGCTGCCCAAGAAGCAGATCGTCACCGGATTCCTGGCCGAGATCCTGGGTCGGGCGCCGGACGACCCGGTGGTGGCGCGCTGCGCCCTCAGCATCATCGGCCCCATCGCACTGCTGATCGTCGGCAGCCCGGCCATGCTCCAGCAGGTGGCACCCCCGGCCGCCGTGGCCGGGCAGGTGGACGCCATGGTGGCGCACGTGCGGCGCTTCGTGCAGGGCGGCCTGGCGGCAGTGGCCGCGGGTGACGAGCGCGGGGCGCCCGACGAAGCGCGCTGACACGGGTCAATGGCCGGGATCGGTACCGCCGGCGGGGCACTCGGCCACCCCGGCTCGGCACTTCGCGATCCACATTGTGGCCGCAATCAACACCAAGCGGTCCATCGTCAAATCCATAAACTGAGGGTCAATGCAGAGCTAGCTGGCGCTACGCGGCCCAATCGCGCAGCGTCCAGCGACTGAGAGGAACGAGGTTGAGTGGCCAGGCAGCCCCAGCGCCCCCTTGACCCATTGCAGACTTGGGCCTTCTGGGTTCTGGTGCGAACGAATCACAACAAGGCCGCCTGCGCGCTCGCCAAGAGACTCGCCCGGATCTGCTACGCGGAACGACGCGAGCACGAACACCGCTGCAACCCGCAACCACGTCAGACCAAGAAACTCGAGCGCACTGCATTTGCGCTTGCCCCTGAACAACCCGGTTTTCCACCAACCCGTGCGACGAGCCTGATCGCCCACCGTGGCAATCAGGGTCACACCCACGCGATTCGACGCCGACAACGCTTCCGTCGCACCGACTGCCGTTTGCCGCGAATGAGGTTTCGCGGGCAGATTCCATGTCGACACGGGTCACAGAGAACCCACATCAGATCCCGGACATGCGACTGCGGGTAATGCTCCCAGAAATCCCCGACTATCGGTCAGCCTTGATTTGTGGGGGAGTCCATATACGCCGAGTCAGGACTTGCGCCGCTGCAAACGCTTGGTTTGCGATGCCGATGCCACAACGACCATACCTAGTGAAAAGAGTGCAATGCTACTTGGCTCGGGCACAGGGGCGAGAGTGACGGTAAATTCTGTGGCCCCATAGGCACCTGAAAAAGTGGATATTGGCGTGCCAAAGTATCCTTCAACGGCGCTAATCAGACCGGGAGTGTCACATCCGCCAGAATTGCCTGGCCAAGCATATGCACAGGCAGAAAAGTAATTTCCTACCCCTGTTCTGTCGATAACGTGTGAACTGTCAATGCCTGATACGTTGCCGGAGTAGTACCCGTTAATCAATACCGAATGGATGTATTGAACGCCTTCTCCCAGCAATATCCACTGTGTAGGTTCATAGGAGGAGAGAACCAAATCAACTGGTATGTTGCTTGTGCCGGCGACATCAATAAACGCCGTTCCTGTGGCATGGTTCCTGGGGGATGAGCTTGTGTACGCTTCATAAACGCCAATCACATGGATTTCGGGCGTTGTTTGTGCGGAATTCTCGAAGTACGAGGCGGTATAGCCTCCGCCCTCAATGACATCTACAGTGACGGTTGAGTTGTTTGCATATGCGGCGACCGAGTTTGCCACGAAGACTGCCAAAATGATTGATTTCATGCTTCGTCCGAAAGTTATTGATTGAATTGCATGCCTTGTATTCTGTCTTGCCCAACACCTCCATTGCAGGTTCTGACGCGACCGAAACTGCGGCATGAACACTGCATAGTTGGGATGGAGCCTGGATTCTTCAGGCTGAGCACTCTGTGAGCCGGGAACTCGTCGCAGGCCGAGAAATCGAGTGATAAAACAGGCATGCGGAACAATAAGCCACGCAGGCCCCAGTCATGAATCGGAAGTTCCTTGTTGTGAAAGGCAAGCCGACAGCAAAGATCGCTCGCAACCTTCGTCGCCACACCGCCCTTGGATTCCTGCCTGCATCTAGGCGGAAAGCATAACGCGTCTGCCGGACGGCAGCTATCCTGCTCATGCTTCGAATGGCAGGAACTCGCCGAACTCGGCCACTCCTAGGCGATGCATGCGTAGGGCGGAAGAGCGCAGCGTCATCCGCCGGTGTCGCCGATGGGGCTCGTCCCGATTGGCGGATGACGCCTTCGCCTCTTCCGCCCTACGCCTTGCCTGGCGTGCGGCGCCGAAAGCCAACATGGCGGCGTCGCGTTGGTTCACAGCGCTGACATTTGACGAGAAGGACCGAGGGGCCTCGGGAAACGGCACTTCTGGCCATGTCGCTGGTGCCCACGCAGTCGATCGGCCGACCTGCGCTCTAGAGCATGGGCTTCCGGGGGCCGCCCATGGCGACATCTGGCTGGACTGGGCCTGACGGCAGCCTCGAATTGTGCCGCTGCTTTCGGCAGCCATCGGACCATCCTCGCGGATGATCCTGCGCGACCCAGTGGGGATCGTCAGAAATCCGGAAGGCCGATGGTCAGCGTGCCGTCAAACGCGCGACGACGGCATCGCCGTCATCCGTCGGCTATCGACCAACGATCGTATCGCCGGAGGTCCGGGCGTAGTCCTCGGGGAATGCTGTCTGGATGTGCAGCTCGTTTGATGTGCCTGGCAGCTTGATTGCCAGGATGAACACCTGGACGATGAAGCCGTCGCCGTTGGTGCTTGAAAGCCAGTCGAAGCTGGTCTGGGCGTCTTTTCCCTTGGGCCGATAGACCGTCAGCACATCAAAGCCGCTCCCCTGGCGCAGGACGATCGATCGAATCTCGACTGCGTTGCAGGCGTCCGAGTCCAGGTCGCCGAGCTTTGACTGTCCGGACGGCGAGTTGAGCGCTTCGTGAACCAGCGCCGCGAGCCCCTGCCGGTTGACGAGAAAGACAGAGTCCTTCTTCTTGTTTGGACGCGAGAAGATATTTCGTCGTTCAGTGGTGTGGAGGCTGGCTGCGTGTCCCGGCGCGCCGGCAGCCTTGTCCGGTCGTGGCCTGTGCTCGCTCGCATCGAGCATGTGCACAACTTCGCTGAGGGAATAGGTGCGACGGTATGACATTCTGGACCTCCGATGCTCGGTCAGGGCGTCAGAGGCCTGGGCCCGCGACGTCTAACGCGCCCTCGAGCGGCGCCGGAGCCCGCAGCGCGGCGGCGTCCGCTCCAATGGCCGGTTGTGACGCGCGCCACGGGCAGATCTGGCAGCCGCGGGATTCACTGAAATCCACCGCGGAGCAGCCCGACAATCAGAATGATAGCCGGGATACCCACGAACAAGACGCCCAGAATGAGCCAGATGGCATGTGCCTCAGCGATGTTCAGCAGACGGTTCTGCCAGGTGGGGGCTGCACGCTGTTCTCTTGCACGACTCGATTCCTCTTCGGCCAGCCGGGTGTAGTGCTCGACTGCGCGTTGGGCAAGCGAGCGCTGTCGCGTGCTTATCGGCACAGGAATTTCGTACAGGCCACCTTCCATTTCGAACCTCAACCAGGTGTCTTCCACCGTGATCGCAGTGATCTGGTTGTAAAGAAAGGCCAGACGCCACTCGCCCACGAACACGGCATCGTCTCGGCATACGACGTCGAGGCCGGTTTGGTCGTGCTTTTCACACATCTTGAGAACGTCGATTGGCGCAAACGGTGTGTCTCCGTAGCGACTGCGTATCTCTCCGGCGAACGTGCGTAACTCCTTGGGAGGTACGGTCCAACGCGCAACGACAAGCTCGTCGGGAATTCGCCTGGTCATTCAAGTGTGCGTATCGGGTTTCCGGGATGCAGACTGCGGCAGGCAGATGGAATGGCACCGGGAATCGAGGAGGCGATCGGGCTTGCGCCACACCGTCGCGGTCTGCTCGTCCAGCTTGCGATAGTAGGCTGCTTCGGCTTCGGCGGGCGGGATGTTTCCATGGGCTCCGTCAGCCGGTGCCTGTTGAATCAGGCGATCCACTCGAGGGTGGCCGGGTCAATGCCTGCGAAGTTTCGCAACGGGCCACGTTCTTGGATGATTTCCGCCTCTTATCGCCCGGCGCATCGGATGGACACGTACCGGGATGCTCTGTCGTAGTGGTGGATCAAGGCAGCGTGGTCTGGTTGCCGTGCCCGCCAGGCCTGCTCCAGGGCATCCAGGACGAAGGCCGTGTGCATCGACCGACTGACCCGCCACCCGTCGATGTGGCGTACGTGGACGTCGGCAATGTATGCCACGAAGACGACGCCCTGCCACCTTGATACGTCTCAAGCGATGGCGCCGGCTCGCAGCCCGGGGCAATGCGCGGGTCGCGTCGCGCGCAGCCGATCACCCTTGCTGAGCGGCAAGGTGCCTTCTATATTCTGCCCTCCGCCGGCAGGTCATGACCGATTGTGGTTTCCGGCAACGGTTCTGGAATTCCCTGATGTCCGCCTTGTTGAGAAAGTTTTGGGTCGAGCCGTCGGTGCGGGCGGTGATGCTGCTGACGGCCCTGATGCTGGCCGTGCTCGCCGGCGGCACGGCCTTTCTGCTGTACGACATGCATCAGCGCGAGATCGACTACGCCCGTGGCGAGATCTCGACCCTCAGCCGCATCCTCGCCGAGCAGACCGGCCACACGCTGGACGGCGTCTCGACGGCCCTGCGCGGCGCCCAGGACCGGCTGTCCGACGGCATCGGTGTGCACCTGGAACTGGACAGCTACCCCGTGCAGGCCCTGCTGCGCGCCCGCACCGAAGCCCTGCCGCAGTATTCGTCGATGTTCGTCATCAATGCCGACGGGATCGTCATGAATTCGACCCTGCTGGGCATCCGCCCCGGCATCGACGAATCGATGCGGGACTACTTTTCGGACCTGGTCTCCGGTGGTGAGGGCGTGTTTGTGAGTCAGCTGCGCCGGCGCGAATTCGACGGCGCCTGGGCCTTCTATCTCAGCACGCGGCTGGTCGACGAGGCCGGACGCTTCCGGGGCGTCCTGGCCGCAGCGGTCGTCGCGAGCTACTTCGAATCCTTCTACGACCGGCTCGAGCTTCACTCGGGCCGGCAGATCCAGCTCATCAACACCCGGGGCGAGCTGGTCGCCAGTTTTCCCCGCGATCCGGACCGTGTCGGTCGGTCCGTCGCCGGCTTGTCGCCGCAGACGGAACTGGATCTGGCCGGCGATGGCACGATCGAGGTCGTCGACCACTCCGGGGCTGCCAACCGTTTCGTCGCCTTCCACCCGGTGCCCCACTACCCCTTCCTCCTCGGTGTGGCGGTAGACAAGGACTCCGCGCTGGTGTCCTGGCCCATGACGGCGCGGCCCATCATGGCCGGTGCGGCGATCGTCGGCGCGCTGCTGATGCTGGCGTCGTACGGCGTGCTGTGGAGCACGCTGCGGCGCGCCTTGCTGGCGCGGGCGCTGCAGGACAGCGAGGAGCGCCTGCGCAGCATGGTCGAGTCGGTCATGGACGCCATCGTCACGATCGACGATACCCAGTCGGTCGTGCTGTTCAACCGGGCGGCCGGGCAGATGTTCGGCGTCGATGGGGCGGAGGCCCGACGGGCGAGCTTCGACCACCTGCTGGCGCGCGAATCCCGCGGTGCCTTCCAGGCCATTGTCGCGTCGCATGGCCAGACGAGCGAGGCGTGCAGCACCCGCGCCGAGCTCACCGCGCGGCACGCCGACGGGCACGAGTTTCCGGTGGACGTGACTTTCTCGGCCAACGAGATCCAGGGACGGCGCTTCCTGACGGTTGTCCTTCGCGACCTCTCCGAGCGCAAGCAGATCGAGACCCACCTGCGCGAGACCAACCGCGAGATGCAGGCCATGTCGACAGCCATGCAGCGCGTGCGCGAGGAGGAGCGCGCCGGCATCGCCCGCGAGATGCATGACGAACTCGGACAGCAGCTCACGGCGATCAAGCTGGAGCTCTCCTGGCTGGGCGGGGCATTGCCCGGCGAGCGGGCGGACCTGCATGGCAAGATCGACAACCTCAAGGCCCACCTCCTGCAGACCATCGCCTCGGTGCGCCGGATCACCTACGAGCTGCGCCCCCTGATCCTCGATGACCTCGGGCTGCGCGCGGCCATCTCGTGGCTGACGGACGATTTCTCGAAGCGCACCGGGATCGAGCTGGTGCTGGACATGGACGACGACGAGCCGGGTCTGGGCAGCGTGGAGGCGACCACGCTGTTCCGCGTGCTGCAGGAATCGCTGACCAACATCACCAAGTACGCGAAGGCGTGTACCGTATGGGTCGCGTGCCATCGCGAGGGGGATGACTGGCGACTGACGGTGCGCGACGACGGCATCGGCTTCGTGCTCGATTCTTCCAGCCAGGGGGGCTTCGGCCTGCTCGGCATGCGCGAGCGGATCCGGCTGGTCGAGGGCACCTTCGCGATCCACGCGGCGCCGGGCGACGGCACCACGATCGATGTCACCGTACCGGCTCCGCAACAGGGCAACGACGATGGAAAAGCTGAGAGTACTGCTGGCTGACGACCACGCCATCATTCGCGATGGCTTGAAGCAGATCCTGGCCGACACCGACGATCTCGCGGTGTGTGGCGAGGCGGCCAACGGCAATGAGGCCCTGCAGCAGGTCCGCGAGCACGACTGGGACGTGGTGGTGCTTGACATCTCCATGCCGGGGCGCAGCGGCCTCGACCTCATCCGGCTGATCCACGACGAGAAGCCCAAGCTCCCCATCCTGATCCTGAGCATGCACCACGAGGAGCAGTACGCCGTGCGCACGCTGCAGGCGGGTGCCGCGGGCTACCTCACCAAGGAGAGCGATGCGGACCTGCTGGTCCGTGCGATCCGGCGGGTCGCCCGTGGCGGCGTGTACGTGAGCGAGAATGTGGCCGAGCTGATGGCGCGCGGGGTCATGCCCGCCGCGAACGCCCTGCCGCACACCACCCTGTCGGATCGCGAGTACCAGATCTTCCATCGGCTGGTGCTGGGGCAGGGCCTGACCGACATCGCGAACGAGCTGTCCCTGAGCGTCAAGACCATCAGCACGCACAAGACGCGGATCCTGCAGAAGATGGCCATGACCAACACCTCGGAACTGATCCGCTACGCCGTGGCCCACGACCTGGTGAGTTCCTCGGACGTCTGACCCAGGTGTCGCCGCCCGGCGGCGCCTGATTCCTGCCCCCTCCCGTCGCCGCTGGCCGGTCCTCCCGAGGCCTGCCCGGGGGCCGTGCGCGCCGGCGCATCCCCGCCCACCCGGCGAGCGCGCGGGCCATTAGGAAATTTCCTATACGGACTTTAAACCCTATCCGATATGGGGTTTTTCCGTGATTCGTGAGAATCGAGCTGCACAGAAATCGCTCGTCGGGTGCCGGTCCACGGCCCCCATCCACGGATCCACTGGAGAACCCAAATGACACGCCGTCTCGTTCGCCCCTTGCTGCTGGTCGCCGCCATCCTGGCTTGCACGGCCGCGCCTTCCTTCGCCTTCGATGCCGACGCCGCCAAGTCGCTGGCCAAGGAAAACGACTGCTTCAAGTGCCACGCCGTCAACAAGACCAAGAAGGGGCCTTCGTACAAGAAGGTCGCCGCGAAATACGAGGGCAAGGAAGCCGAGGGCTTCGACAAGATCACCAAGAACATCACCACCGGACCCAGGGTGAAGCTCGAGGACGGCACCGAAGAAGACCACCGGATCATCGACACCAAGGACCCGGCAGAGATCAAGAACCTGATCGAGTGGATTCTCGCCCAGTGATCTCTGCCCATGGAATGCGCCACCCGCGCGGGCGGTGCTGAACGGATATGTCGATACAAGGGGGTCCCATGAAAACACTAAGAACGCTGCTCGCGGCGCTGGCCTGTATCAGCTGTATCGGAGCAGGCGCGGTGCATGCCGCGGATGAGTCCGAGGACATCGTCCTCACCGGGGATGCCAAGTGCACGAGCTGCCACGACGAGGCCGATGCCCCGGGCGTGCTGCACATTGGCAGGACCAAGCACGGCACCCGTGCCGACGGTCGCACGCCGACCTGCACCGATTGCCATGGGGCGAGCGAGGCGCACCTCAACCACAAGGGCAGCGACAAGCCGCCCAAGCCCGATCGCACCTTCGACAAGCAGACCCAGACCGCGGTCGAGTCGCGCAATGAGGCCTGTCTCAACTGCCACGAGGCCGATTCCGAGCGCCATCTCTGGCAGGGCAGCATCCACGAGACCAGCGGGCTGGCCTGCTCGAGCTGCCACCAGACCCATACCGACAACGACAAGGTGCGGGACAAGCGCGCCCAGCCGGAGGTCTGCTTCGCGTGCCACAAGTCCCAGCGCGCCCAGGTCGAGAAGCCCTCACACCATCCGATCCCGGAAGGCAAGATGGCCTGTTCGGATTGTCATAACCCGCACGGCTCCTTCGGGCCCAAGCTGCTCGCCAAGCGCAGCACCAACGACACCTGCTTCACCTGCCACGCCGAGAAGCGCGGCCCGTTCGTGCACAACCACGCGCCCGTCGTCGAGGACTGCGCCAACTGCCACAACCCGCACGGCACCGTGGCCGACTCGATGCTGAAGACGCGGCCGCCCTTCCTCTGCCAGCAATGCCATGACGCCGCCAACCACCTGGCGCAGGTGCCGGGCGTGGCCGGGGTCGTCGATCCCAACGGGCTGGCGAGTGGCGCACCGAACCTCGGCATCCTCACCAACGGAAACAATCCGCTGACCGCCGGCCGCAACACGATGAACTCCATCGGCGAGACGCAGGGCCGCGCCTGCCTGAACTGCCACACCCAGATCCACGGCAGCAACAACCCTGCGAATTCGTCACGCGCTGCGCGCTTCTGGCACTGAGCCTTAGGGAGATAACGATGACACATGGTCTTGGTTTCAAGCGGACCCTGCTGGCGGCTGCCGTGTCGCTGGTCTTTTCCGCCGATCGCGCGATGGCCGACGAGGTCGAGGATCTGATCAGTCCCGACGCAAGCGAGGTCGCGGCTACCCTGTTCTACCTGAGCGACGTGAATCCGCTCTACCGCACCTACACCGGTATCAACAGCGACGGTGTCCATGGGGTGCTCGACCTCAATCTGGTCAGGCGCACGGAAGAGGGCCGCTGGTTCAGGATCCGCGGCCGGGGTCTGGGGCAGAACAACCAGGAGCTGCTCCTGACGGCCGAGCAGCAGGGCGACTGGGGCGTGCGCGTGGGCTACAACGAGATCGCCCGTTATGCGCCCTTCGAGGTGCTTACCGGGGCAACGGGCATCGGCAGCGACGCCCTGACGCTGGCCGGCCCTCCGCCTGTGGAGGGCCCCGCGCGCGATCTGCGGGTCCGGCGCAGCGGCACGACCATCGAGCTCAACAAGCGCCTGACCGACAACCTGCAGGTCAACTTCGGCTTCAAGCACGAGGACAAGGAGGGGGCGCGGATGTCGGGCATCAACGGCACCGGCTACATGCAGGGCATCGCGCCGGTGAGCCTGCCGCTCAACCTGGACGGCATCCCGCTGCAGGTCTTCGCCGCCGAGCCGATCGACTCGACACACCAGCAGTTCGAGGCCTCGGTCGACTACACCACGCGGGCCTTCCAGATCACGGCGGGCTACTACGGCAGCTTCTTCAGGAACAACGCCGGCAAGCTGCTCGGCGTGGAGAATGTGGCCGGGACGGCGCTGTTCTACAGCCAGGCCCTGGCCCCGGACAACGAGTCCCAGAACATCTACGTGAATGCTGCCTACCGGTTCAGCGAAGCGACGCGCGGGACCTTCAGCGTCAGCAGGGCCATCGGCAAGCAGGATGACGGCTTCGTGCCCGTCACGCTGATCCGTTCGACGGCGGAGCTGAACCCGGCTGCCGCCGCGCAGCCGGCCGTGCTGACCCAGCGCACCAGCCTGGGCGGCAAGGTCGAGACCACGAACATCGCCGCCAACCTGTCCTCGCGCATCACCCCGAAGCTGACGCTCAACACCGCCCTGTCCTACGACGAGCACGACGACCAGACTCCCAGGGAGGTCTACGTCATCGACTGGGGGCACAACAACGACGAGCTGACCAACAATCCCGAGAACATCAAGACCACCCGCGGCAAGATCGAGGGGGTCTATCGCCTCCCCGACGACTACCGTCTGACGGTCGGATACGACTATGACCAGAAGCGCTACGAGGGCATGGAGGAAGAGGGCTATCGGGACGAGGTGCAGGAGGACACGGTCCGCCTCAGCGTCGCGAAGACCCTCAACGACGAACTCAACGGCTCGCTGGCGTACAGCCACGGCGAGCGGGACGGGTCGTCCTGGGGCAGCCACCCGACCCTGCAGAACGATGGGTCCCATCCCACGGGCCTGTTCTGGACCGCGCCCACCCAGTTCTCCGACCGGGAGCGCGACAAGCTTCGCCTGCTCCTCGACTGGGCGCCGCTGCGGGCTCTGTCGGTCCAGTTCGCGGCCGAGTACGCCCGCGACGAGTTCGAGACCCGTCACCTGGAGATGGGACTCAACGATCGCCAGTCGGAGCTCTACTCGATCGATGCCACCTACCGCCTGAACGGAAAGTGGAAGGCTAACGCCTGGTATTCGTATGGGGATGTCAGCCAGCGACAGAACGCCTTTCAGAGCGCCTTCGGCTCGACCTGCGACGGAACCACCTTCGCCAGCATGATCGGCACCTCGACCGCCAGCACCTGTGTGCCCTGGTCGGTCGACCTGAAGTCGCGCAGCCAGTCGGCCGGCATCGGGCTCGACGGCCGGGTGAGTTCGCAGCTCGGCCTGGGGGGGCGCCTGCTGGTCTCGCGCGACGTCGTGGAATACGACATCGATGTGGTCGACCAGGGGCCGACGACGACCCTGCTATCGGGCGCCGGCGAGCTGCCGGACACCGAGTACACCCTGACCACGCTGCGCCTCTTCGCCAACTACGCCCTCACCAAGGCGACGGCGATTCGCCTGGACTGCATCTGGGATCGGCGCGAGCTGGACGACTACACCTGGTCGCAGTGGAGCTACTCCGACGGCACCCGGGTGCTGGTCGATCCGAAGCAGACCACGCGCGTCTTCGCGCTGACCGTGACCCACACATTCTGACCCGTCGTCGCCAGCGCCGGGCCCGGGGGTCCGGCGCCGATCCCGGCACCGAGCGTCGCCGGGCAGGGGGCGCGCGTGCAGAAGGCCGATGAACCTGGATCGGCCCGGGACGCGGGGCCCCCTTTTCATTCGTCTGCGGCGCGGGCTGCGTCGCGAAAGGGGATCAACAAGGTGAAGATTCAAGACATTCGGGCCCTCGGGCTGGCGCTGGTGGCGGCCGCCCTGCTGGGCCCATTCTCGTCGCATGCGGCCGACGGCCAGGCCGCTGCCGCCCCGCTCGACAACGCGACCTGCCTGAGCTGCCACGACAAGGGCCAGCCGGCCATCGAGGTGGAGGATACGGAAGGCGAGACGCTCGCCCTGCCGGCCATCGATACGGAGAAGGTCGCGCGCGGCGTGCATGCCCGGCTGGACTGCGTTGCGTGCCATACGGACATCGTCGACGCGCGGGAAAACCACGACAAGTCGGCCGACGCAGTCCGGCCCGACTGCGCCACCTGCCACGAGCGGCTGTGGGAGGAGGTGCAGAAGTCCGGTCAGACCGCCGGCCGCGAGCGCCTGGGCGTGGTCGTTGCCAATATCGCGGCCTACAAGGCGTCCTTCCACGCCGGGCCCGATGCCGACTTCCCCGATCGGCCCAAGGCCTACTGCAACCAGTGCCACGCGACCCACGACTTCGCGGTGCCGCCGGTCGGCACGCCGGAGCGGGACCTGTGGCGCCTCACCATTCCGGACACCTGCGGCACCTGCCACGAGGACCATCGCGAGGAGTTGTCGGAGTCGGTGCACGGGGCGCTGACCGCCCAGGGCGACCCAAAGGGGGCCGTCTGCATCGACTGCCATACGACGCACGAGATCCGGAACTCCTCTTCCGACCTGTTCAAGCTCAAGAACGTGTTCGCCTGCGGTGACTGCCACGCCGAAGAGCTGATGAGCTATCGCGACACCTACCACGGCCAGGTCAACCGTCTGGGCTTCACCTACACGGCCAAGTGCGCCGACTGCCATGGCAGCCACGGCATCCAGCCCAGCGACGATCCGGAATCGAGCGTGCACCCGGATAACCGCCTGAAGACCTGCCAGAAGTGCCACAACGAGAAGAAGCCGGGCATGGTCAAGGCCACGGCCGGTTTCGTCAGCTTCGGCCCCCACGCCAACACCAGCGACTTCGACAAGTACCCGCAGATGTTCGTGGCCGGCAAGCTGATGACGGCACTGCTGATCGGCGTGTTTGCGTTTTTCTGGCTGCACAGCGGGCTGTGGTACTACCGCGAGTGGCAGGACCGCAAGCTGAGGGGGGCGGTGCCCCATGTGCGGACCACCGAACTGGGCATCCACGCCGGCAAGCACGTGGTGCGCTTTGCGCGGGGCTGGCGGATCGCCCACCTGGTGTTCGCGCTGGTGACGATGACCCTGGTGCTGACCGGCACGACGGTGATGTTCGCCGACAGCGCGTGGGCACCCGCGGTCGCCGTGGCGCTGGGCGGGCCGAAGGTGATGGGCATCATTCACCGGGTGGCGGCGTCGCTCTTCGTCGGCATCTTCTTCATCCACTTCATCTATGTCATGCAGCGCCTCCTGCGCAACCGCAAGTTCCGCTGGTTCGGGCCGGATTCGCTGATCCCGAACTGGAAGGACTTCGCGGACTGCTGGGGTATGTTCAAGTGGTTCCTCGGGAAAGGACCCAGGCCGCAGTTCGACCGCTGGACCTATTTTGAGAAGTTCGACTACTGGGCGGTCTTCTGGGGGGTGAACATCATCGGCTGGAGCGGCCTGATGCTGGCCTTCCCGCACGTCACGGCGAGCTTCCTGCCGGGCTGGGTGTTCAACGTGGGGACCCTGGTCCATGGCGAAGAAGCCTTCCTGGCGGCGGTCTTCCTCTTCACGGTGCATTTCTTCAACAACCACTTCCGTCCCGACAAGCTGCCGCCGCCCGACGTGGTGATGTTCACCGGCACCCAGTCGCTGGAAGAGTTCCGGCGCGAGCACCCGGCGCAGTACGCCCGCCTGGTCGAGGCCGGTGAGCTGGACAAGTACCTGGTGGATGCCCCCTCGCGCCAGATGCACGTGGGCTCCGTGATCCTCGGGCTCACGCTGATCACGGTCGGTCTGGCGCTGCTGGTGATGGTGGTGACGGGCTTCCTGGGCTGATCGCAGCTCGGTGCCTGGACGGCCGGGGGGCGGGATCCTGCCCCCCGGCCTTTTTTTTCAGGAGGGTCCTGGTGTCAATGGGCCCATGTCATCCCGTGGCCGATCCCGGGTGGTGACCGACCGGCAGGCGCTCGGCGCCGAAGACCGGGCGCCCGGCCGTGCCGGCGCTCAGGTCGATTTCGGGCACACAGGGGAAGCGGCGGGTAGCGCCGCGGACGATCTGCGGCGGTGGCCTCGGAACGGGCTCAGCGCTTCAGGCGCCCGCGGCTCGGGGGTTCGGGTTCCTGGGCCTTCTGCAGTTCGCGCAGCTTGGCGATCATGAAGGCGGCCGCTTCGCTGATGTGGGTGCGGGCCAGGGTCTCGGCCTTCAGGCCGTCGCCGTCGCCGATGGCCTCGAGGATGGCCTCGTGCTGGCTCCAGACATTGCGCGGCTGGTCGTCGAGCAGCAGCACCTCGCCCATGACGCGGCGGGCGCTGGTCCAGTGGGATTCCATGGTCGGGGCGATGAGGGGGTTGCCCGACAGCTCGTAGATCATGTTGTGGAAGGCCATGTCGGCCGCAATCATGCCGCTGACCGAGCTGGTCTCGACGGCCTTCTTGCCTGCGCGGATCAGGGCCGGGCCGCGGGACTTGGCGGCCTTGGTCTGGTTCTCGGCGGCCAGCCGGCAGGCCAGCCCCTCGAGCACGGCGCGCATGTCATACATGTTGCGCACGTAGTCGATATCGAGCGGGGCCACCTGCAGGCCGCGACCCGGGGCGTCCTGGAGGACGCCCTGGTTGCGCAGCAGGAGCAGCGACTGCTGGACCGGCTGGCGCGAGACCCCCAGCTCCTTGGCCAGCTGCTCCTGGATCACCCGTTCACCGGGGCTCAGCCGACCTGTCGAGATCTCCTCGAGAATCGCTTCGTAGACTTGTTCGACGAGTTTTGGCTGGGCCTCGAGGACTTTCATGGTCGCATGCGGTCAGTGACGGAATTCAGAGTTTATCACCGGCATCCGCGCCCTCGGCACGCCAGCGGCGCTCTGCCTGGTCCCAGGCCGCCAGGGGTTGCAGATCGGGTACCCAGGCCAGCCCGCTCTTGGCGTCCGACGAAGCTGCATCGGGCGTGACCAGCACATCGAGCAGGGCCGGCCGGTTGGCCAGGGCACGTTCAATGGCGGCGGGCAGATCCTCGGCGCGCTCCACCCGCTCGGCATGCATGCCGAGGGCACGGGCCATGCCGGCATAGTCGGAGAAGCGCAGGTGGGTGCCGACGACGCGCCCGTGGGTCTCCTGCTGGTCGCGCACCTCGATGGCCCATGAACCGTTGTTGGCCACCATCACCAGCAGCGGCGCCTGGTGGCGCACGGCGGTGTCCATCTCCATGGCGTTGAAGCCGAAGGCGCCGTCGCCGGTCGCCACCACCACGGTGCGGTCGGGGCAGGCCAGGCTGGCGGCCACGCCGAAGGGGGTGCCGACGCCGATGCAACCCAGGGAGCCCGGATCCAGATAGGTGGTGGCCGGCAGGCCGACCCGGGCGAAGCTCAGGAAATCGCCCCCGTCCGCCACCACCACCGCGTCTTCGGGCAGGGCGTCGCGCAGGGCGGCCACGGCGCGGTTGGGGTGCATCAGGCCATCCGGACCGTTCGGTGCAGTGCGCAGGGTGGTGACGAGCTTCTCGGAGCGCTCGCAGTGCTTGGCACGCAGGGTGCCGGCCCAGTCGCTGTCGGTGGCCGGGGCACGGTCGCCGGCGGCATCAAGGATGGCCTGCAGGGCGAGGGACGGCGTGCCCAGCAGCTCCACCGCGCCACGGCGATTGTCGCGCAGCTCGGCAGCGCAGTCGGCGATGCGCAGGAACTTCGCCTCGCCAAAGACGGCGGGTGAACCGTAGGCCAGCTGGAAGTCGAGGCGACGGCCCACGGTGACCACCAGGTCCGCCTGGCCCATCACCGAGCCCCGCATGGCGGCCACCACCGAGGGATGCGCTTCCGGCACCAGGCCACGGCTCTCGCCGGTGTCCAGGTAGGGCGCGCCGAGGCGGGAGAGCAGGGCACACAGCTCGGGGCCGGCGCCCTGGGCGCCGCGGCCGGAGATGAACAGCGGCCGCTTGGCCGACCACAGCAGCTCGACGGCGGCGGCGATGGCGGCCGGGTCGGGCGGGCAGACAGGGGCGGTCTTCGGCGCGAAGTATTCGGGCAGCTGGATGGCGGCCGGCACGTCGGCGCGCAGGGTGTCCACCGGGAAGTCCAGGTAAACCGGGCCGGGCTCGCCGCCATGGCCCTGGGCCCGGGACACGGCCTCGTCCAGCTCGCGCAGCACCAGCTCGGGCTCGCGCACGGTGCGGGCATAGCGGGTGATGGTGCGGACCAGGTCGGTGTGCACCATGTCCTGCAGCGCGCCGCGGTTTTCCTGCTGGCGGGGCGGGGTGCCGGAGAGCACCAGCACCGGCGCGCGGGCCACGTCGGCGTTGGCGATGCCGGTCATGGCATTGGTGACACCCGGGCCGGCGGTGACCAGGGCCACACCGAAGTTGCCGGTGAGCTGGGCCTCGGCGTGGGCCATATAGACGGCGGCGCGCTCGTCACGCACGTCGATGATGCGGATGCCCTCGTGATCGAGCCGCATCCACAGCGGCATGATGTGGCCGCCACACAGCGCATAGACCCGCTGCACGCCCCGCTGCTTGAGGAACCGGGCGACCAGCGCGGCGGCGGAGTGGTCGGAGATGGGTTGCAAGGTGCTCATGGTGTTGCCTCCTGGTGTGGTGTCGCCCTCGCGCCTGCTCCCCGGGGAATGGTTCCATCCGACGGCCGGTGTCTCGGCGAAGAAAAAAGGTGATTGACTTGCGAAACAGCATAGCGCATTCTGAATACAGAAGACAGAAAATTCTGTCGTATCCAACAACACCGATGCCGGGGGTGCCCCGGAGGAGACACCTGACATGAGCCACCTGCTGACCATCTCCGATGCCGTCGCCGCCCACGCGCGCCTGCAGCCGAACAAGCTGGGGACCCGCGACTCGCGCCGCTCCCTGACCTACGCCGAGTGGGACTGCCGCGCCAGCCGGCTGGCCGAGGGCCTGCTGTCGCTGGGCCTGGTGAGCGGCGACCGGGTCGGGATCCTGGCCTACAACTGCGTCGAGTGGATGGAGATGTACGTGGGCCTGGCCCGCGCCGGACTGGTGGCGGTTCCGCTCAATTTCCGCCTCACCGGGCCGGAGATCAGCTACATCCTGAACAACTGCGAGGCCGGTGCGCTGATCGCGGGCGGCGAGTTCGTGGAGACCGTGGACGCGATCCGTGGCGAACTGCCCATCGGCGGCAGCCGCTTTGTCGTCCTCGACGACGCCCACCACGACAGCTGGCTCGGCTACGAGGCCCTGGTCGGTGGCGCGACCGGTCGCAACGTGTTCCCGGAGGTGCGCCCCGAGGACATGTGCGCGCTGATGTACACCTCGGGAACCACCGGCCGGCCCAAGGGCGCCATCCGCAACCATGCCGGCAGCACCCTGATCGCGCTGGCCACGGCCCTCGAGATGGGCTTCACGTCGGAGGACACGGGCCTGCTGGTGATGCCCCTGTGCCACGCCAACTCGCTCTACTTCGGCACCACCTTCATCCACATGGGCGCCACGATCATCATCGACGACCGCCGCAGCTTCGACCCCGAGGCCCTGCTGGCCACCCTGTCGCGCGAGAAGGTGACCTTCACCTCCCTGGTGCCGACCCACTACATCATGATCCTGGCCCTCCCCGAGGAGGTGAAGCAGCGCTACGACATGACCAGCGTGGGCAAGCTGATGATCTCTTCGGCGCCGGCCCGCAAGAGCACCAAGACCGCGATCCTGGAGTACTTCGTCAATGGCCGGCTCTACGAACTCTACGGCTCGACGGAAGCGGGCTGGGTGACGCTGCTGCGTCCCCACGAGCAGCTGGTCAAGCTGGGCTCGGTCGGGCGCGAGTGGGCCGGCAGCGGTGCCATCCGGATCCTCGACGAGAACGGCGCGGAGGTGCCCGACGGCGAGGTGGGCGAGCTCTTCTCGCGCACCTCCTATGTCTTCGATGGTTACTGGCGCAATCCGGAGAAGACCACCGAGGCCTTCCGCGGCGAGTGGTGTTCGGTGGGCGACATGGCTCGCCGGGACGAGGACGGCTACATCTGGCTGGTGGATCGCAAGAGCAACATGATCATCAGCGGCGGGGAGAACATCTACCCATCCGAGGTCGAGGGCGTGCTGGGCGCCCACCCCAAGGTCC
>JAGRFX010000268.1 GCA_020445805.1 Rhodocyclaceae bacterium
GGCCAGCACATGTTCTGACCGGCCAGCGCGACTCGGGATATTCCTGTATTGCGCTGCATCAAAAAACCGCAGTATTGTTTATACTCTGTGACGATTGGGCGGCACTCCCTGCCGCCCTTCGCCTTGAACCCCGTACAAGAGGGGGCGTCGGTAGCGGGACGACGTCCGACCGCCTCTGAACCCACTCGCTGTGTAAGGATTGAAGATGACTCAGAAAGTCGCACTCGTTACCGGAGCCATGGGTGGTCTCGGCACTGCAATCTGCCAGGCCCTCGCCAAGGATGGCATGAAGGTCGTTGCCAACTGCCTGCCGAACTTCCCGCAGAAGGACGAGTGGCTTGCCAAGCAAAAGGAACTCGGCTTCGAATTCGTGGCGGCTGAAGGCGATGTGTCCGACTACGATTCCTGCAAGGCCATGATCGAAAAGATCGAAGCCGATGTGGGCCCGGTGGACGTGCTGGTAAACAACGCCGGCATCACCCGTGACAAGTTCTTCCCGAAGATGGAAAAGGGCCAGTGGGATGCCGTCATCGCCACCAACCTGGACAGCCTCTTCAACGTCACGCACACCATCTCCCCGAAGATGGCCGAGCGCGGCTGGGGCCGGATCATCAACATCTCTTCGGTGAACGGCGTCAAGGGTCAGGCGGGTCAGACCAACTACTCCGCCGCCAAGGCCGGCTGCATCGGCTTCACCAAGGCCCTGGCCCAGGAACTGGCCAACAAGGGCGTGACCGTGAATGCCATCGCCCCGGGCTACATCGGCACTGACATGGTCATGGCGATCCGCGAGGACGTGCGCCAGTCGATCATCGATACCGTGCCCATGAAGCGTCTCGGCAAGCCCGAGGAAATCGGTGCCCTGTGCTCCTATCTCGCATCGGATCTGGCCGGCTACATGACCGGTGCAACGATGAACATCAACGGCGGTCTGTACATGTCCTGATCTATGTCAGGAATTGTGCACGGCGTGATGAACTTGCGCGAAACCCCGCCGGATGGCGGGGTTTTTGTTTGCGCATCGCGGTATAATTTCCCCATAGAAGAGAAAATCCGCATTGAGGAGATATGGAATCATGGCTGAGCAACTACGGTTGATCAAAAAGTACCCTAACCGACGGCTGTACGACACCAAGACCAGTTCGTACATCACGCTGTCGGACGTGAAAGAACTGGTGCTCGGTCACGAAGAGTTCCAGGTGGTCGACGCCAAGACCGGCGACGACCTCACCCGCAGCATCCTGCTCCAGATCATTCTCGAGGAGGAAGCCGGTGGCGCACCGATGTTCACCAGCGACCTGCTGGCCCACATGATCCGCTTCTATGGCAACGCCATGCAGGGGATGATGGGCAAGTATCTCGAGAACAACATCAAGGCCTTCACCGACATGCAGGCCAAGCTGCAGGATCAGGCCAAGTCGATCTATGGCGAGAACAGCCCGATCAGTCAGGACCTCTGGGCCCAGTTCCTGAACTTCCAGGGACCGGCGATGCAGAGCCTGATGGGCGCCTACACCGAGCAGAGCAAGAAGATGTTCATGCAGATGCAGGAACAGATCGAAAGCCAGACCCGCAACATCTTCTCGGGGTTCCAGTTCCCGAACTTCACGCCCGGCGAAGGCATGCAGGCCGGGCAGGGACACGACAAGGCCACGGGCGGCAAGAAGTAGCCAGCGCCGTCATCCCGGCCTACGGTCATTCGGCGGGTCGCGTGTGCGGCCCGCTTGTCATTTGGAGCGTCCATGAAGCAGTCCCCGAGCGTCGGTTTTGTCTCTCTCGGTTGCCCCAAGGCAACGGTCGATTCCGAGCATATCCTCACGCGCCTGAGGGCTGAGGGCTACGACATTTCGGCCGACTACGACGGGGCCGACCTCGTCATCGTCAATACCTGCGGATTCATCGATGCCGCGGTCGAGGAATCCCTCGATGCGATCGGCGAGGCGCTCTCCGAAAATGGGCGGGTGATCGTCACGGGTTGCCTCGGTGCGCGCGATGACGTGATCCTGGCGGCCCATCCACAGGTCCTCGAAGTGACGGGCCCCCACGCCACGGAACAGGTCATGCAGGCCGTGCATCGGCACCTGCCCAAGCCTCACGACCCCTTTGTCGACCTCGTGCCCCCCCAGGGCATCCGGCTGACGCCCGATCACTATGCGTACCTGAAGATCTCCGAGGGGTGCAACCATCGCTGCAGCTTCTGCATCATTCCCTCGATGCGTGGCGATCTCGTCAGCCGCCCGGTCGGCGACGTGCTGCGTGAGGCCGAGAAGCTGGTCGAGGCCGGGGTGCGGGAATTGCTGGTGATCTCGCAGGACACGAGTGCCTACGGCGTCGACCTGAAATACCGGACCGGCTTCTGGGGCGGGCGCCCGGTCAAGACGCGCCTGTTCGAACTGTGCGAATCGCTCGCCTCCCTGGGCGCCTGGGTCCGCCTGCACTATGTCTATCCCTATCCCAGCGTCGACGACCTGATTCCGTTGATGGCCGAGGGCAAGGTGCTGCCCTACCTCGATGTGCCCTTCCAGCATGCGAGCCCGCGCATCCTCAAGCTGATGAAGCGTCCGGCCAGCAGCGAAAACGTCCTCGCACGGGTGCGACGCTGGCGCGAGATCTGTCCCGACATCGCCATCCGCAGTACCTTCATCACCGGATTCCCGGGGGAGACGGAAGACGATTTCGAACAGCTCCTGGCGTTTCTCGAGGAAGCGCAGCTCGACCGCGTGGGGGCATTCGCGTACTCCCCGGTGGAGGGGGCTGCCGCCAACGCGCTGCCCGACGCCGTGCCTGCCGAACTCGCCGAAGAGCGGCGCCAGCGGCTGATGGAATTCCAGGAGGACATCTCGACCCAGCGACTCGAATCCAGGATCGGACGGGAATATGAGGTGCTGGTCGACGAGGTCGATGAAGAGGGGGCCCTTGGCCGTTCTCCGGCCGAGGCACCGGAAATCGATGGCCTGGTGATCGTTCCGGATGCGACCGACGTGGCCGTGGGCGACATGATCCGGGTGCGCATCACCGACTGCGATGTGCACGATCTCTACGCAGAGCGGATTGGATGAAGCGAAGCCCGCGGCCGAAGATCGGCCTGGCGCTCGGCAGCGGCTCGGCCCGCGGCTGGGCGCATCTGGGCGTCTTGCAGGCCCTCGAGCGCGATGGCATTCGCCCGGACGTGATCTGCGGCTGCTCGATCGGCGCTTTCGTGGGGGCCGCGGCGGCGGCAGGAGATCTGGCGAAGTTGCAGGAGTGGGTCGCCGGACTCCGCTGGCAGAGCGTGGTTTCCCTGCTGGATGTGAGCCTGCGAAGTGGTCTGATTCGCGGCGAACGGCTGATGGAGTTTTTCCAGCGCAATTTCGTTGACCGCAGCTTTTCCGGACTCGAGCTGCCCTTTGCCTGTGTCGCCACCGATCTGGTGACCGGTCGCGAGATCTGGCTGAGGGAAGGCAGCGTGTCCGACGCCGTACGGGCCTCGATCGCGCTGCCGGGCTTGCTCACGCCGGTCGCCCACGAGGGGCGCCTGCTGGTCGATGGCGGCCTCGTCAATCCGGTGCCTGTGTCCCTTTGCCGGGCCATGGGTGCTGACATCGTGATCGCGGTCGACCTGGGGTCCGAACTGGTCGGGCGCGCCTGGCGACGCGCGGGGGTCGAACCGGCCGAGGACGACGAGGGTGACGAACCGAGCTGGATCACCCGCATGCTGGCCCGCTTCGGGGTGGGGCCCGAGTCGGAAGCCCTACCGGAAAAGGCCGAGGAAAGCCTCCCTTCGCTGATCAGTGTCATGAGCACCAGCATCAACATCATGCAGGTCAGGATTGCCCGGAGCCGCCTGGCCGGCGAACCGGCCGACGTCCTGCTGTCGCCACGGGTGGGGCAGATCGGCATGCTCGACTACCATCGGGGCGCTGAAGCCATCGCTGAGGGCGAGGCCGCCGTCCAGCGCATGCTGCCCGCCATCAAGTTTGCCCTCGGCCACGTCTGAATCCTGAGGACCCGCCATGCCCGACCGAACCGAGCTGATCGCCCAATTGCCGAGCATCGTCGGCTCAAGCCATGTCCTGGTCGATGCGGGCGATCGGGCGCGTTACGAAGAAGACTGGCGAGGGCGCTACCGGGGCCGGGCACTCGCCGTCGTTCGGCCGGCCAGCACGGACGAGGTGTCGCGCGTGGTGGCCTGCTGTGTTCGGCATGGTGTGGCCATGGTGCCGCAGGGGGGCAATACCGGCCTCTGTGGCGGGGCCACGCCGACCGAGCGGGGGGATGAGATCGTGATTTCGCTCGAGCGCATGAACCGTGTGCTCTCGCTCGACCTGGACAATCAGACGGTCACGGTCGAGGCCGGATGCACGCTGGCCGCCATCCAGGAAGCCGCTGTGGCCTCGGATTGCCTGTTCCCGCTCTCGCTGGCGTCAGAGGGCAGCTGTCAGATCGGTGGCAACCTGGCCACCAATGCGGGAGGCGTCCACGTCCTGCGCTACGGCAATGCCAGGGACCTGGTCCTTGGCATTGAGACGGTGCTCCCTGACGGACAGATCTGGCGTGGCCTGCGCGCGCTGAGGAAAAACAACACCGGGTATGACCTCAAGCACCTCTTCATCGGGGGAGAGGGCACGCTCGGCATCATCACCGCCGCAGTGCTGAAGCTCTTCCCGATGCCGCGCGGCCGGGCGGTCGCCTGGATCGCGGTCGAAGATCCGGCGCGGGCCGTGCACCTGCTCGGGCTCGCCAAGAAGCGCTGCCAGGCCCAGCTCAATGCCTTCGAGCTGATCGGCCGTTCGGCGCTCGAACTGGTGCTGCGCCACATTCCGGGGGCGCGTGCGCCTCTGGCCGAGCTGCCGGCCTGGAGCGTGCTGCTGGAGCTCAGCGGGGCGGAGGACGACGAGGCGCTTGGCAGCCAGCTCGAGGCGGTCCTGGCGGACGCGATCG
>JAGRFX010000269.1 GCA_020445805.1 Rhodocyclaceae bacterium
GCTGGGAACACATCAACCTGACCGGCGATTACCTCTGGCGCAGCAGCGCCAAGATCGGCGCGGGCAAGTTCAGGCCGTTGCGAGCATTGCAACCGGCTTAACGTGCTTTATTTTCCGAATTCTGAGACGACCCCCAATTGGGCGCCGGCAACCATGCCGAAACCTCGGGCCTTCAAAGGCGCCGCAGGGCGCTGTTACGGCGCTCGATTTCCTTCGAATGATCACTTATGGTCTGACGGACGAAATCGACATGCTCCTTTGCGGCTCGTGCGGCACGCCCCGGGTCGTGCTGGCGCACCGCCGTCCATATTTCGGTGTGCTGGGCCTTGAGCTGGTCCCAGTGGGCTGGGCGGTGATTTATGTACTCGAGATTGCCTGAAACACCACCCTGCATCACCTGCAGCAGGCTGGCGTTGACGTGGCTGATGAGTACGTTGTGGGCGGCTTCGGCGATGGTCTGATGGAATGCGACATCGGCCTTGGCGCTGGCCTCCAGGTCATCGCGCTCAAAGGCCGCGCAGAGAGTCTGGTAGGCCGCATCCAGGCGCTCGATGTCGGCATCGGTCGCTCGCGCGGCCGCCAGGGCCCCGGTGTTCCCTTCGAGCATGTGCCGAAAATCGAGCAGGTCGCCCTGGAGATTCGGATGCGCCCGGAGCATTTCCTGCCAGGGGTCAAAGAAGGCCGCAGTGAGGCGGTCTGTGACGAAAGTGCCGCCCCCGTGGCGCGTGATCAACATCCCCTTGCTGACCAGTTTGTGGATGGCCTCGCGCAGCGACGGGCGCGACACGCCCAGTTCGAGAGAGAGTTCCCGTTCCGCCGGAATACGATCTCCCGGCTTGAAGGCGCCCTCCAGGATGCGCGTTTCCAACTCGGCCGCGACGGCATCGGAAATGCGCGTGACGGCTGTAGACCTATTAAACATGGGTGCCCCTAAATGGTATGACCATTGTTCCAAAGTCTAGAGTGTATTGTGCACTGTGTCAATCCTTAGGGAGAATACCCATTGACCTGCGCTTCGCTGAGCACTTAAAATCGATTCAACAATAAACCAGTGGTCTGACCACCTAAACAGATAGGTCTTACCACCTGCCCGGAATTGGTCCCGGAGTGGAGAGGAGACAACCCTATGGAATTGGATGCGGCAGGCCGGTCGTATCCGGCGAAACCGTCGGACGTCTACTTGTATGCGACCTGCCTGGTCGACCAGTTCGCACCCGAGGCCGGCCTCGACGCGGTGCGCCTGCTCGAGCGCGAAGGCATCACGGTGCATTTCCCGGAAGGCCAGACCTGCTGCGGCCAGCCCGCCTACAGCAGCGGCTACCCGGACGAAGCCCGCGCGGTCGCGCGTAGCCAGCTCGACCTGTTCCCGGAGCCGTGGCCGGTGGTGGTGCCCTCGGGTTCCTGCGGGGCGATGATGCGCCACCACTACCCCAAGCTGTTCGAGGACGACATGGTGCTGGGGCCCCAGGTGCGGGCGCTCGCCGAGCGGGTCTTCGAACTCACCGAGTTCCTGGTCCATGTGCTGCATTTCGCGCACCCGGACCGGGGCGAGCAATGCACGGTGGCGCTGCACACCTCCTGCCACGCCCGCCGCGAGATGGGCTGTCACGAGACCAGCAGCGCGCTGCTCGATTCGCTGGACCAGGTCGATGTCACCGAACAGGCCCGGGTCGAGGAATGCTGCGGTTTCGGCGGTACGTTCTCGATCCGCTTTCCGGAAATCTCCGAGGCGATCGTCAGCGACAAGGTCGAGAGCCTGCGGGCCTGCGGCGCGCAGAAGGTGGTCAGCGCCGACTGCGGCTGCCTGTTCAACATCCTCGGGCGGGCCGCCAAGCTCGACCAGCAGGCCGGCCGCGCCAGCCCCTCGCTGGAGGGGGAACACATCGCCAGCTTCCTGTGGCGCCGGACTTCGGAGGCACCTCGATGAGGGCCCGCGAACGAATCCTCGGCCGGCTGCGGGCCACCGCGCTGCCGCACCCCCCCGAGCCGCCCGAGGTCGCCTCCTGGTACGCCGGCCGCCAGCGCAACGAGACGCGGCCCCAGCAAATCGAGCGCCTGCGCAGCGCGCTGGAGGCGGCCCGCGCCGAGGTGCACGACGCCCGTGACGCCGCCTGGCCGGCGATCGTCAAGGGACTCGCCGAAGCCAAGGGCGTGCGCCGGCTGCTCGCCGGCAGCGGCAGTCCGGATGCGGCCCGGCTGGCCCAGGCCCTGCCCGCCGGGATCGAGCTGGTCTGCTTCGATCGGCCGATCGATGACTGGCGCGACGAGCTGTTCGACACCATCGATGCCGGCCTGAGCCGGGCCAAGGGTGCGATCGCCGAGACCGGCAGCCTGATCCTCTGGCCGGATGCCCACGAGCCGCGTACGGTCTCGCTGGTGCCGCCGATCCATTTCGTGCTGGTGGACGTGGGCACCCTCCACCCGGACTTTCACACCGCCATGCAGGCCGGGCGCTGGGCCGAGAACCTGCCGACCAATGCGCTGCTGGTCTCGGGGCCGTCGAAGACCGCCGACATCCAGCAGACCCTGGCCTACGGCGCCCACGGGCCGCGGGAGCTGATCGTCCTGCTAATCGACGAGGAGGGAGCCGGAAAATGAGCCAGCCGATCAACTTCCACCCGGTCGAGAGCTTCAAGGAACGCGGCCGCAGCGTGGTCAACGACCCGGCCCAGCGCAAGAATTTCCGCAGCGCGATGGACTTCCTGCAGGGCAAGCGCCGGGCCCAGTTTCCCGAGCGGCAGGAGCTCGAGGGGCTGCGCGATCTCGCCTCGGCGATCCGCCGCTACAGCCTGGCCCAGCTGCCGACCCTGCTGGAACAGCTCGAGCGGAACCTGACCGCCAACGGCATCCAGGTCCATTGGGCCGAGAATGCCGAAGACGCCAACGCCATCGCCCTCGACATCGCCCGGCGCGTCCAGGCCCGCAAGATCATCAAGGGCAAGTCGATGGTCAGCGAGGAGGTCGACTTCAACCACCGCATGCAGGAGGCCGGCATCGAGGCGCTGGAGTCCGACATGGGCGAATACATCGTCCAGCTCGCCGGCGAGGCGCCCTCCCACATCATCATGCCGGCGATCCACAAGACCAAGCAGCAGATCGCCCAGCTGTTCTCCGAGAAGGTTCCCGGGGTGCCCTACAGCGAGGACGTGGACACGCTGATCCAGGTCGGCCGGCAGGTGCTGCGCCGCAAGTTCGCCGAGGCCGACATCGGGCTGTCCGGGGTGAACTTCGCGGTCGCCGAGACCGGCTCGCTGTGCCTGGTGGAAAACGAGGGCAACGGACGGATGTGCACCACCGTGCCCAAGGTGCATATCGCCATCACCGGCATCGAGAAGGTGGTCGCGAAGCTCGAGCACGTGCCTCCGCTGTATAGCGTGCTGACCCGTTCGGCCACCGGCCAGGCGGTCACCACCTACTTCAACATCATCACCCGGCCGCGCCAGCCGGGCGAGAAGGACGGGCCCGAGGAGGTCCACCTGATCCTGCTCGACAACGGCCGCACCCAGGCCTATGCCGACGCCCAGTTGCGCGCCACGCTGCAGTGCATCCGCTGCGGCGCGTGCATGAACCACTGCCCGGTGTATGCGCGGATCGGCGGCCACGCCTATGGCACCACCTACCCCGGGCCGATCGGCGCGATCATCTCGCCGCACCTGCGCGGGCTCGACCAGACCTATCCGCTGGCCTTCGCGTCGACGCTGTGCGGCGCCTGTACCGAAGTCTGCCCGGTACGCATACCGATCACCGAGCTGCTGGTACGGCTCAGGAACGAGGCCCAGGCGCGCCCGGACAGCGAGGACGCCACGCTGCGCGGCAGCGGGGCGGGCCGGACCAAGCTGGCCACCGCGGTATGGCGCGGCTGGTCGCTGGTCTACAGCCGGCTCGGGCTGTACCGGATGACCTCCTGGTCGATGAGCCGCGGGCGGGCGCTGTCGCCGATCGACCAGGGCGCGTGGACCCGCAGCCGCACCCCGTTGGTACCGGCGCCCAAGCGCTTGCGGGACCTGCTGCGGAAGCGGAGGAAATGACCACAGCATTTTGTGGATGTGAATCATTTAATTGGGGCCGAATGTCTCACCTGGCACGCATCTCCGGGCCTCGGGCTACGACGAAACTGGATGAAATTTGTGCTCCGCAGCGGCGTTTCCAATAGTTGCCGCGAACTCGATGTAAACGGCCCGGCAGGTCAGATTTGCATGATGCCAAGTACGTCACCAAATTGATGGAGTCGCAGTCATTTGAATTGATTTGAATCACGGAGGAAACCGGCACGACGATTGACGGGCGTGGCTCGTCGTTTCGCCATAGGCTTGCTCCGAACCATTTAAGGGAAGCGCTGAATAAATCGAGTTTTGGTTCTTGCGCGGGACGCAAGCCATTGATTTGCAACGGGGCACTGACGGGGCAAACGAATAAATCAGCGCTTCCTAAGAGCAGGCATCGAACCATAATCACAAGAACTTCAACGATGCACCAAAAAATCAGGATAACGACCACCCTGGGAAATGCTAGGTACTCGACCCGCCTAACGCTCACTCAAAGAAGCATCCGGCATGGGCCAGTGCATCCCGGTGCACGGCTCTGCGAGGAACGTTGCGGTGCTGGACCCGTGCCTGCCCGCTTGTGCGGCCAAGCGAAGCACTCCCTACGCTTAAAACCTTCGAGAGCCACCGAGCCGCAAGGATGATCGGACTTCCTAATCTTCACTTCAGATGCATTTTTATTTATCCAATGACATAGAAGGTCAATCACCCATCCGTTTCGAATCACTAGATTCGATTCCCCGTCGAAGGAGACAAGAATGGCTGCAAATCTGAACGACGCCCCTATCGCAGATATGGATTCTCAGGAAACTCAAGAATGGCTGGACGCACTGCAAGGCGTGATGGAGTACG
>JAGRFX010000270.1 GCA_020445805.1 Rhodocyclaceae bacterium
GTGCTCGGCTTCGGGACCTCCGGCTCCTTCTTCTCGCAGGTCTCCGGCAGTGGCTTTACCGGTAGCCAGGCGCTGGCCGCCTATTCCGCCACAACCGGCAGCACCGAGACCAGCGTGCCACTGGCCGGCGGACTCGGCCACTGGGCCGAGGGCCTGGATTCCTTCGTCGACGGCGTCGCGCAGGAGACCTCGCTCGACGCCACCATCGGCAACGGCGTGCGCAAGGCCTTCACCGACCTGGACTGGGCGGCCCTGTCCGACATCGGCTGGGAGGTCAGCCCGGCCTCGGCCGTACCCGAGTCCGACACCTACGCCCTGATGCTGGCCGGCCTGGGGCTGCTGGCCCTGGCACGGCGCCGCCCTGGCCTGCTTCAGGCGCGATATCGATTGATCTCGTCGCGGGTGGCGCTGGCCACCCGGCGGGCGGCCTGTGCAAAGTCGTCACCGCGACCGGCATACAGCACGGCGCGGGACGAGTTGATCATGAGCCCCGTGCCCCCGGGGGTCCGGCCCGCCGTGACCGTGGCCTCCACATCGCCGCCCTGGGCCCCCACGCCCGGCACCAGCAGCGGCATGTCGCCGACCAGGCTCCGCACCCGGGCGATTTCCTCGGGGTAGGTGGCGCCGACCACCAGGGCGCATTGGCCCGTGCTGTTCCATTCGGTGGCCGCCAGTCGCGCCACCCGCTCGTAGAGCCGCTCGCCCCCCACATCGAGGAACTGCAGGTCGCTGCCGCCCGGGTTGGACGTCCGGCACAGCAGGATCACGCCCTTGTCCGCCCAGGCCAGGTAGGGCTCGATCGAGTCCCGCCCCATGTACGGGTTGATCGTGACCGCGTCGGCACCGAAGCGCTGGAAGGCCTCGACCGCATACTGCTGGGCCGTGCTGCCGATGTCGCCCCGCTTGGCGTCGAGGATCACCGGCACACCGGGATGGCGCTCGTGTATGTGAGTGATCAGGTCCTCGAGCTGGTCCTCCGCCCGGTGGGCCGCGAAGTAGGCGATCTGGGGCTTGAAGGCGCAGACCAGGTCGGCCGTGGCATCGACGATCTCGCGGCAGAAGGCCAGGATGCCATCTCCGCGCGCCCGCATGGCCTCGGGAAAGCGGGCCGGGTCGGGGTCCAGCCCGACGCACAGCAGGGTGTCCTGGTCCGCCCAGCGGCGATGGATCTGGTCGATGAAGGTCATGTGGAAACAGCTCCCGTAGGTGACGCGGCAGTGGCCTCAGGCGCCCGCCGGACTGATCAGGTAATCCAGCGCCAGGGCCACAAAGATCGTTCCGCCGATCCAGTTGTTGTGCAGGAAGGCCTTGAAGCAGCGCGGCCGATCACGATCCCGGATCAGGGTGTAGTGGTAGCCGGCGATGCCGGCCGCCACAGCCAGGCCGCCCATGAAGACCAGGCCGCGCCCGGCCTGCAGCCCGGCGGCCAGCAGCAGCCCCAGGGCCAAGCCATAGCAGGCCATCACGGCCAGCACGTCGAAGCGGCCGAAGGTGATGGCCGAGGTCCGGATGCCGATCTTCAGGTCGTCCGGGCGGTCGACCATCGCGTACTCGGTGTCGTAGGCGATGGACCAGAACACATTGGCCAGCAGCAACACCCAGGCCACCGGCGGCACGGCCTGCTGGAGCGCGGCGAAGGCCATCGGGATGCCGAAACCGAAGGCAATGCCCAGGTAGGCCTGGGGAATCGCGAAGAAGCGCTTGGTGAAGGGGTAGCTGGCCGCCAGGAACAGGGCCGGCACCGACAGCCAGATGACCAGCCGGTCGAGCGGAAGGATCAGCACGAAGGCGGTCAGCGACAGGCCACCGGCCAGCAGCAGCGCCTCGCGGGTACTCACTGCGCCGGTCGCCATCGGCCGATGACGGGTGCGCTCCACGTGCCCATCGAAATTGCGGTCCGCGTAGTCGTTGATCACGCAGCCCGCCGAGCGCATCAGCACGGTGCCGGCCACGAAGATCGCCACCACGATCGCTGCCGGTCGCCCATCGCCGGCGATCCAGAGGCCCCACAGGGTGGGCCACAGCAACAGCAGGATGCCGATCGGCTTGTCGAGCCGCATCAGCTTCTCGTAGTGGGACAGGCGTTCGGCAATCGTGGACATCGTCGGGCGTTCGGTTCGCCGGCAGAGCGGCAACAGCCCGACATTATCGCAGAGCGCTGATCGCTGGCAGGAATACCTCGCACACCATCAATGCACGGCCCCGCAGGCGGAACACCGAGCGCCGGGCCCACAGCGCCCCGCCCGGGGCGCCGACCACGCGGCTGGCGCGCCCGTGGCGCACATCGCGCGTGTCCAGGCGGCGCACCGCAAGGGGTGCCCGGCGAATGCGTGGGTCGGCGAACAGGGCGGCGCCCAGCGGACGCTGGCCGATGCCGGCGAACAGCCGCCAGCCCCCACGCAGGTTGTGGCGGGGCAACACCGAGCGCGCATAAACGACCGGCGCGCCGTCCGCCTCCAGCACCACCTCCCGCAACCACGCGAGTTCGCCCCGGCGCAGCCCCAGGAGCCGCGCCTCGTCCCGATGCGGACGGGCCAGGGCCTGGCGGATGACGTGCACCCGGAAGTGTCTGCAGCGGGCCCGGATGCGGGCCGTCAGCGAACCCTTCTCGACGAGCCATGGACGCAGGGCGACCGTCTCGTCACAGCGCGGCACGCTGTGCAGCCAGTCTTCTCGTTCGGGTCGGGTCTTCATTGCGGAGGCAGGCGCGGAGGGGCGTCGCGCATGATACCCGAGGGCCGGGCGGGTACCTACCGGGCGGCGGTCTGCTTGGCGTCGGCGGAACCGGCGCCGTACCAGGCCCACTCGAGCAGCGCGTCCTGGGCAGCCCGGCTGGCCCAGGCCGAGGGATCGTTCACCAGCATCACCACCACGTGCCGGTGGCCGTTGCGGTCCAGCACATAGCCCGCCACGGCCCGTGCGCCGTTGATGGTCCCGGTCTTGATGTGGGCAAAGCCCCGCGCCGGGCTGCTGCTCAGGCGATGGCGCCCGGTGCCGTCCAGGCCCGCCACCGACAGGGACGCCATGTACTCGGGCATCCACGGCTCGGCAAAGGCCCGGTCCAGCATGCGGCCCAGCATCCGGGCGCTCACCGACTCGATCCGCGAAAGACCTGAGCCGTTCTCGACGACCAGCGGCGTGGTATCGAGCCCGGCCGCCTGGAGCCGCTCGCCCACCACCCGCGCGCCCGCCGCCACGGCATCCGGCACGCCCCCGGCCATGGCCCCCAGCGTGGCCAGCAGATGCCGGGCCTGGACATTGTTGGACCACTTGTTCATGTCACGCGCGACCTCGGTCAGCGTCGGCGATTCCTCGACCGCGACCAGCCGGGCCTCGACCGGAGTTTCGCCGTCGAACACCCGCCCGGTCAGTCGCCCTCCGAGCTCCTTCCAGAGCCCCGCGATGACGATCCGCGAGAACTCCGGCGGGCCCATCGGCGCCACGTACCACTCTCGCTCGCCACAGCTTTCGCGCCATTCGCCGCCGACCCGGATGACCGGCCGGCTGCCCGGTGTCAAGAACTCGACGTCCAGCCGTTCGTCCCAGTCCCCACACCCCCCCTGCCCCGCTCGCAATGCCGAAACCACCGAGACGCCGTCGAGCGGGGTCTCGGCCTGCAGCCGTGGGCTGCCCTTGGGCTGGGGCACGAAGCGCAGCTTGAGGGCCGCGAAATTGACCATCAGCGGGTCCGGCCCGATGTTGTAGGGCCGCGTGCCCCGCCCATCGAAGGCCCAGGGATCGAAGGGCGGCAGGCGCCAGGCCGTGCGGTCCAGGACCAGGTTGCCGCGGATCTCCTCGACGCCGCGCTGGCGGACCTCGCGCAGCAGCTGCCACAAGCGCTCCAGGGTCAGCGCCGGGTCGCCCTCGCCCACGATGTAGAGGTTGCCGTCCAGCACGCCATCGCGGGGTTCCGCGTCGGCAAAGACCTTGGTCTTCCAGGTGTGGGTCGGGCCCAGGACATCAAAGGCCACGAAGCTGGTCACGAGCTTCATGACCGAGGCGGGGTTCATGGCCCGATCGGGGAAGTGGGCCACCTCGGGCTCCGGCTGACCGACCTGCTGCACCCAGACCGAGACCGACTCCTCGGGAATCCGCACCTTGGAGAGCTCGTCGGCCACCGGACCGGGGAGCGCCGCCAGGGCAGCACCGGCGCGGAACACGAAGGCCGCGCACAGCAGGGCGGCACTCCGCCGGATGCGACGCGCCGGGGCCCTACGGGGGTTCCACCACATGGTCGTACGGATGTGCTTCGATGGCTTGAACGGTGAGTCCCCACCCTACCATGAAGGTCCCGCCGAAACTGTTACCGTCGAGGCTCAGGCGCCCAGCAGGCCCTCGCGCCCCGCGAACCACAGGCCCACCACGGCATCGGCCACCGACGGCGCCTCGGCCAGCAACCGCCGGGCTTCGTCCCGGGCCGCCTCGACCAGTTCGACATCCCGCTCGAGATCGGCGAAGCGCAGCATCGGCAAGCCGCTCTGCCGCGCCCCGACGAACTCCCCCGGCCCGCGCAGCCGCAGGTCCTCGCGGGCAATCGCGAATCCGTCGGTGTTCTCGAAGATCACCTTCAGCCGCGCGCGTCCGTTCTGCGACAGGGGCTGGGCATAGATCAGGATGCAGACCGAATCCGCGCTGCCGCGCCCGACCCGCCCGCGCAGCTGGTGTAATTGCGCCAGCCCAAAGCGTTCGGCATGCTCAATGACCATAATTGCAGCGTTCGGCACATTCACTCCCACCTCAATCACGGTTGTTGCCACCAGAACGGCACACGCCCCCTGCATAAAACGCTGCATAACGGCATCTTTTTCCTCTGGCTTCATCTGACCATGAACCAGCCCGACCCGATCCCCAAAGAACTGCTGTAATAA
>JAGRFX010000271.1 GCA_020445805.1 Rhodocyclaceae bacterium
CAACGTGGTGCGCTACTTCGTGCAGCAGGCCGCCGCGAACGGCGTCGACATCTTCCGGGTGTTCGACTCGCTCAACTGGGTCGAGAACATGCGCGTCGCCATGGACGCGGTGATCGAGTCCGGCGGCCTGTGCGAGGCGGCCATCTGCTACACGGGCGACCTGCACGACCCCAAGCGCAGCAAGTACGACCTCAAGTACTACGTGGACATGGCCCGGCAACTGGAGAAGGCCGGCGCCCACGTGCTGGGCATCAAGGACATGGCCGGGGTGTGCAAGCCCCGCGCCGCCCGCGAGCTGGTGACGGCGCTGAAGCAGGAGGTGGGGCTGCCCATCCATTTCCACACCCACGACACCAGCGGCATCTCGGCCGCTTCGGTGCTGGCCGCCATCGAGGCCGGCTGCGACGCGGTGGACGGGGCCCTCGACGCCATGAGCGGCATGACCTCCCAGCCCAATCTGGGCGCCATCGCCGCGGCGCTGGCCGGCTCCGAGCGCGATTCGGGCCTGGACCTGGCGGCCATGCAGAGTCTCTCGCACTACTGGGAGGGGGTGCGCCGCCAGTACAGCCCCTTCGAGGCCGACATGCGGGCCGGCACCTCGGACGTCTACAACCACGAGATGCCCGGCGGCCAGTACACCAACCTGCGCGAGCAGGCCCGCGCCATCGGGCTGGAGCACCGCTGGCCGGAGGTCTCCCGCGCCTATGCGGACGTGAACCGGCTCTTCGGCGACATCGTCAAGGTCACGCCGACCTCCAAGGTGGTGGGCGACATGGCGCTCTTCATGGTGGCCAACGACCTGTCCCCGGCCGAGGTGCAGAAGCCCGACCGCGAAATCGACTTTCCTGAATCGGTGGTGCAGCTCTTCCGCGGCGAGCTGGGCTACCCGGCCGATGGCTTCCCCAAGGACCTGGAGGCCAAGATCCTGCGCGGCACCAGGCCCATCGAGGGGCGGGTCGGTGCCACCCTCCCCGATGTGGACCTGGAGGCGGCCCGCAGCGAGGCCGAGGACGCCATCGGGCGCCAGGTGAGCGACACCGACCTGGCGTCCTACCTGATGTATCCCAAGGTCTTCCGCGACTTCGCCAGCCACCGCAAGCAGTTCGGCGACGTGGCCCGCATCCCCACGCCGGCCTTCTTCTACGGCCTGTCGGACCTGGACGAGATCTCGGTGGACATCGACAAGGGCAAGACCCTGGTGATCCGCCAGACCGGCCGCTCCGAGGCCGTGGACGAGGAAGGCAAGATCAAGGTCTTCTTCGAGCTCAACGGCCAGCCGCGGGCGGTCCGCATCGCCAAGGCCGGCCTGCAGGCCAGCGCCCAGGCGAGGCCGCTGGCCAGGGAGGGCGACGCCACCCAGGTCGGCGCGCCGATGCCGGGCATGATCGCCACGGTCTCGGTCAAGGCGGGCCAGAAGGTGAAGAAGGGCGACGCCCTGCTCTCCCTCGAGGCCATGAAGATGGAAACCCTGCTGACCGCACCCGAGAGCGGCAAGATCGCCGCGGTGCACGTGAAGCCGGGCGACACGGTGCAGGCCAAGGAGCTCCTGATCGAGCTCGCCTGAGGCCCGCAGGGCCGGTCATCGCGCCACCCAGAGCGCGAGCCGGCCCGGCACCATCGACGGGGACGACGATCGTCCGGCATGGTCGTAGGGCGGAAAAGCCGCAGGCGTCATCCGCCATCACACCGACCGGATCAAAACGCGAATGGCATACCCACCCCATGCCGAACTACCGCAGAAACTTCATCCCCGGGGCGACCTATTTCTTCACCGTGACTTTGCTCGACCGGAGGGCCGATACGCTCACCAAACACATCGATCTCTTGCGAGACACCCTCCGCAAGGTAAGGGCGACACGCCCATTCCACATCGACGCCTGGGCCGTCCTGCCCGACCACATGCACGCGGTGTGGACATTGCCACCGGGCGATGCCGATTATTCCGGAAGATGGCGCGCGATCAAGACGCACTTCTCGAAGGGGCTGCCGCAATCCGAGGCATGGTCGGCGCGGCGGTCGGGCGAGCGGGGAATCTGGCAACGGCGATTCTGGGAACACACGATCCGGGACGAAATCGACTACGCGCGTCATGTGGACTACGTGCATATCAACCCCGTGAAACACGGACTCGTCGCCTCCGTTTGCGACTGGCCCTATTCGACATTCCACCGATACGTTGCGAGCGGGGTCTATCCGCCAGATTGGGCCTGGGGCCGGGAAGCGAATTGGCTTGAAGGAAAGCGCAATGCGTGAGCGTATGGCCATCGATCGGCGGATGACGCTGCGCTCTTCCGCCCTACGCGCTTGGCAGCGATGGCCGTGTTCGGCGGATGACGCCTGTGGCTTTTCCGCCCTACTTGCCTGACGGTGATGGCTGTGTTCGGCGGATGACGCCTGCGGCTCTTCCGCCCTACATCCCCTACCCGTAGGGCGGAAGAGCGAAGCGTCACCCGCCATCCACCCGCTCCATCGACGACACGATTCGAAACCTCGAAATACCCCATTTACTCGGAGCCCCACCCCATGTCCAAAGTCTTCCTCATCACCGGCGCCTCCAAGGGCTTCGGCCGTCACTGGGCCGAGACGGCGCTGCGCCAGGGTCACCGCGTGATCGCCACGGCGCGCCAGCCGGAATCCCTGTCCGCCCTCGTGGACGCGTTCGGCGATGCCGTGCTGCCCCTGGCGCTGGACGTGACCGACCGCGCGGCCTGCCTTGCGGTGGCAGAACAGGCCGCTGCCCATTTCGGCCGCATCGATGTGCTCATCTCCAACGCGGGCTACGGCCATTTCGGTTTTGTGGAGGAGATCACCGAGGCCGAGGCGCGCAAGCAGATCGAGACCAACCTGTTCGGCTCCCTGTGGATCATCCAGGCGGTGCTGCCGATCCTGCGCGCACAGCGGGCGGGTCACGTGATTCAGGTGTCGAGCATCGGCGGCGTGATCGCTTTCCCCAACCTGGGCATCTACCACGCGTCCAAGTGGGCAGTGGAGGGGCTGTGCGAGTCGCTCAGCCAGGAGGTGGCCGAATTCGGCATCCACGTCACCCTGATCGAGCCCGGCCCCTTCACCACCGACTGGTCCCAGGCCTCGGCGGTGCGCAGTCAGCCGCTGGCCGACTACGACGCCGTGCGTGCCGGCTTCAAGGCCAGGACCCAGCAGTTCGACAGGGGCGATCCCGAGGCCACCGGCGAGGCGATCCTGCAACTCGTCGCCATGGACGAACCGCCCCTGCGCCTGATGCTCGGCCGCATGGCCTGGCAGGTGATCGAGCCCGCCGTCGAGCGGCGCCTGGCGACCTGGAAGGCCTTTGTGGAGGTCGCAAACAGGGCCCACGGCGGCTGAGGCACTCGTCCGGGGCGGCCTCGAAGCGCGGGGAACGCCCCCTGCCGTGCAGCCGCAGGGCCGCTGCACCGGCTCACGTGCGCCTGGAAATCGATGTCGGATTTCTTGACATGTCGCCTGGGGATCTGGCGCGCAGCGGCGGCTCCCGGGCCTGACAGGCCGCGAAACACCTCGGCTTTATTGCAAATTTGTGTTTCTCGGCACGATTCGTGCTGTGACCCCCGTATCGGACTCACAGACGCATTTCGCGCCTCACCATGGACCCTGCCCTGCTCACGCTCCTCGGCCTGTTCGTCGCACTGGCGGCCGTGCTCCACCACGTGTTCGTGGTGCGCCGGGCGGACGACGCCGGCGGCCAGGGCAAGGCTGGCCTCTTCGTGCTGGGGGCGGTGTTGATTCCCGTGGTGCTCCTCGCCCTGTGGTACCAGAGCGGGGCCCAGAACCGGCTGGCCGAGATCGGCTTTGCACCGCACCCGGCCTTCGGCTCGAGCGTCGGCGCGGCGAGCGGCGCAGGCAAGCAACCAATCTGGATGTTCGCCACCTCGGCCGACCCGGAATCGATCCTCGCCTTCTACCGGGAGCCCGGCAACCACGGGGGCTGGTCGCTGGAGTCGGAGGCCAACCGGATGCTGGTCTTCGATCGGGGTCGCGAACGCGCCACCATCACCGTCGGCCAGGAGGCGGTGATCATCACCGTGGACACCGCGCAGTAACATCGCGCTCGCCTCGCCGGCGGCTTGGGCGCGCTACGGTTTGTCCTTGCGGGGGATCTGCACGAAGACCTCGCCGGGCTTGGTCAGGCCCAGTTCGAAGCGCGCCCGCTCCTCGATGGCCTCGTAGCCGGTCTTGAGATCGCGCACCTCGGCCTCCATCGCGGCATTGCGCTGCTCCAGGGTCTGGTTCAGCTCCTGCTGGTCCTGCAGCTTGCGATCCACCTCCCAGACCCGCAGCCAGCCGCCCTTGCCGAACCACAATGGGTATTGCAGCAGGACCAGCAGGGCAGCAAGGATGAGGGTGGGCCAGCGCATGGGCGGTATCGGGCACGCATCGAAAAAAACAGGGCCGGTCGCCTCGCGGCCCGGCCCTGAATTCTAGCGGGTCGCGCGCGACGCGACCGTCAATTCAGCCATCAACGATGGCGCAAATTGTAAAAGGCCGCCAGCCCCGGGTAAGTGGCCACGTCGCCCAGGTCTTCCTCGATGCGGAGCAGCTGGTTGTACTTGGAGATCCGGTCGGAACGGCTGAGGGAGCCGGTCTTGATCTGCATGGCGTTGAGGCCGACCGCGATGTCGGAGATGGTCGAATCCTCGGTCTCGCCGGAACGGTGGGAGATGACGGCCGTGTAGCCGGCGCGCTTGGCCATCTCGACGGCCGCGAAGGTCTCGGTGAGGGTGCCGATCTGGTTGATCTTGATGAGGATCGAGTTGGCCACGCCCTCGTCGATGCCGCGCGACAGGATCCTGGTGTTGGTGACGAAGAGGTCGTCGCCCACCAGCTGGACCTTGCGGCCCAGCAGGTC
>JAGRFX010000272.1 GCA_020445805.1 Rhodocyclaceae bacterium
TGGGCACGGCGGTGGGGAGCGAGCCCTTGTAGGGCACCACCTGCAGCTGCTCCACGGCCTCGGCCGGCAGGCCGAGCAGGTCGCCGATCTTCGTGGCCTGGCCTTCGTCGAGGGTCATCTGGCCCATCAGGGCAGCCGTGGTCCACTCCTTGCTGAGGCCGATGCTGTCGGCGAGCGCGCTCCAGGACAGCTTCTTGCGGCGCTTGGCGGTGAGGATGAGCTGGGTGACTTCGTCGCGGGTCATGGGTCTTTCTCCTGGTTCGGGTGTCGAAGGACGATCGAGGATCCGGCGCGACGTTGCGCCAAGGCGGGCGGCGGCTGCGCCTTTACAGCCGGGTGCCGTCGGCTCGGTCTGCAAGGACCGGACCACGCCGGGTGCGGCGAAAAACCCGCAAAAACACAGGATGGGGGGCGAAGGCATGCCTCGGCGTGGTGCATCCACGCCGGGCCTGACCTGTCGCGGTGCAGCACCGCGACCGGCCGTTCCGCCCGGGGGCGGCTACTTTGTGACCTGGGTGGCCTCGATCAGGCGCGGCAGGACCCGCTGCTGCATGTCGGCCTCGAGGGCGGTCTGGAAGGCCGCGTTGGCCTTGTCGAGTTTGCCTTCGAGGGCCTTCCAGCCGGGCTGGGCAAAGGCCTGGGCGAGGCGTTTCAGCTCGTCCTCGTCCAGTTGGGTGGCCAGGGCAGCCACGAGCGGCCGCATGTAGGCCTCGAAGTTCGCGTCCTCGCGGAAGGCCGACGCAAAGGCGTCCAGCTCCTGCTGCAGGCGGGCCTGGTCGGTGATTCCCAGGGCCGGCGCGAGTGCGCGGAGCTGGTCCTGCATGGCGGTGTTCATTTCGGCCATCTGCAGCTCGAACTGGGCCCGGGCGAACCCATTGACCAGGCTGGCGGCGGCCTTCTCGCGCGCCGTCTCGGGCGCCGCCGGGGCGACCATCGGCGGCGGCAGCTCGCCGTCGTCGAAGACCGCCACGGAGATCATCTCGGCCCGCTCGCCGGCCAGTGCCATCGACTCGATGGTGCCCTGCAGGACCGCCGGCGTGTATTTGTCCACGTAGAGGCGCCCGGCCGGGCTCGCCAGGAAGGTTCTGAGGGCGACAACGTCACCGGCCTCGAGCTGGCCGCGGAAGGCCTCGATGGCCAGGGGCTCGAGCTTGGGCCAGGCCATCAGCTCGCGCAGCAGCGCGCTGACCGCCTCGTGCTCGCGTGCCTTGTCGGCCCGCTGCTCGGCCGGCGCCGAGGCGATGCTGTCGGCGTGCTGCTGCTCGATCTGCGTCATCGCGTCGCGGGTGTAGCGCTCGCTGCCCAGGGCCTGGTGCAGGGCCCGCACGGATTCGACGCTGGGCGGTACGGCCTGGGCGGCAAGGGCCAGGCCGCAGCCGAGCAGGAGGGTGGTGGCCAGGCGTGGCCAGCGGCGCTTGGACATGTGGGTTCCCCGGGGGCGGTGGTGCGGCGGCGACGACAGTAGCATGAAGCCGGTCGGCGTGCCGATCACTGCCAGCCGCCGCCCAGCACCTTGTACAGCGTCACCCGGCTCGAGGCCTCGGCCAGACGCGTAGCGATCAGCTCCTGCTCGGCCGAGTACAGGGTGCGCTGGGCGTCGAGCTGGGTCAGGTAGCTGTCGACGCCATTGCGGGTGCGCGCCTCCGACAGCTCGAAGCCCTGCCGGGCCGCCGCCACCAGCGACTCGCCGGCCGCCACCCGCTCGGCGATCGTCGCGCGGTCGGCCAGCGAATCGGCGACCTCGCGGAAGGCCGACTGGATGGCCTGCTCGTAGGTCGCCACGCCGATGTCGCGCTGCAGTTCGGCCACGTCCAGGCTGGCCGCCAGGGCACCGGCGTTGAAGATCGGCAGGCTGATACTGGGCACGAAGCTCCAGCTCCGCTGGCCCGCTTCGAAGAGCCGGTCGAGGCTGGCACTCGAGGTGCCGGCCGAGGCGGTCAGGCTGATGGTCGGGAAGAAGGCGGCCCGCGCCGCGCCGATGTTGGCGTTGGCCGCCTGCAGGCTGCGTTCGGCCTGCATCACGTCGGGGCGGCGGGTCAGCAGCTCGGACGACAGGCCGGCCGGCACCCCGGCCAGCTGGGTCGAACCGGTGTCGTCGAGGCTGGCGGGCAGCAGGGCCTCGGTGATCGGCGCGCCGGCCAGCAGCTCGAGGGCGTTGCGGTCCTTGGCCACCTGGGCCGTCTGGCTGGCCACGTCGGCGCGGGCGCGGGCCACGGTGGTCTGCAGCTGGCTGACTTCAAGTTGCGAGGTCGCGCCCAGCTCGAAGCTGCGCTGGGTGATCTCCAGGGTCTGCTGCTGGGCCGCCAGGGTGCGCTGGGCGAGGGCCAGCAGGCTGCGGTCGGCGGCCAGGCTCAGCCAGGCGTTGGCCACCTCGGCCACCAGGCTGACCTGGGCCGCGCGGCCGGCCTCCTCGGTGGCGAAGTAGGTCTGCAGGGCTTGGTCCTTGAGGCTGCGCACGCGGCCGAAGAGGTCCAGCTCCCAGGCCGTGATGCCCACCGACACGGCGTGCTGGCTGCTGATCACGGGCTCGCCGCTGCCGCTGAGATCGCCCGGGACGCGCCGCAGGGTGCTGCTGGCCCCGCCATCCACCGAGGGCAGCAGGTCGGCCCGCTGGATGCGGTAGCGGGCCCGGGCGGTCTCGATGTTGAGGGCGGCGACCCGCAGGTCCCGGTTGTTCGCGAGCGCCAGGTCGATGACCTGCCGCAGCCGTGGGTCGAGGAAGATCTCGCGCCAGGGCTGCTCGCCGGGCTGCGGTGCGCCGGACGCGCTGGCCGGCGCTTCGCCAGTCCAGGTGGCCGGCACCGGCGACGCGGGGCGCTGGTAGTCGGGCGCCAGCGTCGTGCAGGCGGCGAGGAGGCTCGCGGACAGGGCCAGGCCCAGACCGCGCAGGGATGTCGTCAGGTTCGTCATGTCACTCGCTCCCGGCCGTGGCCGCGGCGCCCGCGCCAAGCGCAGGAGGTGTTGCAGGCTCCGCCGCTTTGCGACGGGTGAAGACACGCTTGATCACCACGAAGAACAGCGGCACGAAGAAGATGCCGAGGGCCGTGGCGGCGATGGTGCCGCCCAGCACGCCGGTGCCGATGGCGTTCTGGCTGCCCGCCCCGGCACCGCTGGCGATGGCCAGCGGCAGCACGCCGAAGCCGAAGGCCAGCGAGGTCATGAGGATCGGACGCAGCCGCATCCGCACCGCCTCGAGGGTGGCCTCGATCAGGGGTTTACCGGCCTCCTCCATCTGGGCCTTGGCGAACTCGACGATCAGGATCGCGTTCTTCGCCGACAGCCCGATGGTGGCGAGCAGGCCCACCTGGAAGTAGATGTCGTTGGAGAGACCACGGGTGGTCGCGGCCAGCACCGCACCGAGCACCCCCAGGGGCACCACCAGCATCACCGCGAAGGGCACCGACCAGCTCTCGTAGAGGGCCGCCAGGCACAGGAACACGATCAGCAGCGAGAGGGCCAGCAGGGCGGGCGCCTGGTCGCCGGACTGCTGCTCCTGGAAGGAGGTGCCCGACCAGGCGTAGCCGATGCCCGGCTGCAGCTGGCCGACCAGCTCGGCGATGGCCTGCATGGCCTCGCCGGACGAGTAGCCGGGCGCCGCCTGGCCCTGGATCTCCATCGAGGGCTGGCCATTGAAGCGCTCGAGCCGCTGCGGGCCGAACTCCCAGCGGGAGCGGGTGAAGGCCGAGAAGGGCACCATGGCGCCGTCGCTGTTGCGGACGTACCACTTGTTCATGTCCTCGGGGGACATGCGGGCCGGTGCGTCGGCCTGCACATAGACGCGCTTGATCCGGCCCCGGTCCACGAAGTCATTGACGTAGGTGCCGCCCCAGGCGGTGGCCAGCGTGGCGTTGATGTCGGAGGCCGAGACCCCCAGCGCGCCGGCCTTCTGCAGGTCGATGTCGAGCTTGAGCTGGGCCGTGTCCTCCTGGCCGTTGGGGCGCACACCGGCGAGGCGGGGATCCTTGGCGGCCATGCCCAGGAGCTGGTTGCGGGCGGCCAGCAGGGCTTCGTGGCCGAGCCCGGAGCGGTCCTGCAGCTGCATGTTGAAGCCACCCGAGGTGCCGAGCTCGATCACGGCCGGCGGCACGAAGGCGAACACCATGGCCTCGCGGATCTGCGAGAAGGCGCCCATTGCCCGGCGCTGCAGCGACTTGACGTCGAGGCCCGGCGCCTGGCGCTCGTCCCAGGGCTTGAGGTTCACGAAGCCGATACCCATGTTCTGGCCGCGGCCGGCGAAGCTGAAGCCCGCCACCGTGAACAGCGCCCGGACGGTCTCCTTCTCCTCGACCAGGAACTGGTGCTCGACCTTGCGCAGGGTCTCGAGGGTGCGCTCCTGGGTCGCGCCCGAGGGCAGGATGACCTGGGTGAACATCACGCCCTGGTCCTCTTCGGGCAGGAAGGAGGTGGGGAGCCGAGTGAACAGGAAGGCCAGCAGGCCGACGATGGCGACGAAGACCAGCATGAAGCGCAGCGAGCGCCTGAGCATGCTGCCCACCAGGCCTTCGTAGCGGCGGGTGCCCCGATCGAAGGTCCGGTTGAACCAGCCGAAGAAGCCGCTCCGCGACAGGTTGTGGCCCTGCTCGACCGGCTTCAGCAGGGTCGCGCAGAGGGCCGGCGTGAACACGATGGCGACCAGCACCGAGAGGGCCATGGCGGCCACGATGGTGATCGAGAACTGTCGGTAGATCACGCCGGTGGAGCCACCGAAGAAGGCCATCGGCACGAACACCGCCGACAGCACCAGGCCGATGCCGATCAGCGCGCTGGTGATCTGGCCCATGGAGCGGCGGGTGGCCTCCCTGGGCGGCAGGCCCTCC
>JAGRFX010000273.1 GCA_020445805.1 Rhodocyclaceae bacterium
GAAGGACCTGCAGGCCGGCAAGGAGCCGGACCTGTCCCAGCCCCTCGAGGTGGTCTCGGAGATCAACCTCCACACCCCGGCCCTGCTGCCCAGCGACTACTGCTCCGACATCGGCGAGCGGCTCACGCTCTACAAGCGCCTGGCGAACTGCGACTCGGACGACGAGCTGCGGGACCTGCAGGAGGAGCTCATCGACCGCTTCGGCGAGCTGCCGCCCCAGACCCAGGCCCTGGTGGAGACCCATCGCCTGCGCCTGCTCCTCAAGCCCTACGAGATCCAGAAGCTGGACGTCTCCGAGGCCCAGCTCAGCCTCCAGTTCGGCCCCAAGCCGCCCATCGACCCGGTGAAGGTCATCGAACTGATCCAGAAGGACCGGAATACCCGGATGGCCGGGCCGGACCGCCTGATCCGCAAGATCGACGCCCCCGGACTCAAACAGCGCGTCAGTGCGGTGCGGGAGCTCCTGAAGGCGGTGCTGTAAGCCGCAGCCGCCGACGGGCCAGGGCCCTGGACAAGGCGGCCGTGCTGGCGTAGCCCGCCGCCCCGGCGGCGCGCTTGAGGCCCTCGCCGCGGGCAATGTGGCGCTCGGCAATGGCGAGACGCAGATCACCCAGGTAGTGCCCGGGCGTGCAGCCCATCTGGTTGCGGAAAGCGCTGGCGAAGGCGGTGCGCGACATGCCGGCCCGGTCGGCGAGGCGTTCGAGACTCCATGCCTTGGCCGGCGCCTCGTGCATGGCGACGATGGCGTGGGCCAGGCGCGGGTCGGCCAGCGCCCGCAGTACACCGCTGCCCAGCCCCGGGCGGGCGATCACGTGCCTCAAAAGCGCGATCAGGAGAATGCCGCCCGCCCGCTCGAGCAGCACCCCACGCCCGCAGCGGACCTGTTCGACTTCGCTGCGGATCAGGGCCAGCAGATGCCTGAGGTCGTCGCCGCTGTCCGCCAGGGTCAACAGCAGGGGCCGTTCGAAGGCCGCCAGCACCTGGCCTGACGCGGGCCCCTCGAAGCGCAGTTCGGCACACAGCACCCGTGGCGGCTGGCCATCGAGCGCGGCCAGCTCGGCGGTCACGGACGCGGCGGAGGCGATGACGGCGGGCGCCTCGAGGGTGTGCACCGCATCTGTCGTGCGCCAGCGCACGGAACCGTCGAGCACCAGGGTGAGCACCAGGCCCGCGTACGGCTCGGGCCGATGCGGCCAGACGCCGTCGAGCGGTCCCGCGGCCAGGATGCGAATCTGCGGGGCGAGGCCTTCGACGATGGCGCCCAAACGGTCGAGCTGGGACATTTCTGTACGCTGTGCAACCAAAAGTGAATTCTGGATTGCCCACAGTACAGCAAACTGGGCCTTCCTGACACCACCTGGAGCTTTCCGATGCTGATGCCGCGCCAACCCGTTCCCGCCCTCTCGGTGCCGACCCTGTCCCACGGTCCGTTCGAGCTGGCGACCGATGCACCCGAGCATTTCACCCTCGTCGTGTTCTACCGGGGCCTGCATTGCCCGGTCTGCGCCAAGTACCTGCTGGAACTCGAGCGGCTCGTGCCGGAGTTCGAGAAGCGCGGGGTCAAGGTCATCGCGCTGTCGAGCGACGAGGCGGAGCGTGCCCAGGCCATGGCCGACAAGGTGCGCGCCTCGGCGCTGCGCTTTGGCTTCGGCTTGCCGTTGGCCGTTGCACGGCAGTGGGGCCTGTACATCTCGACGAGCCGCGGCAAGACCTCGATCGGCATCGAGGAGCCCGCCCGCTTCTCGGAGCCGGGCCTGTTTCTGGTGCGTCCGGATGGCAGCCTGTTCTATGGCGCCGTGCAGACCATGCCCTTTGCGCGCCCGGTCTTTGCGGAGCTGCTCGGTTCGCTCGATTTCGTGCTGGCCAACGACTACCCGGCCCGGGGCGAGTACGAGGGGCCCGTCTGATCGCCAGGCCCGGCCGAAGCGGTGACCGACCTAGTCCTCGTCACGCTGGGCACTGAGCATGTGTAGCCTCGCCAGCACACGTCCGAACTGCATTTCGATCTGGGTTGCTTCGTCGAACAGCGCCAGCATGTCTCCTGTGGAGCGATCCAGTTCGCTCGCCACCATCGACTCCTGGACCTCGGTCATCCCGAAGCCGCGCAACAGGGACTGCACATCGTCCCGGACATGGCCCAGCAGCTCTTCGCTGCGAAGGCGGTTCTGCGCCGACAGGGCACTGGTATTCGTGATCAGGCGCCTGAGTTCCTTCAGTGTTGCCTGAGCGACAACCTGCTGGCGATCGCGTTCGGCGATCGCGTTGAGGCCCCGGACCACGGTTTCGGCCGTCTCGCCCAGCATGGCCAGGTTGTCACGCATCCGACCGATCGCCTCCTCGTCATCCACCGGCAGGTTCTCGACCAGAATCGATACGTTCGGATAGTTGACGACCGCTCGCGAACGCATCTGGAAGATTCGGCCCATGTCCTTGAGGCTGCTCATCACGGCACTCTGGAGCGGTGCTCCCTCCGCCTCGGTATGAACCATTTTCTCGCCGTCGTGCGAATGGATGCGTACCGCACCGCGAAGCCCCCAGGCGCGGAGGGCGGAGATCAGACGCTCTCCCAGTTCGGTGGGCTCGGCAAGATCAGCCGACCCGCGCATGAAGTCCAGGATCACGCCCAGGGCCCCCATGCTGCTCATGGCCGAGAAGGCAATCTGCTGAGCCATCGAGCTGCGACTCTCCAGCTGTCGCAGAACCTGCCTGCGTCTTAACGCAGCCTGGACCTTTGCCCGAAGCTCATCGGCGTTCACCGGCTTGGTGATGAAGTCGTCGCCACCGGACTGATACGCCTCCATCCGCTCTTCGTCGGAGTCGTGGGCTGAAGCGAAGACCACCTGGACCGCATCCATGCCGGCTTCACGCAGCTTTCTGCACGTCGCGTAACCCGACAACCCGGGCATTTCGATGTCCAGGAGCACCACATCGGCCGGCGTATCCGATGCAAGGAAGGTCTCTCCATCCGCAAAGCTGACGAGATCGTGCTGCTCCTTCAGTACACCCTCGTACAGCTTGCGCATGGCCGCCACATCATCGACCAGTGCGATCAGACCACGTTCGCTCATCACGACTTTCCTCGATCAGGTTTTGCGGGCGTTTCCGCTTCGCGTCCGCCAGAACATGCTCAATGCGCCAATCGGTTCATCTACGGATGGCGCACTGCAAAACTGTAGCGCAAGGATGCACTGCGCAGGCCGAAGCCATTGACCTCGGCCGGCCGCTGCGCCATGGTCTCGGCTGCACATTGTCCGGTCGGATCCTGGCGTTCACATGGTCCACGCGTGCAGATTGTCCAGCGTGACACCACCGGAGGCCTCATGCACGAACGACCCATCCTGGAGCGCATCGACTGGCTGCTCGACCATGCCCGCAGCCACTGCGAGGACTACAGCAGCGCAGAGACCTGGCTCTCCCGCCAGCGCTACCGCGCTGAACACCCGACGGCGCTGGCCGCCCTGAAGTGCATGGACGGCCGCATCAACCTGTCCCTGGCGACCCGCACGCCCATGGGCATCATCCAGCCCTTCCGCAACCTGGGCGGGCGATTCGACCTGGGCTGGCCCCACCTGGGCGAGGTGTTCTCCCACTACGTGCAGGACGTGGTGCGCGAAGGGCGACGGGCGCTGGTCTTCATCACTTACCACTTCTCGCGGGGCGATCCGGCCCGGGGCTGCGCCGGATTCGCCTACGACACGGACGCGGCCCGCGACCACGCCTGGGCCATCCGGGCCCAGATGCAGGCGGTCTTCGGCCGCGGCCACGACACGGTCTATCCCCTGGTCTGCGGCTTCGAGACCGACGGCGACGCGCTCATCATCCATGCACCGGACGGGCGCTCGCTCGAGGTCGCGGCCCTGGATGACGCCGCCGTAGACGCCCTCCCCGCCCTGCTCGAATCCCACTTCCCGGACATGCCCGGTCAGGTGCGCGCCGACCTCATTCCGGTCCTGATGGGCAATCGCGTCCATGCCCGCGCCCTGATCGGCGTCAATCGCGAGCTCGACATCGTGCACCGGGAGTGGATCATCTGCCTCGGTCGCGGCTTCGACTGGCTGCACGTACCCAATACCGCGCTGATCGTCGGCCCCTACAGCCCGGACCTGTCCTTTCCGATCGGCATCGCCGCCGACCTCATCCGCGACAACATGGCTGCCGGCCGCGTCCCCGATGACGGCTTCCTCTTGCTCGCCAACGTCCCCTACACCGAGATCGGCATGGAACAGGCCCGGGCCGAGATCAAGAGCCGCTTCATGGCCCGTTTTGCCGCCAAGGTCATCGGCACCGCCCACCCGGATCTGGCGCGCCGCATGCACGTGCGCACTGCCGTGCTGGACTGGCGTTCCCGCGCGCTGCGGCTGATCGATCCGGAGGGCTGAGCCGGCGGCGTGAATCGGGCCGGCGGCCCACTGCGCATGCGTTACAATGCCCACCCCTGTTGCAGTGCGGAGCGCACCGATGACCGTCGCCCAGACCGAAAACCTCAACGTTGGAACCTTCGACGAGATGCCCTCGCCCGAGGAGATCAAGGCCCTGGTTCCGATCACCGAGACGGCCGCAGCCACGGTCCGCGAGGGCCGCCGCGCCCTCCAGCGCATCCTCGACCGCGAAGACAACCGCCTGTTCGTGGTGGTGGGCCCGTGCTCGATCCATGACCCGGTGGCCGGCGTCGACTACGCCCGGCGCCTGAAGGCCCTGGCCGACGAGGTCTCCGAGACCCTGCTGCTGGTCATGCGGGTGTATTTCGAAAAACCGCGCACCGCCACGGGCTGGAAGGGCTATATCAACGACCCCTACATGGACG
>JAGRFX010000274.1 GCA_020445805.1 Rhodocyclaceae bacterium
CCCCGGCCGCCTCGATCGCCCGGCGGCTGGCCTCGAAGGCCAGATCGCTGCAGTTCAGGCCTTCCGGTGCCAGGTGGCGCGCACGGATGCCGGTGCGCTCGACGATCCACTGGTCGGACGTGTCGATACCACGCTCGACGAGGTCGTCGTTGGTCACCGGCTCACCGGGGAGGAAGCTCCCGGTTCCCGCAATCCGGGAGTAGATCATTGCATGGTCTCCCTGCTCGCCATTCGCTGGCTGATGCGCTCGATCAGGTCGTTGCGTGCCTCTTCCGCCGCGCGCCAGATGGCGCGCTTGAAGGCGAAGGTGTCGGCCGAGCCGTGACTCTTCACGACAACGCCCCGCAGACCGAGCAGACTTGCTCCATTGTAGTTGCGATGGTCGACGCGCTCCTTGAAACGCTTGAGCGCGGGCATGGCGACCAGTGCGCCGAGCTTGGTGATCCAGTTGCGCCCGAACTCCTCCCGCAGGAAGCCGGCCAGCATGGTGGCCAGGCCTTCGGAGGTCTTGAGGGCCACATTGCCGACGAATCCGTCGCAGACCACGACATCGGTCGTGCCCTTGTAGATGTCGGTCCCCTCCACGTTGCCGTAGAAGTTGAGGCCACTCTTGCGGAGCAGTTCAGCCGCCTCCTTGACGACCTCGTTGCCCTTGATTTCCTCTTCGCCGATGTTCAGCAGGCCAACCGTCGGGCGATCGACATGCTCGACGGCCGATACCAGCATGGCCCCCATGATGCCGAACTGCATCAGGTGCTCGGCCGTGCAATCCACATTGGCGCCAAGATCCAGCACGTGGCAATGGCCGCGCGCGGTCGGCAGGACCGTGGCGATGGCCGGGCGGTCGATGCCGGGCAGGGTCTTGAGGACGAACCGCGAGATGGCCATCAGGGCGCCGGTGTTGCCGGCCGACACGGCCGCATCGGCCTCGCCTGACTTGACCAGGTTCACGGCCACGCGCATCGACGAGTCCTTCTTGCCGCGCAGCGTGCTGGCGGGCGGCTCGTCCATGGCGACGACCTCGCTGGCCGGCTGGAGGCGGACGCGTGCGCCGAACTCCTCGGCCAGCCGATCGAACGGCGCCTGGATCACATCCGGCCGGCCGACCAGAATCGCCGCGGCGGCTCGATCGGCGCGCAGGAAGTCGGCGGTGGCGGGAATCGTCACCTCCGGACCGTGGTCGCCACCCATGCAGTCGATGGCGATCGTCGTGGGGGAAGAGCTCACGTCAGTCGTTCGGATCGAGGACACAAAAACGGCGCGTACGCCGTTGGCGTCGCGCCGTCAGAAGGCATGAATTACTCGCCTTTGGTCTTGACGACTTTCTTGCCGCGATAGAAGCCGTTCGGGCTGATGTGGTGACGCAGGTGCACCTCGCCGGTGGTGGCCTCGACGGCCAGCGGCGGGTTGCTCAGCGAATCGTGGGCGCGGTGCATGCCACGCTTCGAGGGGGACTTCTTGTTCTGTTGGACGGCCATCGAAAAACTCCTTGGTACAAATCACCCGCGCCCCTCGGGCTTGCGCAAGATGGCAAGTCCCGCGAACGGCGACGTATCTTCGCCACCATCCGCACCGGACGGGGCACTGCATTCATCATGTCGCGGCGCGAACGGCAGGGCCAGCAGGGCCTCGTCCTCGATGACCTGGAGCAGATCGAGACGCTTGCCGACCGGCAAGGTGTCCCATGCATCCTCTTCCAGGCCCTCGTCGGGCAGCTCGGCGTCCTCCCTCACGAGGAGGAAGAGGCTCGAGACCGCGACGGGCCATGTCAGCGCCTCGAGGCAACGCTGGCACCGCAGCACCAGTGCGCCTGTCAGTTCCAGCTGCAGCCAGCTCTTGCCATCGGCATCGCGCCATCCACGCACGGTGAATGAGAGCGTGCCATCGGTTTCGAGCACGGCGTCGGCCAGCCGATCGAAGCTGTCCACCGGGCGACTCTCGGAGATCTCCCTGTTTTCACGCGCGAACGCAAACGGATCGACGAGAAGCCCTGGTGGCGACATAAGAGCGGGATGATATTATTTCCGGCTTACCAAGTAAAGCGAGCGCACGGCATTGAACACGGCACCCACACTCGTCCTCGCCTCGACCTCGGTCTACCGGAAGGCCTTGCTGGAGCGCTTCGGCCTGCCGTTCGTCACCGATCGGCCCGATGTGGATGAAACGCCGCTGCTCGGCGAGTCGCCGCCGAGTACAGCCGAACGACTGGCCGAGGCCAAGGCGCGGGCCGTGGCCGGCCGGCACCCCGACGCCCTGATCATCGGCAGCGACCAGGTCGCCCACATCGGCGACGAGACCTTCGGCAAGCCCGGCACGGAGGCGCGCGCCATCGCCCAGCTCACGCGCATGAGCGGCGAGACGGTCGTGTTTCACACCGCCCTGTGCCTCCTCAATGCCGCCACCGGGCGGGTCCAGCTCAGGGCGGTTCCGACCGAGGTCCGCTTCCGCACGCTGACCCGCGGCGAAATCGAGCGCTACGTCACCGTCGAACGCCCCCTCGACTGCGCCGGCAGCGCCAAGTCCGAAGGCCTCGGCATCACCCTGCTCGACGCCCTCCGCGGAGACGATCCGAACGCCCTCGTCGGCCTGCCCCTGATCGCGCTGGCGCAGATGCTGCGCGCCGAAGGCATCGCACTCCCCTGAAGCCGTCGACTCACCGGGCGTGGCCGGCGTCCGCCTCCTGCAGATAGACCATCCCCTCGCGTTCGGAGACCGTCAACGGGCGCAAGCCCGACCCGCGACAGGGGCCGCCCACACAATGGCCATCCAGCGGATCGTACAGGGCGCCATGGGTTGCGCAGATCAGCCAGCGGCGATCCCCATCGAAGAATTGCCCCTCGACCCAGTCCAGCTCGGTGGGCACATGGGCGCAGCGGTTCAGGTAGGCGCGGACCTTCCCCGCGAAGCGAATCGCGAAGGCGGGCTCATTGCGTCCGTACAGGCACACCTCGAAACGCACGCCAGACCCGCCATCCACCAGATCCTGCGCGGCACAGATCAGGCGTTCCGATACAGCCATGCGGACAGCTCCTCCGGTTCATCGATATAGGCAAGTGCCGTGTGCTGCCGCAGGACCGCCTCGGGGTGCGCGCCGAAGGTGACCGCCAGGGCCGCCACGCCGGCGGCCTCGGCCATCTGCAGGTCGTGGGTGGTGTCACCGATCATCAGGGTCCGCTCAGGCGGCGTACCCAGCTCATCCATCAGTTCGTGCAGCATCTGGGGGTGCGGCTTGGAGAAGCACTCGTCGGCGCAGCGCGTGGCGAGGAAATGGCGGCCGAGCCCGGTATAGGACAGGGCGCGATCGAGGCCCTGGCGGCTCTTGCCGGTCGCCACGCCGAGCATGTGACCACGGGCCGCCAGGGTGGCGATCATGGCCTCGGTGCCCGCAAAGAGGTTCAGTTCGTGATCCGACGACAGGTAGTGGTGGCGGTAGCGCTCGACCATGCGGGGGTAGTCGGCCTGCGCCAGCTCCGGCACGGCGTGCGACAGCGCATCCACCAGCCCCAGGCCGATCACGTGCCGGGCCCGCTCGTCCGTCGGCACCGGAAGCCCCAGGTCGCGACTGGCCGCCTGGATGGCCAGCACGATCGCGGCAGCCGAATCGAGCAGCGTGCCATCCCAGTCGAAGACGATCAGATCGAAACGCTCAGCCATAGTCCCGCTCCTCCTGCTGTTCCACCGCGGCCAGGTATCGGGCCAGCTCTTCCGGCAGGGGTGCCGACACCGAGATCGGCGCGTCGCTCAGGGGGTGCCGGAAGTCGAGCCGCCAGGCGTGAAGGAACATCCGCTTCAGGCCCTCGCGCTCGAGCTGCTTGTTGAGCGCGAAATCGCCGTATTTGTCGTCACCCAGCAAGGGAAAGCCCGCGTCGGTCAGATGCACCCGGATCTGGTGGGTTCGGCCGGTCTTCAGCTCGACCTCGAGCTGACTGCAGGATTGCCAGCGCCGCACCAGGCTCACGATGCTGTGGGCGGGCTTGCCCTCCCGGTCGACCCGCACCCGCCGCTCGCCATCGGCCAGCAGGTATTTGTGCAGGGGCTGGCGCATGTGCTGGCGGGGATTCATCCAGCGCCCCGAGACCAGGGTCAGGTAGCGCTTGTCGATTCCGCCGTCGCGCATCCGGTCGTGCAGCACCGTGAGCGCCGAGCGCTTCTTGGCAATGATCAGCAGGCCGGACGTTTCGCGGTCCAGCCGGTGGGCCAGTTCGAGAAAGCGGGCCTCGGGCCGCTGGCGTCGCAACTGCTCGATCACACCGAAGCTCACGCCGCTGCCCCCATGCACGGCCAGCCCGGCCGGCTTGTCGATCACCAGGAGGGCCTCGTCTTCCCAGGCGACCCTGAACGGCTCGCCAACCGGCACCGGCGGGCGATCGTCCCGGTCTGCGAGACGGATCGGCGGAATCCGCAGTTCGTCCCCCAGCCTGAGCCGGTAGGTCTGCGAGACCCGCCCCCCATTGACCCGCACCTCTCCGCTGCGCAGGATCCGGTACAGGTGGCTCTTGGGCACGCCCTTGCAGACCCGCGCCAGGTAGTTGTCGATGCGCTGCCCGGCAGACCCCTCGTCCACCGTCTCGCGCCTGACTGCAATCGTTTTGCCCAAGTCCATAATCCTGCAATATACTTCTGCGCTGATCGATGCTGGTCGTGGCTGACGCGTGCCAGGGCAGAATGGCCCGGCAAGGCGAACGCCCAGAGCCCATATCCATATGAGAGCTCCCGCCCGATCGGTGTAACACGGGGCCCGCCTAAACGGGGCTGCGATGTTACCGCAAACGAGCATTTCCATTGACACTGCTGGTTTT
>JAGRFX010000275.1 GCA_020445805.1 Rhodocyclaceae bacterium
GAAGTGGAACTTGGGGTCCTTCGCGATGACGGTGATGCGATCCTCGGGGCGCGCGTTGTCGCGCATCTCGTAGGCCATCGGCAGGCCACCGATGCCGGCGCCGATGATGATGATGTGTGCCATTCTTGATTCTCCTCCTCACGGGACCTGGGCGACCCAGAACGCTGGGCAGGCCGATCTGCGTTAGTAAGTTAGAGAATGCTTATGGACAATGCAACTGGTTTTTTTGCTGTGTTGCGCAAGGGGTCGGCCGAGCTGTCCGCGGGTATGAAGATGCTGCGCGGATTGCGGTGGATGTTGCGGTGCATGATTGTCGGTCCGTTGATGGCAGGCCTGGCGCATGCCCAGGCGTCCGGCTTCGATCAGGGCCTGCTGTGGGAGGTCCGACGGGAGGGCACGCCGCCGAGCTACCTCTTCGGCACCATGCACCTGGCCGATTCAAGACTGCTGGTTTTACCCCCGGCTGCGGAAGTAGCGTTTCGTCAGTCCCGCATCTTCGTGCTCGAGCTTTATCCGGACCGTGCCGTGGCACAGCGCTTTGCGCAGGCGAGCCAGCTTGATGGCGAGTCCGGACTCGACGGCCTGCTGCCGGAACCGGTGTTCGGTCGCCTGGTCGAGGTGATGTCGCCCCGGGGGGCCACGCCGGAGCGCCTGAAGCGACTCAAGCCCTGGGCGGCCCTGCTACTGGCGACCACGGCGCCGGGCGGTAGCGGTGAGAGCCTGGACATCACGCTTTATGCGCGAGCCCGCATGCTCAACAAGCGGGTCGAGGAACTGGATTCCGTCGAGGAGCAGATCGCGGTGTTCGACAGCATCCCGATGGACACGCAGGTCACCCTGCTTTCCGCGGCGCTGGACCGCCATGACGCGCTGGCGGCCGAGATGGAGGAGAACATCCAGACCTATCTGGCCGGCGACCTGGGCGGACTTGTCCGCCTGGCCCGGCGCAACGGGGGTGCTAGCGCCCCCGGCCAACGACACCAGGCGGTGCTGGAGAAAGCCATCATTCACGACCGGAGCGTCGTCATGGCCTATCGCCTGCAGGCCTATCTGCGCCGCGGCGGCGCCTTTGTGGCGGTGGGGGCGCTCCATCTCTACGGCCCCAAGGGCATGCTGGCGCTGCTGGCGGAAGATGGCTGGGTCGTGCGGCCGGTCGCCTTGCAGGGGCCGTAGGCGCGCCGTCAACGCATTGGTCATCGCTCACGCACTTGGCGTAGAGCCGACCCAAGTTCCGACCAATACGAAATAACAGTCAACAGTCGCCGGGCGGCATGCGTGAGCGTGCTGCCCGGCGGCGTGAATCTCAGGCCTTCGACGGGGCGCCGCGCTTGCCGCGCAGCCCGAGCGCCGCAAGGCCAAGCGCGACGAGGGCCATGCTCGCGGGCTCGGGCACGGTGCCCGGATCGTCATTGACCACGATGGGGTTGAGTGTGACTTGGCTGCCATCACCGCTCCCCACGGTGGCGTCACCGATGAATTCCTTCAATATCACCGACCCGGTGATGTTGCTGAATTTGATCGAGAAAACGCCGTCCAACAAATAGGAATCGGGAATGCCGGTGGAGTTGGTGAAGAAGCCTGAAAGTAACGACTTAGGTCCGGCATTGATTTCCCAGAAACCGTTCAGAATCTCATTGCCGACGCCACCCTTTTCCCCGTAAACGACGATCGTCCCCTTAGTGAGACTGTCATTGGAGCCGATCATGTCCCAAGACGCCGAGAGGGCGTTTGCCGGATTGCCCCCAAGCAAGTCCGCAGTGAAATCAATATTCAGGATAAGCGTCTGGGAAGGGCCGATCGTGATCGGAAAGGCCTGCGCCGTGGCGGAGAGCGCCAGGCCGGCGAACGTGGCGGCCGCCAGAGTGAGCCGTCGGAGTCGAGATTTCATGAGGTTATCCATTGGGCAGATGTCGATCAGACGCTGAAAAGCTGATTTCAGCAGGCGGTTGCTCGCGAAAGCAATTATCATACAATTGTTTGTATGGTGTTGTTTCTGTTGTTATTTTTCTACTCCCCCGACTTTCTGACGCAAGGCATTGTAAATTTATGCGACTTGATTGCCTGGCCCCGTCGCAGGGCCTCTGGCCTGCGACGTCGGGTTTGCTTTCATCCGCAGCCCTGCCATGCGTAGACCCCCATGACCGACCCCGTACTGCTGGTGTACTCCCTGGGCTGGCGCAGCCTGCTCAACGTCGGTGTCTACCTGCTGTCGGTGGGAGCCATCATCGTGCGCTGCCGGCATTCCCGGGTTGCTGACCGAGGACGGGTGGTCGGGATGTCCAGTCTCGCCCGATTGACGATCGTCGGCGCTCTGCTGCCACCGACTGGCTGAGCGAGCCGGGAATCACTGGCTGTCGCTCTCGGGGCGGGACACAGGGCACAGCCAAGGCTGTCGGCCGGTTCCAGAATCCACCCGGATCCGCTGCGGCGCCGTGTGGCCGCACATCCGCTGCCGTGCAGGGTACGCGCGAAAAAGAGAAACGGCAGCCGCAGCTGCCGTCCCTTCGTGCTTCAGGCCGCGTTCATGCCGTGCGCCGCATGCGCCCCGCCCGCAGGCCGACAAGGCCAAGTCCCAGCAGCGCCAGCGTGCCGGGAACCGGTACCGTGCCGCCGGTCTGGGTTTCCACCTGGATCTTGCGCTCAACGGCGCGCTGGAAATCGTCAAAGCCGGCAGCAGTCTCGACAAAGCCATCCGCCGTGATGACGTTGGCGAGGTAGTAGTCGGTGATCGTGGTCGAGGTGCTGCTCGCCTCGATTGCCAGGCCATTGATCGTGATGCCGTTGCTCGCGGCCGTCGCGGCTGCCGCCCGATCGGCGGCCGAACCGCCGATGCCGTCGCCGGACACGTCAATGACCCAGTTGCTGGTCTCGATGCCAACCGAAGTCGAGGTGATCAGGCCGATGGCACGGTTGGTGCCGGTGGAGATGCTGGTTCCACCGCTGCCGGGCCGCGCGAAGTTGTCGAGCAGCGTGGCGAAGTTGTTGATGGCGGTGACCGAGTCCAGGATCGCAAAGGTGTCGAGGCTGGTCGTGAAGAAGCTGCTGGCGAAGAAGACGACGTTGACGCCGATCGCGCCGACGTTGCCGCCCAGGATGTTCTGCTGGACCGCCGAGCTGCGGAAGGCATTGGCGTAGCCGTCCATCTGCAGGTTGTATTCGGCGGTGCTGACGCTGCCGGACACGTCGATGACCAGCGACAGTCCGAGGTCCACCGGAACGGCCGATGCACTGGTGGCGGCGAGGCCGAGCGTCAATGCCGCCGCAACGGCCTTGAGTTTGAATGTCATTGTGTTTCTCATGTATGCCTTTGTGGTTTGATGATGGAGCTTGTAGATGCGTTAGAAGCCTCGAAAGGCGCATGTTTGAACGATCTAAGCAACCATCGGACCAATACATTTAAATATAAGAAAGGCAAAGGATTAACAAAATTTATAACCGTTGTTCGGATGGCTTTGTAAAGCAGACCGACAGCGTTTGAGCGTATGCCCGGCACGGTGCTGTTGTTTGCGACACGCGCTTGCTGGCAGCGCTCGCTGGGGCGCGCGACCCGAGGCTCGGGCTTCAATGCCCGTCCGGGGTGACTTTCGTCGCGGCAGTCATGTCGCACCCACCGTCTGGCGGGCGCCCCACCCCGACTGCAGGTCACGCGCCCGATTTGCTCGCTGCGCCGGGTTTCGTGCCGGATCGATCCCTGAAAGTAAAAAGCCCGCATCCTTCGATGCGGGCAAGGCGCTACGCGCTGGAGTCGTCAATCGATTGCGCGGCCTCAGTGCCCTGTGTACCGCCGCGCCAGTGCGTCGAGCGGCAGCGGCTTGATGCGCGCCGCCTGGCCTGCGGTGCCGAAGGCTTCGAAGCGGGCCTTGCAGATCTCGATGGCCGCATCGCGGGCGGCCTTAAAGAACTTGCGGGGGTCGAACTCGCTCTTCTTCTGGACCGCGAGGCGACGCATGGCGCCGGTCATGGCGAGGCGCAGGTCGGTGTCGATGTTCACCTTGCGGACGCCGCTCCGGATGCCCTCGACGATGGCCTCGACCGGCACGCCGTAGGTCTCGCCGATCTCGCCGCCGTATTCGCGGATGATGGCCAGCCATTCCTGGGGCACGCTGCTGGAGCCGTGCATGACCAGGTGGGTGTCGGGGATGCGCGCATGGATGGCGCGGATGCGGTCGATGGCGAGGATGTCGCCGGTGGGCGGCCGGGTGAACTTGTAGGCGCCGTGGCTGGTACCGATGGCCACGGCCAAGGCGTCGACACCGGTTGCCGCGACGAAGTCTGCGGCCTCGGACGGATCAGTCAGCAGCTGGCTGTGGTCGAGGGTGCCCTCGGCCCCGACCCCGTCCTCCTCGCCGGCCTGGCCGGTCTCCAGGGAGCCCAGGCAGCCCAGCTCGCCCTCCACGCTGACGCCCACGGCGTGGGCCATCTCGACCACACGGCGGGTCACGTCCACGTTGTATTCGTAACTGGCCGGGGTCTTCATGTCCTCGCGCAGGGAGCCGTCCATCATCACGCTGGTGAAGCCCGAGCGGATCGACTGCTGGCAGACCGAGGGGCTGGCGCCGTGGTCCTGGTGCATGCAGATCGGGATGTCCGGATACATCTCGGTCAGCGCGTCGATCATCTTCGACAGCATGATGTCGCCGGCATAGGAGCGCGCGCCGCGCGAGGCCTGCATGATCACCGGAGCATTGCACGCCTTGGCAGCCTCCATGATGGCGAGCCCCTGCTCCATGTTGTTGATGTTGAAGGCCGGCACGCCGTA
>JAGRFX010000276.1 GCA_020445805.1 Rhodocyclaceae bacterium
AGGCGCGGGAGCGGCTGGCCCGGGGCGAGGCCATCAGCTACCCGGCACCGGATCCGGCCCGCGCCACCGCCCCGGCGGGCGGCGACATCCGCTCGGTGCTGGAGCGCACCCTGGGGGTGCCGATCTTCCAGGAGCAGGTGATGCAGCTGGCCATCGTGGCGGCCGGCTTTTCGCCCGGCGAGGCCGACCAGCTGCGCCGCTCGATGGGCGCCTGGCGCCGCCAGGGCGAGCTGGAGCGCTACCAGCAGCAGCTCATCGACGGCATGCTGGCGCGGGGCTACTCGCCCGAGTTCGCCGACCAGATCTGCCGCCAGATCCAGGGTTTCGGCAGCTATGGCTTCCCGGAGTCCCACGCGGCCAGCTTTGCGCTGCTGGTGTATTTCTCGGCCTGGCTCAAGCGCTTCGAGCCGGCGGCCTTCCTGTGCGCCCTGCTCAACAGCCAGCCGATGGGTTTCTACTCGCCCTCGCAGCTGATCCAGGATGCCCGCCGCCACGGCGTCGAGGTGCTGGGCGCCGACGTGACCGTCAGCGGCTGGGACTGTGCCCTCGAGGGGCGCAGCCGCGAGGCGCCGGCCGGTGGTCACCTCGAGGGCTACCGGCGCGCCCGCCTGCCGGCCGCCCGGCTCGGCCTGCGGATGGTGAAGGGGCTGTCGATCGAGGCGGCCGAGCGCATCGTGCTGGCCCGCGGGCGGCGCCCCTTCGGCACCGTGGACGATCTCGCCGCCCGGGCGCGGCTCGATGCGCGGGAGCTGCGCCTGCTGGCGGCGGCCGGCGCGCTGGTCAGCCTGGCCGGCCACCGCCGCCAGGCCCTGTGGCAGGCGGCTGGCGAGCGGCCGCGCCACGGCGTGCTGGCCGAGGCGCCGGTGGACGAAGCCCCGCTGGCGCTGCCGGCGGCCAGCGAGGGCGAGGAGCTGGTGGCCGACTACGCCGCGCTGGGCTTCACCCTCGGCCGCCACCCCCTGACCCTGCTGCGCGAGCACCTGGCCAGCCTGCGCTTCGTGCCGGCCGGCGAGCTCAACGACTACCCCGACCGCAAGCTGGCGCGGGGGGCCGGTATCGTCACCTGCCGGCAACGGCCGAGCACGGCCAAGGGCACGATGTTCGTGACCCTCGAAGACGAGACCGGGCTGGTCAACGTCGTGGTGCATCATGCGCTGGTCGACCGCCAGCGGCGCGAGCTGCTCGGGGCCCGCCTGCTGGGCGTGTTCGGTCAGATCCGCCGCGAGGGCCGGGTGGTGCACCTGGTGGCGAGCCGGGTGGTGGATCACTCGGCCCTGCTCGGCCAGCTGGTGACCCATGCCCGAAACTTTCATTGACACCAGCGCCCACACGCCATGACGCAGCCATGATCCACAACCAGGAGACCACCATGAGCACCACCGACCGCCACCCCCTGCCCCGCATGCACATGATCACGCTGGGTGTCACCGACCTGCCGCGCGCCACCGAGTTCTACCGGCAGGTGTTCGACGTGGACACCACCGGCGATCACGACGAGGTGTCCTTCTTCTGCCTGCCCGGCGTGTGGCTCGGCCTCTACCCCATCGACCGCCTCGCCGCCGACATCGGGCCCTGCGTGCCCCACCAGCGCGCCGGCTTCTCGGGCGTGACCCTGGCCTGCAACGCCAGCAGCCGCGCCGAGGTGGACCTGCGCATGTCGCACGCCGAGGCGGCCGGCGCCCGCATCGTCAAGGCGCCCCACGACACCTTCTGGGGAGGCTACTCGGGCTATTTCGAGGACCCCGACGGCTATCATTGGGAACTGGCCTGGGGCCCGATGTTCCAATTCGACAATGCCGGCAACATGCACTTCCGGGAGTGAACGCCGGCCCCGGCAATCGCACCCGCAACGAGGAGATCTTCGCCATGAGCACCGCCCGACTCCTGCTGATGGCGCTGGCCACGGCCCTGCTGTCGGCCTGCGCCTCGACGACGATCCGCAACAGCTGGATCGACGCCACCGACGTGGCCGGCCCGCCGAAGAAGATGGCGGTGTTCGTGGCGGTCACCGACGACAACGTACGCCGCATGGCCGAGGACCTGACCGTCCGGTCGATGCCGGCGGAGGTCGGTGCGGTACCTTCCTACACGCTTGAGCTCGCGCCCGACCTGAACGAGGCCGCCCTGCGCGACAGGCTGGCCCCCATGGGCTTCGACGCCGCGCTAGTCGCGCGGCTCGTTTCGGACGACACCACCGAGCAATACGTTCCGCCGCAGACCCAGTTCATGCCCGACCCGCTGTTCATCGGCCTGCGGCCCTACCACCGCTCGTTCTATGCCTACTATCCGGTGGCCTACACCTACACCACGCCGGGCTACACCGCGACGACCCGCCACGTGGTGGTGGACACCGTGCTCTACCGCCTGCCGGCGGGCAAGCCGGTGTGGTCGGCCCTGACCGAGTCGGTCAATCCCGAGTCATCCGTGCAACTGGTCGATGAGCTGATCGAGACCCTGGGCGACGAGATGCGGGTGCACGGCCTGCTGCCGAAAAAGCCGTAGCCGGGGCGACCCACGGGGGCATGAAAAGCCCGGTCTGAAAGGAACGAAGCCCCGAGCGGTTCGGGGCTTCTTTCGTTCGGGGCTGCATCCCGCTCCGAGGCCGTTCAGCCTCTCGCGATTACTTCTTGCGCTTGCCCTTGGCCACGGGCGCCAGGCCGTCGATCAACTGGAGGAGTTCGGCCGGCTTCATGGCGGTCACCAGCTGGACACCGGCGCGCAGCAGCTCGGATTTGGTGCAGATCCGCCCCTTGCGGGCCAGCGCACTGCGCAGGTCCTTCAAGGACGCATGCTCGGACTTGGGCATCGAGAAGGAGTCGCGCACCACCTTGTCCTGCTTGGGCGCGGGTTTCTCCTTTTCCTTCTCCTTGGGCTTGGCCTTGGCCACCGGTGCCGGCTTGGCCTTCTTGGGCTTGGCTGTGGCCGCCGCAGCCGCCTGCGACGGTGCCGCGGGCGTCACCGGCGGTGTCGTCGCTGCCTCGACCCTGGGCGTTGCGCTCGCACTTACCGGCGCCGGTGCCGTTGCGGCCGGCTTGGTTGCTGCCGTCTTTGCCGTTGCAGGCTTCGCGCTTGTGGGTGCCGTGGGTTTGGCTGCTGCCGGCTTGGCTGCTGCGGGCTTGGCTGCTGCTGGCTTGGCTGCTGCTGGCTTGGCTGCCGCGGGTTTGGCTGCCGCGGGCTTCGCCGTCGCTGGCTTGGCAGCGGCAGTCTTGGGACGGGCGCTGCTCCCGGCCTTGGCGCTCGCGGCCTTCGCATTGGCCGGTTTCGATCCGGCAGCCGAGGTCTTGGGCTTTTCCGCGGGTGCCGGCTTTTCAGCTGCCGGGGCGGTCACCGCGGGTGCCGGCTTGGCCGCCGCGGCGGCAGGCTTGCGGCGGGGCGCGGCCGGCAGGCGCTTCTCGATCGAGGCGTCCTCTGCCTTCAGGCTGGCGCGCAGGGCGCTACGGGTCTTGGTCGTGGCATTCATTTTTTCTTGGTCTCCAACTCCTTCAACAAGGCCCTCACGAGGCCGCGGACTTCCTCCTGGGCGCTGTCGGCGGCGCGACCCAACTGAAACACCGAGCCGCCGATGAGCGCGCTCTCGGCAAAGGCGTTTCGCTGGGCCAGCGCGGCCGACACCACCGGCAGGGTGAATTCATGCATGAAATCGACAATCTCGCCTGCCAGCCGGGTGCGCAGAACCCGATTCGGGAGGAGGTAGGCCTTGAGGGTCTTGCGCCGCTCCTGCACCTGGAGAATCAGTTTCTCGACCGCACGGGTCGACCACAGGTCCGTCGGGCTGGGGACCACGGGCACGAGGACCAGATCTGCCACCTCGAGGGCCGCCAGCGTATTGGGATGTTCGATGGAGGGCGGACAGTCGGCCAGCACCAGCCCCGCGGTTTTCGCCAGGTCCCGCAGCTGGACCGCGGCATCGGCGCCCTCGACGGAGTGGGCGACCGGAATTCGGGTACCCGCTGCGGCGGACAGTTCGGACCAGCGCATGGCACTTTCCTGCGGGTCGAGATCGGCGATCGCGAAAGGCCGGGACCGCTCGGCCAGCCCGCCCGCCACCTGCATTACCACCGTGGTCTTGCCCGCGCCCCCCTTCTGGGATACAACCGCCACGATCTGCCCGGCCATCGAACCTCCGTATTCCGTATTACCGTATTAAGTTAGTCCCATCATGCACCACGAATCAACCCGCGTGTTCTCGAGGAGCCGCCGGACATGACGCACATCGAAGTATGGCTGGGCGATATTACGACACTTGGCTACGACGCCATCGTCAATGCGGCAAATTCGTCGCTGCTGGGCGGTGGCGGTGTCGATGGCGCAATCCACCGCGCCGCCGGCCCCCGCCTGCTCGACTGCTGCCGGACACTGGGCGGCTGCCCTACGGGCGAGGCGCGGATCACCCCGGGCTTCGACCTGCCGGCGCGATGGATCATTCACACCGTCGGACCCGTCTGGCATGACGGTGCTCAGGGCGAGCCGGAGCAGCTGGCGGCCTGTTATCGGAATTCACTGACCCTCGCGCGCGCAAACGCAGTGCGCTCGCTGGCCTTTCCGGCCATCAGCTGCGGCGTGTATGGATACCCGCCGGCGCTCGCCTGCGCGATCGCCGTGCGGGTTTGCAGGGAATGGGCCGGCGCCGGAGCGCCGGAGGTGATCAGGCTGGTGGCCTTCGATCAGCAGATGGCCGCCCTGCTCGAGGAGGCGCTGGCGCGAGGCGGCAGGTAAGGCGCCGCCGCCTGCGTGGCGGACGGGCAATA
>JAGRFX010000277.1 GCA_020445805.1 Rhodocyclaceae bacterium
ACTTTTTAGTTGGTACACCAGGGATGTCGGACTCGATCTGTCAGCGCTCAGCACTCGGTCGTAGTTCGAAATGCCATGGTGTACCCGCAGTGTTTGGTAGGCGCGATTGGACTCGAACCAACGACCCCCACCATGTCAAGGTGGTGCTCTAACCAACTGAGCTACGCGCCTGCGAAGTCGCGCATTATACGGAGGAAACGCAGGACGTCAAATTTTTTCTTGCAGCGCCGCAGCCGCCGCTCGGTCCCTAGAAGTGGGCCACCTCATCATCGCCGCGGACGGCGCGTCCGAGGGCCCGGCCACCTTCTGCCGCGGTGCGGCCGATGGTCCGGCCGGCGTTGGCTGCGGCGTGCCCGATGGCCTTGCCGATCTCGGCGGCGTTGCGTCCCACCGTGAGCCCGATGGTCTTGGCACTGTCCACCACGTGGGCGACCGCCTCGCCAATCGCCCGTCCTGCGTCCCGCGCCTCGCTGTCCGCAGCAACCGCCAGTGCGGGCGTGATCGCCACACTCATGGCAAGGGCGGCACCCGCGAGCCACCGCCGGGGGCGCGAGACCGGGTCGCGCCGGGAAGTCTGTCGTGCATTCATGATCAATCTCCTTGCGATGCCGATTCTGACAGCCGCCCCTGCGAAGGTGCCCGCGAAAGTGCAACAAAACCCTCCGCGCCGTGCAGCCGGACGGGCTGTCGGATCCCGCCTACAGGGGCAGCGTCGCCCGTCCGACGCGACGGCGGCCCGGCCTCCCACGGTGGTGGCACGTCCCCCTGCCTAGCATGGAGTTAAGCGTTCGCCGCGACCGGCCCCAGGCCCTCACGACCGGACACTTCCATCCCATCCACAGGAGACTGACATGCAAGCCGCTACCACCGAGACCACCCCCATCGAAACCACCCCGGCGACCGTTCGCCCCCATGAGGGCGAGGCCATGAGCCGCGCCCGCGAATCGCTGGGCGACGTGCGCTCAGCGACCCGCGACCTGATCCATCACGGTGCCAAGGCTGTCCGCGAGGAAGCCGGCAAGCTGGAGTCCCGCGTCCGCGAAGGGGCCGGGATGATCGAATCGCGCGTGCGTGATGGCGCCGGCAGCCTGGAGGAGACCGCCTCCCGCATGGCCGACCGGACCGCCACCTACGTCCAGGAGCAGCCGCTGAAGTCGCTGGCCTTCGCGGCCGGGACGGGCGCCCTGATCGCGATCCTGGCCGGCATGGCGACGCGTCGCTGAATGGCCGGCAGGCAGCGCGGAGCGCAGCCATGATTCCCTCTCTTGTCCGCATGATGATCCGCCGGCCCGAGTGGCTGGTGGATCACCTGGACGCCTACTCCGAACTGGCGCGGGAAGACCTGCGCCACTTCCGCGCCCGGCTCCTCAGCCGCCTCGCCCTGGGCCTGGTCGCACTCGGCTCGGGCCTGACGGCGGTCATCCTGGCGGGGGTCGCGACGCTGATGTGGGCCGGGGGCATCCCCTACCACTGGGCCTTCGTGATCGTGCCGCTGGTGCCGCTGGCGATCTCGGTCGGCACGACGCTGCATCTGGTGACCGGGCGGGACATCGACGAACCGCTGGGTCGGACCTGGGATCAGTTCGACAACGACCTGGCCCTCATCCGGGAGATCCGAAAATGAACACCCAGCCCGAAGCCCCCTTGCCCGACGACGAGACCAGCCCGGCCGAAGCCCGGCTCGAAGCCAGCCGTGCGCGCCTGCGCCAGGCGCTGGCCCCGGCGACGTCGCGTCGGAATCCGCCGCCCCCCATGGAAGAGCTGGCCCCCATGGACGTGCTGGAACAGGTGGTGGCGCCGGCCGCCAGCGAGATCGTGCGCCGCTACCCGGGTCGCTCCCTGGCCGGCGCAGCGCTGGCGGGCGCCCTGCTGGTGCGGCTCCGCCCCTGGTCCGGGGTGCTGGGGTCCGTCGTCACTGCGGCCCTGATCCGGCAGCTGGGGAGCGCCTCGATGCAGTGGGCGGCGCGCCAGGTCGGCGACGAGCGCCCCGGGCCCCGCTGAGTCGCCTTGCCTTCGAGGAGCGGCTCGCCTAGGGTCGAAGTCCCGACGCCGACAGGAAGGCCCCCACATGAGCACCCGAGAGACCCCGATGGACGAAGCCACCGTGCGCGAGCGCCTGGCCGCAGAGCTGCCCCACTGGCATCTGGAAGACGGCTGGATTCGCCGGAAGATCCGGACCGAGGGCTGGAAGGGCACCCTGATGGTGGTGAATACGGTCGGCCATCTGGCCGAGGCCGCCTGGCACCATCCGGACCTCACCGTCTCCTACGCCTTTGTGATCGTCAAGCTGATGACCCACTCGGCCAAGGGCATCACCGACAAGGACTTCGCGCTGGCGCGCAAGATCGAGGAGGTGGTGGGCTGGCAGCCGGGCAGGGAAGGCGGCCCCCTGGAAGGCACGCCGAGGGACGACCAGCGCTTCCGCTATATCAAGTACGACGACTGAGCCGCGCGCAGGCGCGTCCACGGCACCACGCGAGGCCGTGATCCGGACACTGGTTCGTCCGGATCACGGCCTTGTCCCTGCTCAGGCCGGCACCTCGCTCTGGGCCGGCGACAGCCGGCAGGCCGCGTACTTGAACTCGGGGATTTTCCCGAAGGGGTCCAGGGCCGGGTTGGTGAGCATGTTGGCGGCCGCCTCCACATAACAGAACGGCACGAACACCATGCCCTCCGGCATCAGCGGATCGGTACGGGCCGTCAGCACGATGTCGCCGCGCCGCGTCTGGATGCGCATCGGCTGACCCGGCGCCACGCCGATCCGCTCGAGCTGGCGCGGCGACAGGGTCGCCACGGCGGCCGGCTCCAGATCGTCGAGGACCCGCGAGCGCCGCGTCATCGAGCCGGTGTGCCAGTGTTCCAGCTGGCGGCCGGTGATCAGCACCGTGGGGAAGGCCTCGTCGATGGGCTCGTCGGGCGGCAGCGGCACCGTGGGCGAAAACTTCGCGCGCCCGCCAGCGCGGGGGAAGCTGTCGCCGAACACCACGTCGAGCCCGGGCTTGTCTTCCGCGGGGCTCGGGTAGGTGACGGACTCCTCGCGGGCCACCCGCTCCCAGCTGATGTGGTCGAGGGAGGCCATGCCCCGCTGCATCTCCGCATACACATCGCGCGGGTGGGTGTAGTTCCAGTCCAGCCCCAGCCGGCGGGCCATCTCCTGGATGATCCACCAGTCCTGCCGGGCATCGCCCGGCAGCGGCACGGCCGCACGCCCCATCTGGACCTGGCGGTTGGTGTTGGTGACGGTGCCGTCCTTCTCGGACCAGGCCGAGGCCGGCAGGATCACGTCGGCGAACTGGGCCGTTTCGGTGACGAAGAGGTCCTGCACCACCAGGTGCTCGAGCTTCGCCAGCGCCCCGCGGGCATGGTGCAGGTCGGGGTCCGACATGGCCGGGTTCTCACCCTGGACGTACATGCCCCGGATGGTGCCGGCATGGATGGCGTCCATGATCTCGACCACGGTCAGGCCGGGCTTGTCCTCCAGGGGCGTCTGCCACAGCTCTTCGAAGGCCGCCCGGTACTGGACGTCGCCGACCGGGTGGTAGTCCGGGAACACCATCGGGATCAGGCCGGCGTCGGAGGCGCCCTGCACATTGTTCTGTCCGCGCAGCGGATGCAGGCCGGTGCCTGGCCGCCCGACATTGCCGGTGGCGAGCGCCAGCGAGATCAGGCAGCGGGCATTGTCGGTGCCGTGCACGTGCTGCGACACCCCCATGCCCCAGAAGATCATGGCCCGCTCGGCGTTCGCGTAGAGGCGGGCGATCTCCCGGATCTCGTCCGGCGCCACCCCGCACAGGGGCGACATGGCCTCGGGGGTCAGCGCCTTGACGTGCTCCCGGAAGGCCTCGAAGCCTTCGGTGTGCGCCGAGACGTAGGCCTCGTCCACCAGGCCCTCGGTGACGATCACGTTCAGCATCGCGTTGAACAGCGAGACATCGCCGCCGGGCTTGAAGCGGACCGTCCGGTGGGCGTGCTCGCCCAGGGTCAGGCCGCGCGGGTCCAGCACGATGAGCTTGGTACCGCGTTTGGCGGCCTGCTTGAAGTAGGTGGCCGCCACGGGGTGATTCACGGTGGGATTGCAGCCGGTCAGGATCACCAGGTCGGCGTTCTGGGCCTGCATGAACGAGGCGGTCACGGCCCCCGAGCCGATGCACTCCATCAGGGCCGCCACCGAACTCGCGTGGCACAGGCGCGTGCAGTGGTCCACGTTGTTGGAGCGGAAGCCGGTGCGGACCAGCTTCTGGAACATCCAGGCCTCTTCGTTCGAGCACTTGGCGCTGCCGAAGCCGGCCAGCGCCGGTGGACCGTAGGCCTCGTGGAGACGCTTGAGGCCGGCGGCGGCCAGATCGAGGGCCTCGTCCCAGCTCGCCTCGCGGAAATGCGTCAGCGGCTCGGCCGGGTCGAAATCCGGGTCCAGGCCCTTGGGCACGCCGGGCTTGCGGATCAGCGGTTTCGTCAGGCGCGAGCGGTGGTTCGGGTAGTCGAAGCCGAAACGCCCCTTGACGCACAGGCGGTTCTCGTTGGAGGGTCCGTTGCGGCCCTCGACGAAGAGGATGCGGTCGTCCTTGACGTGGTAGGTCAGCTGGCAGCCGACGCCGCAGAACGGGCACACCGAGTCCACGGTGCGATCGGCCGCGGCCGAATCCCCCCGCCCCGCTTCATCGATCAGGGTGG
>JAGRFX010000026.1 GCA_020445805.1 Rhodocyclaceae bacterium
GATCTGGAACACTTGGGCGGTTGCGTCCGCACCGAGGATCTTCAGACCGTTGAAGGTGGTCTGCGATCCGATCCGGTCGATCTCCTCCTGGAGCTGGGTGAATTCGGACTGCAGCGCTGCGCGATCGCTCGAGGAGTTGGTCGCGTTGGCCGACTGGATGGCCAGATCCCGCATCCTCAGCAGGTGATCCTTGATCTGGCCCAGTGCGCCTTCCGCGGTCTGGGCCAGGGAGATGCCGTCGTTCGCATTGCGAATGGCGACGGTCATGCCGCGTGCCTGGGCATTCATGCGCGTCGCGATTGCGAGGCCGGCCGCATCGTCCTTTGCGCTATTGACGCGCAGACCGGATGAGAGGCGCTGCAGCGCGGTATTCAGGGCCCCCTGCGACGATGCGAGGTTTCGCTGCGCATTCAGCGAGGGGATGTTGGTGTTGATGATCGAGGCCATGATGTCACTCCTTGTCGGATTCCCGTCCTATGCAAATTGGGGCAGATGCCACTGGGTGATCACCTGCTCACGGCCCCCTCTCTGCAACAAGGATGCCAACTTGGAAATCGTGAAAATTTGAGGCCTTGGATGCGGCAAATTGCCGCATTGGATCGTTTCTCACCGCCATGACCGGCAAGAAAGGCTGGGCACGCATGGAATATTTTGCCGCCCGGCGCTTGCCGGGGCGGGGGCGCCTCGCCCCCGGTCGCGCGCGCCTTCACGGATGCCCGCGACGAAGCACGTCGACGGCAGGGTGATGCGCGGTCGAGGCGCAGCCTGACCGTCGTGTCCTTCAGGAATGGCGAGGCATCGGGGGGCGCAGGTATGCCGGCGGGCCTTCTTGCGCAGGCCGGGGCGCCGTGATCAGGAAGAAATCAGCAGGACCGTGCCGTCGAGCGCGGCGACACCTGTTGGGTTGAGGCCGAGGCCTCAGACGCTTCCGAAGCGTCGACCGGAAAGGTAGGGCCGAGATTGCCCGTCCGGTCCGTAGGTGGCACCCGGCTGGGCAGCGGCCGCCATCAGGACGGTCAGGGCTTGCTGGTTGCCCTGCATGCGTTCGGTGATCAGGCGGCCGTTGGACTCATTCTGGCGTGCGGCCTCACCGGCTGCGGCAATCACGCGGTCCCACTGCCGGATGGCATCGGGCGCGCCCTGCAGCGCCAGGCGCATCGTTTCGTCGTCGAGTTTCGCGTGCACACCCGAAAACGCGCGGGTGCGCTCGTCGCTCAGGAACTGCAGCCGCCTGTACATGGCGGTCTTCCTTTCGGCCATCTCAAGCAAGGCATCCGTCTGGCCGTCCAGCAACAGCGTCTCTTCCTGCCGGAGCAGGGAGACGAAATCGTCCAGGAGAACCGACTCTTCCTGCAGTAGACGAGACAGGAACTGCCGGTCGGGCAAGCGAGATTTCACTCAGGCCTAGTTCGGTTGAGCCGCCAGCATCTGGCGAACGCTATCAATGAGACCGTCGGCGACCTTGTTGGCGTCAACCTTGAAGCGGCCTTCGGAAATGGCCTGCTTGATCTCATCCACGCGCACCTGATTGACAACAGGCGTGGACTGGATCGCAGCTTCTGCCTTCTGCATGCCGGTGGACAGGGACGACAGGTCGACTCGGTCACCGCTGGGCGCGGCGGATGGCGGAGCCCCGGTGGTCGCCACGGTCTTGCTGCGGGCTTCTCCGGTTTCGAGATTGCCGACAGGCTTGATCGAGTTGTCGATTTTCACGGTAATGGTCCTCAGTAGGAATCTGACTGACGTAACGGCCAGACTCGCGCCCAACTTTAGACCCATTTCCCGCGGCTTAGCATCCGCAAGCCCCCAAAATCGTTAAAAAATTTATGAGGCGCGACACGAATGGGTTTGGCGGTGCCGAACCCGGACGGGTTACTGTGAAATATCCACGATTCCATCCTCCCGCGCCACCCCGGTCACGATGCGGCCCTTCTGGAGCCGGACCCGGACCGATTCGCCGACACCGGCGCTGTTCATGGCCTTGCCCTCGTTGGACACGCTGAACCCCGAACCCTGGGTGACCACACGCACCACCTGCCCCCGTTGCACCACGGGCGGAAGGTGCAGCATCGCGCGCTTCAGAGGTTGTCCCGACGCCACGGCGATCCGGGCCGGATGGCCCACGGCCTGGGTGGCGTCGGTCAATGCGTCGAGACCCTCGCTGGTGAGGTCTCCACGCTGCCAGGAGAGATCGTCCGGCCCGACCACCTGGCCCGCCCGTAGCGGGCGCGCCAGCACCAGGTAGTCACCGATGACCTCGACGCGGGCCGTCAGATAGGCGGTCCATGGGGCCGGCTCCTGGCAGCTGACGCCGACCGTGGTGTTTCCCCACGCCCGCTGGCCCTCGGGCAGAAAAGCTGCGAGCGCACTGCAGGGGGGGAGATGGTTGTTCGGATCCAGGTCGTCCACCGAGATGTGAATCTCTCCCGCCAGCCCGGCCGTGCGTTCGGCGAGGTAGCGCGATACCAGGGCCTTGACCGGCTCGGGGGGCTGCCTGGCCTCTGTCGGGCCAGGAAGCAAAGCCATCAGGAGCAGGGTGGGAAGCAGCGTCAGGGAGGTCCGCATGCCGTGATTGAACCACGAATCGGACGGATGCCGGTCCGAACGCCCCCTGGGCTCCTGGCGGCAAATGGCCGGCAAGCTTTGCCGTCCCGGGCGATTGCGTGCAGGCCCTGCTTGCCGCTCCCCGATGGGCGAATTGCCGCTCTTTTACCGGCCTTATCGCGGGAAAGGGCTTGCCGTCGCGGTTCTACCATGGCTGGCATGGAAGGTGCGATCAGAGGGCTGCCGGCAGATCCGCGATACCGGATCGCGCCGGGCGATCACAGGAGGAGCAAGCCATGAAAGCCAGACTCGACCAGGAACTCGCGTTCCACCAGACCGCGCTCAATCTGCGCGCGTACCGTCAGGAGCTCTTGGCCTCCAACATCGCCAACGCGGACACCCCCAACTTCAAGGCGCGTGACGTGAATTTCGGTCAGGCGCTGACCAGCGCCCTCGGCAATCGCCTCGGCCCGCTGGCCCTGGCGACGACCGCGGCCGGCCACCAGGCGAGTGCGACCGCCCAGCCGCTCGATCGATTTGCCCTGTTCCGTACGCAGGTTCAGCCGAACGTGGACGGAAACACGGTGGACATGGACGTGGAGCGCGCGGCCTTCGCCGAGAACGCCCTGCATTACGAAGCCAGCCTGACCTTCATCAATGGACTGCTGAGTGGCATGCAGCGCGCCATCAGTGGCCAGTAAGCGGAGGGCTGAGCGATGAGCAGCATGATGGATGTCTTCAAGGTCGCGGGCTCGGCCTTGCATGCCCAGTCGGCCCGCCTCAATACCACTGCTTCCAACCTGGCCAACGCCGACAGCGTGGTCGGTTCGGATGGGGAACCCTACCGTGCCAAGCAGGTGGTCTTCGCCGCACGTCCGATGTCCGGTTCGACCGCCGTCGGCGTCGAGGTCACCGAGGTGGTCGAGAGCACTGCGCCGCCGCGCCTGGTCTATGACCCGGCGAGCCCCGCTGCGGACGAGAAGGGCTATGTCGCGATGCCCAACGTCAATGTGGTGGAGGAGATGGTGAACATGATCTCCGCCTCGCGCGCCTACCAGAACAACGCAGAAGTCATGAGCACCGCACGGACGCTGATGCAGCGGACCCTGCAGATCGGACAGAACCAGTAATCACGCCTTCGCCGGAGCACACCATGGCCACCTCTCCCATTTCCAGCAACTCGACGGCCGACGTCATGGCCTCGCTGGCCCGCAGCGCCGAGGTGAGCAGTGCGCAGGACGAAGCCCAGAGCAAGTTCCTGACGCTTCTGACCACCCAGCTGAAGAATCAGGATCCGCTCAACCCCCTGGACAACGCCCAGGTCACCTCGCAGCTGGCGCAGATCAGCACCGTCGACGGGATCGAGCGGCTCAACCTGACCATGGGGCGTCTGCTGGACGGGCTGGCCGGCAACGAGACCATGCAGGCAGCCGCGCTGGTCGGGCGCTCGGTGCTCGTGCCGGGCGAGCACCTCGACCTTGGGGCCGACGGCGCCTGGGGCGGCCTGACGATCGAGGACCCCGCGGAGTCGGTCAAGGTGTCCGTCCGCGACGGCAATGGCCTGGAAGTTGCTGTGCTTGACCTGGGCGCACTCGATGCCGGCACCCACAACTTCGGTTGGGACGGCGTCACCCTCAACGGGACCCCGGCCGCCGAAGGGCGCTACCAGATCTCGGTCAGCGCACAGAACTCGGAGGGCAATGTGGGTGTGACCGCGCTGGAGCGTGGCGTCGTCACCAGCGTGGTCCGCGGTTCCGAGGGCGTGAGTGCGGAAGTGGGTTCTCTGGGCATGTTCGGCATGTCGGAAATTCGTCAGATTCTCTGATCAGGAGTTAGGAAAATGGGCTTCCAGACCGGATTGAGCGGACTCAACGCTGCCTCCAAGTCGCTGGACGTGATCAGCAACAACGTCGCCAACTCGGGCAACGTTGGCTTCAAGTTCGCCAACACACAGTTCTCTGACGTGTTCGCCGCCGCCCTGAATGGCGCCACAGCCGGCGTCCAGGTAGGGATCGGTACCGCCGTCGGCGGCGTGAACCAGATCTTCAGCCAGGGCAACATCTCGCCCACCAACAACCCCCTCGACGTGGCCATCAACGGCTCGGGATTCTTCCGGGTCCAGCAGGGCGACGGCTCCATCGCCTACACCCGCAACGGCCAGTTCGAGGTGGACAAGGACGGGTTCATCGTGGGCGGCAACGGCTACCAGCTGACGGGATACGCGGCAAATGCTGCCGGCGTGATCCTGCCGGCGCAGCCGGCGCCCCTCCAGGTCCAGACCTCCGACCTGCAGCCGAACGTGACGACCGAGGCGCGCCTGGGCATGAACCTCGACTCCCGCGCCACCGTCTTCGATACCGCGGCGGGTGATCCGGCATTCGACGAACTGGATCCGACGACCTACAGCTCATCGACCTCGGTGTCGGTCTTCGACAGCCTCGGCAACTCCCATGTCCTGACCCTGTACTTCCGGAAGATTCCGGCCTCGGCCACCGGCGTCGGTGACTGGGAGATGTACACGCAGGTCGACGGCGGTACCGTGCCGACCACGCCGGTGAGCGTCCAGTTCGACAGCTCGGGTGCCTTGACCTCGGCCTCGCCGACAACCGTGACCATCGACTTCGACAACGTGGCCTTTGGCGGCGCTGCCGACTTTGACGTGGATCTGTTCCTCGATACGACGACGCAGTACGGCAGCGCCTTCGGGGTCAACAGCCAGACCCAGGACGGCTACGCATCGGGTCGTCTGTCCGGCGTGACGATCGATCGGGACGGCACCATCCAGGGTCGCTATTCGAACGGCCAGTCCCGCAACCTGGGGCAGATCGTGCTGGCCAACTTCCAGGCGCCCAACGGCTTGCTGTCCCTCGGCGGAAACCTGTGGAGCGAGGGCCCGGCCTCCGGGCAGCCGCTGATCGGGGCGCCGGGCAGCGGGAGCCTCGGTGTGCTGTCGGCGGGTGCGGTCGAGGAATCGAACGTCGATCTCACGGCCGAGCTGGTGAACATGATTACCCAGCAGCGGGCCTATCAGGCCAACGCCCAGTCGATCCGGACCCAGGACCAGATCCTGCAGACGCTGGTGAACCTGCGCTAAGCGCTGAGGCAAGGGAGGAGCGACCATGGACCGCCTGATCTACACCGCAATGACCGGCGCCAAGCATGTGCTGGAACAGCAGGCGGCGGTCTCCCACAACCTCGCCAATGCCACGACCACCGGCTTTCGCGCCGAGATCCACCGCCTGCGCGCGGTCCAGGTCCAGAGCGATGCGCCGCTGCCGACCCGCGCCTTCGTGGTCGATGCGTCCGCCTACAGCAACTACAGCCAGGGGCCGCTGCAGGAAACCGGGCGCGCCTTCGACGCCGCCGTGCAGGGCGAGGGCTGGTTTGCGATCCGCCTGCCCGACGGATCGGAAGGCTACACCCGCAACGGCAACTTCCAGCTCTCGCCGAACGGCGTGCTGCAGACCGCCCAGGGCTATCCGGTGCTGGGTGAGGGCGGGCCGATCACGATCCCGCCGGACAACCAGGTGCTGATCGGTGGCGATGGCTCGCTGTCCGCGGTGCCGACCACGGGCGCCCAGAATACGGTCAATGTCATCGACCGCCTCAAGCTGGTGAATCCGCCGGCCCAGAACCTGGAGCGCGGCGAGGACGGCTACTTCCGCGTGCGGGGGGGCGGCGCCGCGCCGGCCGACGAGTCGGTCCGGGTGATCGGTGGCTTCCTCGAGGGCAGCAACGTCAATGTGGTCGACCAGATGGTGAACATGATCTCGCTGGCACGCCAGTTCGAGATGCAGACCCGCCTGCTGACGACAGCCGAACAGGACGACCGGACCGCCACGCAATTGCTGGCACCGGCTTGATGCCGCGGATTAGCCGGGTAAAGCGGCTGGTATTCCGGCCTAGGACGCAGACCCGGCGGCCCTAACATGGAACTGTCCCGGATTGGCGGGATGCACTGAATCGGAAACGGAGCCCATCATGATCCGCTCGCTCTGGATTGCCCGCACCGGCCTCGACGCGCAGCAAACGCACCTCGACGTCATCTCCAACAACCTGGCCAACGTGTCGACGGCAGGGTTCAAGCGCTCGCGCCCGGTATTCGAGGACCTGATCTACCAGAACATACGCCAGGCAGGGGCCCAGACGACCCAGCAGACCCAGATCGCGACGGGGCTGCAGATCGGCACCGGCGTGCGCCCGGTCGCCACCGAGCGGATTCACACCCAGGGCAACCTGAATCAGACCGACAACGACTTCGACGTCGCCATCAGCGGCAATGGATTCTTCCAGATCACCCTGCCGGACGGCACCACGGCGTACACGAGGGATGGCTCGTTCCAGCGGGACAACACGGGCCAGCTCGTGACCGCCGCGGGCTACCCGCTGGCGGATGCGATCATCATCCCCGAGGATGCCCAGTCGGTCACCATCGGGCGCGATGGAACGGTGTCCATCACCTTGCCCGGCGCTGCCGCGCCGACCCAGGTCGGCAACATCCAGGTGGCGACCTTCATCAATCCGGCCGGCCTCCAGGCGGTGGGCGAAAATCTCTACCTGGAGACGGCCTCCAGCGGCACCGCGACCCCCAATACCCCGGGGCTGAACGGCGCGGGCGTCCTCAACCAGAAGTTCATCGAGACCGCCAACGTGAACGTGGCCGAGGAACTGGTGTCGCTGATCCAGACCCAGCGGGCCTACGAACTCAACTCCCGCGCGATCCAGACGTCCGACCAGATGCTGGGCCGCCTGACGCAGCTGTAAGTGGAGTCTGCCCTCATGCGTGCGCTGCTGACGCTCCTCGCCCTGACCCTGGCCGCCTGCTCGAGCCTCGAGCCGGTCGCCAGCACCGCGGTGCATCAGCCCATGTCGGTCCGCCCCGTGCCTGCGGCGCAGACCGCGCCCGCCAACGGGGCCATTTTCCAGGTCAGCCAGACGCGCCCCCTGTTCGAGGATCGTCGTGCCCGCTTGCTGGGCGACACGCTGACCATCAACCTGGTCGAGAGCAACGCCGCCCAGAAGGCCTCGAATTCCAGCGCCAGCCGGGCGTCCACGATGTCGGGGGGCATCACCTCGGCGGCCAAGGTTCCTTTCACGGGTCTGGCGGGTCTCGGCGTCGAGGCCGGCACCACCAGCGATTTCACGGGCCAGGGCTCGGCTGCTGCCAACAACCAGTTCAATGGCACCATCACCGTGACGGTGGTCGACGTCTATCCCAATGGCAATCTGCTGGTTTCCGGCGAAAAACAGATCGCCATCAATCAGGGCAATGAGTTCATCCGCTTTTCCGGGGTCGTCAATCCGAGCTACGTGACCGGGGCCAATACGGTCCAGTCCACGCAAGTGGCCGACGCCCGGATCGAGTACAAGTCGAGCGGCTACATCAACGAGAGCCAGGCCATGGGCTGGCTGCAGCGCTTCTTCGTAGCGCTCTTGCCATTCTAGGAGGCAGCCCGCCATGTCCATGCTTCGACTGCTGTGCTTGCTGGTGGCGCTCTCGACCTCACTGGCCATTCCGGCTCATGCCGAACGAATCAAGGATCTGGCCAGCGTATCCGGCGTGCGGGACAACCAGCTGATCGGATACGGCCTCGTGGTGGGCCTCGATGGCAGCGGAGACCAGACCACGCAGACGCCCTTCACGGTGCAGAGCATCATCAACATGCTGGGCAACCTGGGCGTGCAGCTTCCGCCCGGCACCAACCTGCAGCTCAAGAACGTGGCCGCGGTGATGGTGACTGCCAATCTCCCGGCTTTTGCGCGCCCGGGTCAGAACATCGATGTCACGGTGTCCTCGATCGGCAATGCGAAGAGCCTGCGCGGCGGCACCCTGGTGCTGACGCCCCTGAAGGGCGCGGATGGCCAGATCTACGCCCTCGCCCAAGGCAACGTGCTGGTCGGCGGCGCCGGCGCCTCGGCCGGCGGCGCGTCCACCGTGATCAATCACCTGTCTGCCGGGCGCGTGCCGGCGGGCGCGACCGTCGAGCGGGCTGTGCCCACGGCGCTCGGCCAGGGCGAATTTGTCCATCTGGAGTTGAACGACACCGACTTCAGTACCGCGCGACTGGTGGTGGACGCGATCAACCAGGCCACCGCGCTCGGCACCGCCGAGGCGCTGGACGGGCGTACCGTCCGCGTCCGCGCGCCCGCCGACTCGACCTCGCGCGTCGCCTTCATCGGGATGCTCGAGAGCCTGCCGGTCAGGCCGGCCATGCAGATGGCCAAGGTCATCGTCAATTCCCGTACCGGATCGGTCGTCATGAACCAGGCGGTGACGCTCCAGGGCTGCGCGGTGGCCCACGGCAATCTGTCGGTCACGGTTGGTACGGATACCCAGGTCAGCCAGCCGCCGCCCCTGTCCGGCGGCCAGACCGTCGTGACCTCGAACGCCAAGGTCAGCGTCGAGCAGACGCCGGGCAGCCTGATCAATGTGCCCGACGGGGCGAACCTGGCCGAAGTCGTCAAGGCGCTCAACGCCGTCGGGGCCGATCCCCTGGATCTGGTCAGCATCCTCCAGGCCATGAAGGCGGTGGGTGCCCTGCGGGCCGACCTCGAGGTGATCTGAGGCCATGTTTGGCGCGGAATCCGCCAATGCCATCGATCCCCGCAGCTTCAGCGAACTGAAGCGGCTCAGCCGCGACGGCAATTCGCCGGAGGCGATCCGGGCTGCGGCCCGTCAGTTCGAAGCCCTGTTCCTCAACATGGTCCTGAAGGCCATGCGCGATGCCTCGCCCAAGGACGGCATCTTGGAGAGCGACCAGTCGCGCATGTACCAGTCCCTGCTGGACCAGCAGCTCGCCATCCAGCTCGCCAACAGCGGCGGAACCGGCTTCGGCGATGTCATCGCGCAGCAGCTGGGGGCCGGAAAGACCCCGGCGGGCGCGCACCCCGCAGCGGCACCGGCCCCGACCCTCGGGTTCGACCGTCTGGCGGCACAAGCGGTGCGTGGAGCGGCAAATGCTGCCGGGGCCCTTGCCGCGGCCGGCGGCGAATTGCCGCTCGATCAGGCCGCCGATGCCGCGTCGGCGACGATTCCCGAGCATGCCCGTGCCTTTGTGGATCGGGTCTGGCCGCACGCCATGGCGGCCAGTCGCGAAACCGGCATCCCTGCCCACTTCATGGTGGCCCAGGCCGCCCTGGAGACCGGTTGGGGGCAGCACGAATTGCGCGGCGCCCATGGCGAGCCCACCCACAACCTCTTCAACATCAAGGCCGGGGGCGACTGGCAGGGCGCCTCCGTGGCGCTCGATGCGGTCGAATACCGCAGTGGGCAGGCCTATCGCGAGCCTTCGCGCTTCCGCAGCTATGCGGACTACGGCGAGGCCTTCCGCGACTACGCCCGGCTCCTGAGTGAAAACCCGCGCTACGCCGGCGTTCTCGGGCAGCAGGATGCTGCGGGCTTCGCCCGTGGCCTGCAACAGGCCGGCTATGCCACCGATCCAATGTATGCCGACAAGCTCGAGCGGATCATTGGTGGTACGACCCTCCGCACCGCCCTCAACGGGGGCTGATTCCGCCGCACAAAAACTGGCAAAGCTCTTGCATAGCTGAACTGACAGCAATCCTCGCAAGGGAATCGAGATGGCCAGTCTGCTCAATATCGGAATCACCGGCCTGAACGCCGCTCAGGCGGGCCTGGTGACGACCGGCCACAATATCTCCAATGCCGCTACCCCGGGCTACAGCCGCCAGTCGGTCGTCCAGAGCACTCAGGATCCGATCTTCTCCGGCGCTGGCTTCTTCGGCACCGGTACGCGGATCGAGAGCGTCAAGCGTTCCTATAGCCAGTATCTCGAAAACCAGGTGCTGGCAGCCGATACGCGCCGCGCCGAACTCGAGACCTACACCGCGCAGGTGGGCGAATTGGACAACCTCCTCGCCGACGCCGACGCGGGACTTTCCGCGGCCATGGAGCAGTTCTTCCAGGGGGTCCAGGACGTGGCGGCCAACCCGTCCAACGTGCCGGCCCGCCAGTCGCTGCTGTCCTCCGCCGAATCGCTGGTCTCCCGCTTCCAGACGCTGGCCGCTCGCGTGGACCAGATCCGCGACAGCACCGAGACGCTGATTGCCGGCTCGGTCGACCAGATCAACACCTATGCCCGCGAGATCGCGGACCTCAACGTCCAGATCACCTCCGTCCAGGCGGCCGGATCCAGCCTGCCGGCCAATGACCTGCTCGACCAGCGCAACGAACTCATCCGGCAACTCAACCAGTACGTGCGCGTCAGCACCGTCGAGGAGGCCAGCGGGGCGGTGTCGGTGTTCATCGGAACCGGCCAGTCGCTGGTGATCGGAGGCCAGGTCTCGGTCCTTTCAGCCTCCGCCTCGCCGGATGATCCGCAACGGCTCGCGATTGCGCTCGAGACCCCCTCGGGGGGCCGCGTGATCTTTCCCGAGGGCGTGCTGAGTGGTGGCCAGTTGAGCGGCGCGCTGTCGTTCCGCCGCGAGACCCTCGATCCGGTGCAGAACCAGCTGGGCCTGATCGCCGCCGGTCTCGGGCTGGCCTTCAACGAGCAGCATCGGCTCGGAATGGATCTGGACGGGGCCTTCGGTGGTGATTTTTTCGAGGGCCTGAGCCCGACCGTGAAAGGCGTTGATGGGGCCGCCAGCCCGGTGACGGTGGCGTTCGACGCCGCTGGCGCCGCAAACCTCACGGGTGACGAATACCTGCTGACCGTCGACACTTCGGCGACACCGGCTTACACGCTGACACGTCGTTCGGACGGGCAGGCGGTCAATGCCGCGGACGTCGGGCTGACGGTGACCCTGGGGGCTGCCGCCTCGCTGGTCGATGGCGACCAGTTCCTGATCCAGCCCACCCGAAACAGCGCCCGGGATCTCGCCGTCGCCATCCAGGACACGCGTCTGGTAGCTGCCGCCGATCCGGTGGTGGGTAACACCACGCTCGCCAATGCAGGTACTGGCAATTTGTCGGAAGTCCATACCGTGGTGCTCGGAAACATGGACGGGCTGCCAGCGGACAACAAGCCTGACTTCAACGACATCGTGATGACCTTCAATTCGGCCAGCAACACGCTGACGCCGGCCGCGACGGGGCTGTCGTTCATTCCGGCAACCCTGTCCTTCAATCCGGCAACCGATGCCGCCGGAAAGACCTTCACATTGGCTGCAAACCGTTCCGGTGTCGCCTTCGAGGTCGAGTTCAAGATCTCGGGCGTGCCTTCGAACGGGGATACCTTCACGCTGTCGGCCAACTCGTCGGCAAGCGACATCGGGGTTTCGGACAACCGCAACATGGTGGCGCTCGGCGAACTCCAGTTCAACAAGTCGCTGCTGGTCCGTCGCGACGGCAGTGGCACGCCCGTGGCCGGGACGGCAACCGCGACCTTCCAGTCGGTCTATTCGCAGCTCGTTAGTACCGTGGGCAGCAAGACCCGGGAGGTGCAGGTGGGCGTACAGGCTCAGGAGCGCCTGATGGAGCAGGCGAGCGCGTCGAAGGAGGCCCTGTCCGGCGTCAACCTCGACGAAGAAGCCGCCAACCTGGTCCGCTACCAGCAGTCCTATCAGGCCTCCGCGCGGGTGATGCAGATCGCCGGACGGCTGTTCGACGAGATCCTGTCGATCGCCCAGTAAGCTTCAGGAGACCATCATGAGAGTCACCACCTCGCTGATCTACGACAAGGGCATCGGCGCCATCCAGGACCAGCAGAGCAAGCTGCTCCAGCTGCAGCAGCAGGTCGCCACCGGCCGCAAGGCGGTTACCCCGGCAGACGATCCGATCAGCACGGCCCGGGCGCTGGAGGTGTCCGGTTCCAAGAAGCTCAACGAGCAATTCCAGACCAACCAGGGCTACGCCAAGGACGCACTGGGCCTGGTCGAGAACAAGCTCGACGGCGTCAAGAACCTCATCACCTACATCCGGGAGCAGGCCGTGGCGGCCGGCAACGCCACCTACAGCCAGTCCGAGCGCGACTCTGTGGCGACCGATCTGCGCAGCCGCTTCGATGCCCTGCTCGCCATCGCCAACAGCCAGGATGGCACGGGCGAATACGTCTTCTCGGGGTTCAAGGGCGATACCCAGCCCTTCAGTGGCAGCCTCGCCGGCGTGACCTACAACGGTGACCAGGGCGAGCGGACCCTGCAGGTGTCCGCCTCGCGCATCCTGCCGGTCTCCAACAGCGGCGACGAAGTGTTCATGAAGGTGCCGGGCTCGTCCAACAGCCTGTTCGGCGTGATTTCGAGCCTGATCACAGACCTCGAGAACCCGGCGGCCAACATGCCCAATGCCGTCAGCACCGCGCTCACGGACCTCGACTCCTCGCTCGACAACGTGCTGCGCGTGCAGGCCTCGATCGGTTCGCGGGTCAACGAGGTCGAGGCGCTGGAGACCATCTCTGCCGACCTGGACACCCAGTACGCCCAGACGATCTCACGGCTCGAGGATGTGGACTACGCCGAGGCCATCAGCGACCTGACCCTCGAGCAGACCTTCCTGCAGGCAGCCCAGCAGTCCTTCCTGCGGGTGGCGAACCTGTCCCTGTTCAACTTCCTGAACTGATCATGACGCGCGCCGCTCTCCTTTTGTGCCTGGTGTCTGCGCTGGCATCGGCCCAGTCCGATCCCGAACACGAACGCCTGTATGGCGCCCTGCCCGCGCCACGCCAGGACGCTCGCTCGAGTGCCTCCGCGGCGGACGACGACGGATCGTCGTGGCTTTCCCTGGACCGCTGGTCGGTTGCCCACGAGGATCTGGGCGGGGGACGCCACCGCCTGCGATTCGAGCTGTCCACCCTGCACACCGGTGGCGATGGGGAGGTCAGGGCGCGCGTCGTGAAGTGGGCGGAATCGATGGTCCGTCGCCAGGGACTGGCGGGCTACCAGATCGCCCGCATGGAAGAGGGCGTGGATTCGGGCTGGTTCTTCGGCCAGCGCTACGCCGAGATCGAAGTGCAGTTCATCGCCTCGGCGACCTTCGGGGTCTTCTGAGCAGACTCGTGACTGAGCGGTTCAGCGCAGTGACTGCATCAGTTCCCCCACCGACTCGAAGCCCATATTGAAGAGGTACTGCATCGTCGGCGCGAAGGCCTCCATCGACAGCATCAGCACGATGAAGCCCGCGCCGAGCGTGATCGGAAATCCGATCGCGAACAGGTTGAGCTGCGGCGCGGCGCGGGTCAGGACTCCCATCGCGATGTTCGCCACCAGCAGCGTCGCAAGAATTGGCATGGCCAGCAGGAGTCCGGCCGAGAACAGCGTCGCCCCAAACCTGACCGCCAGCATCCAGCCATCGCCATGCAATGGTGTTGCGCTGACCGGCAGCCACTCGAAGCTGCGGACCAGCACGTCGACAATCAGCAGGTGTCCGTTGAGCGCCAGGAACAGCAGGCTGGTGACGAGTCCCATGAATTCGGCGATGACGGCGGTGCGGCCGCCGGAATCCGGATCGAAGAAGGCCGCGAAGGAGAGGCCCATCTGAAGGCCGATGAGCTCACCAGCCACGTCCACGGTGGCAAAGACGATCCGCATCATCACCGCCATGCCGGCGCCGATCAGGAACTGCTGGACCATGATGGCGAGGCCCAGACCAGACCCTGGCGGCACCGGTGGCATGGGCGGCAGGGCGGGCAGGACCGCGATCGAGATCCCCAGGCCGATGGCGACCCTGACCCGCATCGAGACCCCGCGGTTGCCATACAGCGGAGCCGAGCTGATCACCCCCAGGATGCGCACCAGGGGAAACATCAGCGCAGCGAGCCAGGCGTCCAGCTGCGCGTCGGTGAGGGTCAGCACGGCGAGCCGCCTACCCGATCAGCCCCGGGATCGACGAATAGAGCCGCTGAATGAAGTCGGTGATGTGGGTGATCATCCAGGGCCCCATGACCACCAGCGTAAAGAAGATCGCGACGAGCTTCGGCACGAAGGTCAGGGTCATCTCGTTGATCTGGGTGGCAGCCTGGAAGATGCTCACCAGAAGACCGGTGGCCAGGGCCGCCAGGAAGAGCGGCGCCGACACCAGCAGGGTCAGCTCGACAGCCTGTCGGCCGAGTTCGACGACGGTGGTGGGGGTCATGGAGGTCTCCTTTCGATCAGCCGAAGCTGCGGACCAGCGAGCCGATCAGCAAGGTCCAGCCGTCTACCAGCACGAACAGCATGATCTTGAAGGGCAGGGCGACGATGACCGGGCTCATCATCATCATGCCCATCGACATCAGCACCGAGGCCACCACCATGTCGATGATCAGGAAGGGCAGGAACACGATGAAGCCGATCTGGAAGGCGGTCTTGAGCTCGGAGGTGACGAAGGCCGGGACAATGACCCGCAAGGGCAGGTCCTCGGCCTTCTCGACGGGATCGGTCTGGGAGAGGGTGGCGAAGAGCTCCAGGTCCGGCTGGCGGACCTGGCCGAGCATGAAGGTCTTCATCGGCACCGAGGCGCGCGCGAGTGCTTCCTCCATGCCGATCGCGTTCTCCGAGAGCGGCAGGTAGGCTTCGGTGTACACCCGCTCCGCGACGGGTGACATCACGAAGAAGGTCAGGAACAGCGACAGGCCGAGCAGCACTTGGTTGGGCGGCGAGGTCTGGGTGCCCATGGCCTGCCGCAGCAGCGAAAACACGATGATGATCCGAGTGAAGCTCGTCATCATCAGCACGGTCGCCGGCACGAAGGACAGCAGCGTCAGCAGGACGAGGGTCTGCACCGACAGGCTGTAGGTGTTGCCTCCGCCGGCTGTCGGCGTGCTGGTCAGGGCAGGGAGGCTCTGGGCGAGCGCCTCGGGCGCGAACACCAGCGCGAGCGACAGGACGGCGAGCAGGGCGGCGCGATTCATTTGCGACGCTCCAGCACTTGCCGGAAGCGCTCGGCAAACCCTTCGCCGGTCGCGGACGGAATCTCGACACTGGACGGCTTAGGGAAACTCGAGGCGTCGAAGGTGTGCAGGCTTTCGACCTGGCCGGGGGCGACGCCCAGTACCAGCACCTTGTCACCGACTTCGACCAGCACCACGCGCTCGCGGGGCCCCACGGCCGCGGCGCCAACCACCTTGAGGCTGGCGGCAGCCGGGCCGCGCGGCAGCGAGAGGCGCTTGATCAGGAGCAGTGCGCCGAACATCAGGGCCAGTACCAGGCCCAGCCCGAGGATCATCTGACTAAGGGTGCCGGCAAGGCCGACGCCCTCGTCGGCGCCCAGGACGCAGGTGGGCGCCAGCACCAAGGCAGCTGGCAGAAGGCGGATAACAGGGTTCAGGGTCCACATGCTGGCAGACTACCCTCCGGAACCGGCAATCTTTGCCGTAATTAAGCGGCAAACTCACACTCAATTCGGGCTTTGGCTGCACGGCGGTGCCGCCAGGGCATGGACGCATGAATTCATCCAACCTCCGACCGGTCGCCCGGTCCGACATTCAGATCGGGCAGCCCCTGCCTTTTTCGGTCTTCGACCGGAACGGGCTGCTGCTGCTGAAGGAAGGATTCGTGGTTCACATGCAGCGCCAGCTGGACAACCTGATCGCCAATGGCATGCGGAAGGAGGGTGTGCTTGTCGGGCCGCTGGGCGCGGGACATCGCGAGATGCCGACCCAGCGCGAGGAAGAACACGCCACCTTCGAGGTGCTTGATCTCGTCAAGCTGCGGCTGCGGCGGCTGTTCGACAACTACCGGGTCGGGAAGCGGTTCGAGGACTTCGTCGCGCGCGTGGAGAACCTCGCCAGCACCGTGCAGGAGGCCTGCACCCACGATTCCGATTCGGCGCTGGCCAACCTGCATCTCGACTACGAGAGCGCCTACGCGGTCATTCACCACACCCAGGCGGCGACGGTCTGCGAACTCATCGGAAAGAAGCTCGGCGTGCCGGAGGAGGCGCGCCTGCAACTGATCTGCGCCGCGCTGACCCACGATCTCGGCCTGATCGACATCCAGGATCGTCTGGACGCCCAGGAGCAGCCCCTGTCGCCGGAACAGAAGGCGCGCATCGATCGTCACCCGGCCGACGGCGACGCCATCCTGCGGGCGCTGGGCGTCACCAACGACACCTGGCTGGATGCCGTGCGACACCACCACGAGCGCATCGATGGCAGCGGATACCCGGACTGCCTGGCCGGCGATGCCCTGCGCATCCCGACGCGGATCCTCGCAGTGGCGGACATGTACAGCGCGATGGTTCGCGATCGGCCCTACCGCAAGGCCATGGTGTCGCGGGCTGCCATGCGACAGCTGATGCAGGAGCAGGGCGGGCGCATCGATGAACGTTTCATCAAGCTGATGATCCGCGAGGTGGGCGTGTTCCCGCCTGGCGCCATCGTCAAGCTGGCGAGCGGCGAGGTGGCCGTGGTGTGGAAACGCCAGGGAAATACGACCTGCCCGATCGTGCAGGCCTTCGTCCGGCCCGACGGCATGCCGATGCTGACGCCGCGGCGGCGCGACACCTCGGCGGACGGCTACGCCATCGAAGGGATGCTGCCGTTTTCCGGCTACCGCGGGTCGATTGCGATCATCCGTTCGCTGTGGGACATGAATTAGGCGCCTCGCGTTCGGCGGGGGGCAGGAGCCAGACCATGCAGACGATTCAATGGAGTGCGGCGTACTCTGTCGGTGACGACGAGATCGACCGCCAGCATCGGCGGCTGATCGATGTGATCAACCGCCTGGGACAATTGCTGAGCGGCGGGCACGACGCCGATGGCGCGACCGCCCAGGAGATCTTCGACCTGCTCGCGGACTACGTGACCTCGCATTTCGCCTACGAAGAGCAGCGCATGGTCGATGCGGGCTATCCGCTCGACAAGGTGGAAGCCCATCGCGGCGAACACCGTCGCATTCTCAAGAGCCTGCAGGCCTTCGAGGTCAAGCTCGAGGAGGGGAATGGCGAGACCCTTCGCGAACTGCTGCCGTTCCTGTATGGCGACTGGCTGACCCATCACATCTGTGCCGTGGACAGTGACTACGCGGACTGCCTTGCGGCGGAGCGCTCGGGCGTCTGAGCCATTCGCACTCAGTCGGCGCCCCGGGGCTCGCCCTGAATGCCTGCCACATGCTGCAGCAATCCGGCGGTGATCTCCCGCTCGATGAAGCGGGCACGGCTGGCGGGGCAGAAGATGCGCGCAATGAACACCAGCTTGCCCGCGTCGGACGTCCGGAGGGCGATCTCCGGATCCGGACCGGGCAGGTCGATGCCGAGCTTCTGGTCGATCGTCGCGCCGTGGTCGCGCGCCTGCTCCGCAAACGGTGCCACGGCCTCCCGGCAGCGCGCTTCCAGCCACTCGAGCGTTGCCGCCGGGTTGCCGACCGGATCGATCGTGACCTGTATATCGTGGACGACGAAGGGACGGACCTGCCGGCCGTTGCGGATCGGATACGCGAGGAAGAGGCTGTTGGGCAACACGATCCGGTTGCCGGTATGCGCGTAGCCGCCATTTGCGCCCTGGGTCTCGAGCAGGCTGGTGGACAGGAGGTTGAAGTCCGTGACTTCGCCGCGGAGCTCTCCGACCTCGATATAGTCACCGACCGAAAAGCTGTTGGCGCCGGTGCGCAGCGCGAAGCCACTGATGCACATCAGCAGCTCCTTGGTGGCCAGCACGACGGCGACGGTCACCGCGGTCAGCGACAGCAGAAGGTTCTGGACCTGACCCAGCCACAGCAGCAACAATCCCAGGCCCGTTGCAATGTTGAACGCATTGCTGATGTAAAAGAGCTGTCGCCGGCGCCTGGGGTCGAGGACGTCCGACTGGCCGCGCACCCGCCTCACGGCGGCGCGGCGGGCGAGCGCGAGCCCGACGACCAGCGCGACGGAGAGAAGAATGCGGACGATGATCTGCTGTTCGGGGGCGAGGCTGTCGAATGGCATTGGCTTGGCAGGCGGGCTGGTGGTCAGGGAGCTTAACGCCGCCGCAGTTGCCAGGCCAAATCACGGGGAAGAAGCTATCGCTCCGGCTAAAGATCGCGGTGGGGAGGCCGTCAAGATCGAATGAAGAAGAAACGCAAGAAGCTGCTGCCGCTGGGCATCAAGAACCAGGTCAAGACCGAACTGCCGGCGCTGGTGGCGCTCGAGGCGGTCGGGCAGCCCTGGTTCTGCGAAGCCCACCTGACCGACATGATGTCGGTGGCGATGGTCTGCATGGTCCTCGCCGAAGCGGGCAGCGACATTCACGCAGCGGCTTCGACGCTCTTCGTCGAACTCGGCAAGGAGCAACTCGACGCCGAGGTGCTTCGGCCGCTGGTCGGAAAGACCAGTGTCTGGCTGCAGCGCCAGCCCAACGGGAAGGTCGAGCGCGCCATCGACGAGTTGCTCGGCACTCAGTGCAAGGGCGTCTGAGGCGGTCCCTCAGCCCAGATCACGGATGTCCATCACGGCCTCGCTGCCGTACCCCTCGCCGAGGAGATAGCCGACGAGGCGTGCGGCGCTGGCTTCGGGCGTCTGGAGGTGACCGTCCGACTTCAGTCGCCGGAATCGCTCGACGGACGGAAATCGGTCGGTTTCCACGGCGCGGATCTGGTCCTGCATGCCGGTGTCGATGACACCCGGCGCCACGCTTGCAATCCGAAGCCCCTCCCGGCCATCTTCGCGTGTTGCGCGGGCATGGTGATCCAGGGCGGCCTTGGTCGCGCAATAGATGCTCCAGCCCGCGTAGGCCGTCCGCGCGGCCCCGCTCGAGATGTGCATGACCCGTCGATCCGGCGATCTTCGGGTCGAGGCCTCGAAGGCGTCCGTCAGGACCAGCGGCGCGGTGACATTCACGGCGACCGCCCGGGCAATGCGTTCGGCCCCCTGCTGGCCGACCGGATCGATCGGTTGCAGCACCCCGGCATTATTGATCAGCAGGATGGTCTCGTCCGTGGCGCAGAAGGTCTGCCAGTCCGGGCCGCTGAGCAGGTTGCCGATGGCTTCGGGATCGGCCAGATCCAGGTGCCACTCGTGGAGGTGGTTTCCGAAGCGCGTGCGCAGGGGTTCGCACGAGCGTCGCGACAGCCCCAGCACCCTGAAATCCCGCTCGAGCAGCGCTGCGCTCAGGGCCGCGCCCAAGCCGGCCGAATGCCCCGTGATAATCGCCCGCATGGCACGTCTCCTTGTGCGTCCTGATCACAACAGGATGCCTCGGGTGAGCCGTGCTTGCCAACAAAAACGCCGCGCAGGGCGCGGCGTCGGGGTGTTGGGCCAGCAGGGCCGTCAATTCCTGAGTTTCCGCATCCGTTCCGACGGCGTGATGATGTCGGTCAAGCGGATGCCGAACTTGTCATTGACCACCACCACCTCGCCCTGCGCGATCAGGGTGCCATTGACCAGAACGTCCATGGGCTCGCCCGCGAGACCGTCCAGCTCGACCACGGAACCATGGGCGAGCTGCAGCAGGTTGCGGATCGAGAGCTTGGTCCGTCCCAGTTCGACCGTGAGCTGGACCGGAATGTCCATGATCATGTCGTAGTCGTTCAGGGTGCCGCCGCCCTGGCCCCCGCTGCCGAAATCCGGGAACAGCTGGCTGGCCGGCTTGGCCTGGAAAGGCGAGGCGCTGGACGCGTCGGACGCAGCCTCACGCAGCGCCGCCTCGACGTCCGCGTCGCTCATGTCGCCCTCGTCGGCGCCGGCCTGCTCCTGCATGGCCGCAGCCCAGTCGTCGTCGGTGATCTGATCTTCATCAGCCATGTTCTTCTCCTTGCGGCGCGACATCGACCTCCTGCTGAGACAGGAAGCGTTCGACCTTAAATGCGTATCGGCCGTTCAGGACGCCGTAACGTCCCTCAAGGACGCCGACTTCATCGACTTCGGCCTGGATCAGATTGGGGACGTCGAGCGGTATGACGTCGCCCACCTTCATATTCACGATGTCGCCCAGCGTGATCCTGGCGGTGCCGAGCTTGGCGACCAGCCGCACCTCGGCGCCCTGCAACTGGCGCCCCATCATGTGCACCCAGCGCTTGTCCTGGGTCAGGTGGTCGCTCTGCATCGTCGAGTACAGCATCTCGCGGATCGGTTCGACCATCGAGTAGGGCAGGCACACATGCATCTCCGCCTGCGACCCGCCGAACTCGAGCGAAAACGTGTTCGAAACCACGATCTCGCTGGGGGTGGCGATATTCGCGAACTGGGAGTTCATCTCCGAGCGCACATACTCGAAGGTGAGCTGATACACCGGCGCCCAGGCCCGTTGGTATTCTGCGAAGACGACACCCAGCAGTCCCTGGATGATGCGCTGCTCCGTGGGCGTGAAATCCCGCCCCTCGACCCGGGTATGAAAACGGCCATCGCCCCCGAACATGTTGTCCACCACCAGGAACACAAGATTGGGGTCGAAAACGATCAGGCCCGTGCCCCGCAGGGGCTTGGCCGTGACCAGGTTCAGGTTGGTGGGCACCACCAGATTGCGGACGAACTCGCTGTATTTCTGGACCTTGATCGGACCCACCGACACTTCCGCGTTGCGGTGCATGTAATTGAACAGGCCGATCCGCAGGTAGCGCGCGAAGCGCTCGTTGATGAGCTCCATCGTGGGCATGCGCCCACGGACGATCCGCTCCTGGGTGGCTAGGTTGTACGGCCGTACGCCTTCGCCACCCTCGTCCGAATCGTCGCTGTCTTCAGATTCTCCCGTGACGCCCCTGAGGAGGGCATCCACCTCGTCCTGGGAGAGAAAGTCCGATGACATGGTTGGCTCCGCGCTCCAGGTCGACTACTGGACGATGAACGAATCGAAGAGCACGGCCAGCACCGGACCCCAGGGCTCGGCATTGGCGCCGCGCCGGGCGCGCTGCTTGGGTGGCTCGAATCCGAGCACGTAGTTCGTCTCGATCATGATCTCTTCCGCCAGATTCTCGCGCCCTTCGATGTCGGCGACCTCCGAGGGCAGCTTGCTCGAGAGCAGCAGGTTGATGCGGTGACGGATCTCGGGCATGAAGACCTTCAGATCCTCCTGCACGTGCGGGTCGACGACCTTCAGCTGGATCACCGCCTGGAGGTAGTGATCGCCTTCGCCCGGCTGCAGGTTCACCGTGAACGGCTCCAGCGGGGCGAAGGTGGGCGGCTTGCTCTTGTCCACCACCAGCTTGGGCGGCTCGTCGGCATGGGTGTCCGCTTCGGCGTGGTCGTCGCTCTTCTTCGACATCAGCAGGAACACCACGCCGCCTGCGGTGATGAGCAGCAGCACCACCAGCACGATCAGGATGATGAGCAGCTTCTTGCCGCGCTTGGGTGCGGGTGCGTCGCCTTCCTCGGCTTCGGGTTTGGCTGGCGCCTTGGCCATCGGTCAACTCCTATTACACTGCCTGAATTGTCTCGCGACTCCGCCGCCATCAAGCGCGAATAAGCGGCGGCACTACCCCGCTATTCCCGCCCTCAGGCGAAGGTGTCGATCATTCCACTGCCCTGGCGTATCCACCGCCGGGACCCTTCTGACATGGTATCGGCCCCCGGGCCGAACTCTGAACCTTGGTAACGGCTCGCCTGGCGCCCGTCTCCGCTCTGCTGCTCGGACTGGGTGCCCACATGGCTCTCGCCGAGATGTATGCCGGCCTCGGCCAGCATCTCCCGCAGGCGCGGGAGGGCCTGCTCGAGGGCGTCGCGCGCGGCGTTCGAACTCGCCAGGAACTGGGCGGTGGCCTGCTCCGCCGAGACGGTCAGCGAGACTTCGATCCTGCCCAGGTGGGCGGGCGTCAGGATCAGCTCCGCCTTGCTCTCCCCACGGCCCGCGAACAGCACGACGCGCTGACCGACCTCGTCGGCAAAGCCGCTGTGGTCGGCGGGGGTCGCGATGAAGCTGGTGGGTGTCGGCGCAGCCGGCGTGGTCTGGGCCCGGCCGGCCCCAACGGCGAGGTGGGCCGAGGCGAGCGACTGGGGAGGCTGGCCGCCGGCGTCTCCGGTGGTGGCCAGACCCTGGCCTGTCGCAGACAGCCCGTTCTCCTGGGGCGCCGCGGCCGCCACGCCGTCGGGTTTGTGGACCGCCATCTCCCTGATGGGCGCCGCCTGGGCTCGCAGCTCGGTTGCCCCGGCGGTGTCCGCGGGTGCGCCGGGCTTGGCGGCCCCAGCCTTGTCGGTGCCCGCGGTGAGTGACTCCGCCTGAGCGTGCAGGGGGGACGCCGGGCGACGTCCGCTCGACCCGTCCGGAGACTGTTCATCCGGGGTGTCGGCGCTCATGGCCTCCGGCAAAGGCTCGGTCGCGGTCGATTCGCCGGTGGCCGATGTGGCCGAAGCCTCCTGGCTGGGGGGCGTCGGGCCGGTTGTCTGGCCTGCCGCGGCAAGTTGTGCCGCAAGCGGCATCGCCGCGGCGGCAGCGACTGCCGGATCCTGGACCGCCTCCTCATCGTCGGACGTGTCGGCGGCATGTTCGGACTTCCCGGTGTCTTGCGCTGGCTTGGCTGAAGCTGCCGGGGCTTCTGGCTCACGCGGTTCGGACGCCTGCTCCTGGCGGGCCCGTGTCGGTTGTCTCGGGGCGGTCTGGCTTGTTCGATCGGACGCGCCGCCGGGCTGGCTGGCGCTCGCGGATGCCGAGGAATTGCGGCGCTCGCCGGCCCGGCGTTCTTCCAGCTGGGTCTGGAGCGTTCGCGAAAAATCGCCATCCCGCGCGCCGAGGGTCTGTTCCTGGGCATCGCTTTGCTGGCGGGCGCGGGTGTCCTGCGTGGCCGTGGGCCTGCCGTTGGCTGGAATGAAGAGTTCGGGCATTGCCGTTTGTCCTTGGGAGCCTGTCTGAGCTCGACTGCGCAAGGAGTGTGCCAGTCGGCTAGTCGTCTTCCCGGTCGCGGCCCCGCTTGGCCGCGTGTTCGTCGGTCATCTGTTGGTCCTTCCTGGCCTCCTTGCGGAGCACCTGCTTCTGGTGGCGTTGCGAGAGGGTGTCGAAGGCCTTCATCCGATTGCGCTCGCTGAGCCAGGCCTGCTGTCCGGCCGCGGTCCGACCGCGGGCCGCTTCGACAATCTTCTCCTGCTGCTCGATGGCCTCGTCCAGCTTGCCGATGAAGGCGCTGAAGTTGCGCCATTCGTCCGGGCCGATGCCCAGGCGCGCCGCTTCCATGAAGCGCGCCTGGTACTCGTCGCGATATTCCCGCAGAAGACTCAGCTTGCGGCCGTCCTCCTTTTCGGCCCCGATCAGCTCGCCCAACCTTCGGGCGGCATCATCGGTGCGCTCCTGGGCCAGGTCGAGCAGCTTCTGAAGCGGAAAGTTCTCACTCATCCGAAGGTCCCGGGTGACGTGGCGGGGGAGGTTGCGGCGTCATGGACGGTGCAGGGGGTGCTCATGGGGCCGAGAACAGGGCTTCGAGTTTCAGGACCGAGTCGTCGTAACCCTCCCGCTCGCTGATGCGCTGCTGCAGGAAGGCTTCGAGTTTGGGGTACAGGACCACGGCGGCGTCGAGTACCGGGTCGGCCCCGGCCTGGTAGGCGCCCACCGAGATCAGGTCCCTGGACCGCTGATAGCGCGAGAACAACTGCTTGAACTGGCGGACGACGTCCAGGTGCACGGGTTTGACCAGGTTGTGCATGGCGCGCGAGATCGATTGCTCGATGTCGAGTGCGGGATAGTGCCCCTGGTCGGCCAGCGTTCGCGAGAGGACAAAGTGACCGTCGAGAATGGCCCGCGCCGAATCGGCGATCGGATCCTGCTGGTCGTCACCTTCCGTCAGCACGGTATAGAAGGCGGTGATGGAGCCGCCGCCGTCAGGACCGTTACCGGCCCGTTCGACCAGCGCCGGCAGTCGGGCAAACACGCTCGGCGGATAACCGCGCGTGACGGGCGGCTCGCCGATGGCCAAGGCGATCTCGCGCTGGGCCATGGCGTAGCGTGTCAGTGAATCCATGATCAGCAGCACCTGCTTGCCCTGGTCGCGAAAGTACTCGGCCACGGTCGTCGCATAGGCGGCACCCTGCAGACGCATCAGGGGGCTGGTGTCGGCAGGCGCGGCGACCACGACGGAGCGTTGCAGCCCGTCCTCGCCCAGGTTCTCTTCGATGAATTCCTTGACCTCTCGACCCCGCTCGCCGATCAGCCCGACCACCACGACATCGGCGGCGGTGTAGCGGGCCATCATGCCGATCAGCACCGACTTGCCCACGCCGGAGCCGGCGAACAGGCCGACCCGCTGGCCCCGGCCGACGGTGAGCAGCGAGTTGATGGCGCGGATGCCCACGTCCATGGACTGGCGGATCGGTGCGCGCTGCAGGGGGTTGGTGGGACGGGCCTGGAGGGAGCGGCTGGTCTTCGACTTGACCGGACCCTTGCCATCCAGGGGGCGACCCGCGCCATCGATGACGCGCCCCAGGAGTTCCTCACCCACCGGCAGGTGCTTGGCCCGGTCCGACGCCCGCCGCCTCGGCTCGATGCGCTCGCGCGCCTGCAGCGCGGGCTGCACGGGTTCGACCGGCAGCACCAGCGCGCCGGGTGCGAGCCCGAAGACATCGTCGGTCGGCATCATGTAGAGCTTCTCGCCGTGGAAGCCCACGACTTCCGCCTCGACCGCGCCACTGCCGGGAACCATGATCCGGCAGCCCGAGCCCAGCGGTAGCTTGAGCCCGGCGGCTTCCATCACCAGCCCGTTGATCCGTGTCAGGCGGCCATAGAGCTGGTACGGGGCGCTGGCACTCGCGAGCTTTCGCGAGTCATTCAGGAAGGCGCGCCAGACCTCGCCGTGGTGTTCCATCAGCTGTCCTCGCCGTCGAAGTCGTCTTCCCGGCCCAGGTTGGCCATGATGCGCTTCCAGCGGGTCTGAATCGTCGCGTCGAGTTCGCTGCCCGTGGCTTCCAGGCGGCAACCGCCCCGCTGCATCGCCTCGTCGTCGATCAGTCGATGACCCAGGTGAGCCAGCTGGTCACTCAGGTATTCGCGCACCAGCGCCCCATCCTCCGGGTGGATGTGGATCATGGCGTTGTTCTGGGGAAACTGCTGCAGGGCCTCTCGGACGGCATCGAGGATGGTTTCCGGATGCTCGCGCAGCTCGCGTCGAACCAGGTGGCGCGCCACTTCCACGGCCAGGTCGAGCACGCTGTCGGCAACTTCGGCATCGAAGGCCTGCAGGGCCGTGTCCAGGTTTTCGACCAGACCGTGCAGCTGCATCGCCTCGACGCGGCCACGGGCGGTCCCCTCCTCGTAGCCGGCGTCGTATCCGGCCTTGCGGGAGGACTCGTAGATCTCTTCGATTTCCTCCGCAGTGGGCAGCTTGATCTGCGGTGTCTCAGGTTCGGGGGCGATCTCGGATTCCGGGGCGTCCGGTGTTCCCTGGAGGGCCGAAGCGTCCGGCAAGGCTTCCGGCTCGGGCAGGGGCTCGGGTTCGGGCCGGTGGCCGAAATCCGGCGGTTGCCAGCGCTGGTAGGCACCCGAGGCCTGGTGACGCGAAATCGAATTCATCGATCGGCTCCGCCAATGGCCGGCTTACACGAAGGCATCGTCGCCTCCCTTGCCGCCGAGCATGATCTGGCCTTCCTCGGACAGTCGCCGGACGATCTTCAGGATCTCCTTCTGCTCCGCCTCGACTTCCGACAGGCGGACCGGCCCCTTGGACTCGAGATCCTCGCGCAGCATCTCTGCGGCCCGGCTCGACATGTTGTTGAAGACCTTGTCGCGCAACTCGGGCGGGGCGCCCTTGAGGGCCACCACCAGGGAGTCGGACTGTACTTCGCGCAGGATGGTCTGGATTCCCCGGTCGTCGATGTCGAGCAGGTTCTCGAAGACGAACATTTCGTCGAGGATCTTCTGGGCCAGGTCAGGATCGTATTCGCGCAGTTTGTCGACGACCGCCGTCTCCGCCGCCGAGCCGACGAAGTTGAGGATCTCCGCCGCGTGGCGAACCCCACCCATGGCGGCCTTCTTCACGGTGGTCGAGCCGGCCAGCATGCGGGTGAGTGCGTCGTTGAGCTCCTTCAGGGCCGTTGGCTGCACCCCGTCGAGGGTGGCGATCCGCAGGACCACGTCGTTTCGGAGACGCTCCGAGAACTGCTTGAGGATCTCGCCGGCCTGGTCGAATTCCAGGTGAACCAGGATGGTCGCGATGATCTGGGGGTGCTCGTTCTTGATCAGGTCGGCCGCGGTCACCGCGTCCATCCACTTGAGGCTCTCGATGCCTGCCGTGTCGGAGCCCTGGAGAACCCGGTTGATCAGGTGGGCAGCCCGGTCGTCGCCTAGGGCCTTGGTCAGCATGGCCTTGATCTGCTCGTGGTCGGCCTCGAGCGGCGAGCCCTTGAGCGCGTGCGCGTCGAGCTCGTCGAGCACCCGCTCCACCTTGTCGCGGGGCTGCGACTCCATGGCGGCCATGGCCGCGCCGAGCTTCTGGACTTCGCGCGGGCCCAGGGCCTTGAGGACCTCGGCCGCCTCGTCGGGGCCGAGCGTCATCATCAGCGTGGCGGCCTTCTCCAGCCCTTCATCGCTGCTCATGTGCGCCCGCTCCCAGCCATTCCTTCACCAGATTCGCCACCATCTTCGGATTGTCCTTTGCCAATTGCCGCGCCCGCGCCAACTTTTCCTCATAGCTCTGAGCCGCGGCGGCCTCGGGGGACAGGCTCACCTCGGCGCCTTCCTCGCCTTCCTCCTCGCCTTCCTCGCCCTCGTCGGCTGCCGCCTCTTCCTCTTCCTCGGCGGCGGGCGGCGGCATGATCTGGCGCATCAGGGGACGGATCACGCCGAATGCAACGAAGGCCAGCACACCCAGCAGGATCAGGTAGCGCAAGGCCTCCTTGGCGATCGCGATGATCTCCGGGTCCTTCCAGAGCGGGACTTCCGGCAACTCTTCGGTGGCTGCCGCCGTGAACATGCTGTTGGCCACGTTCAGGGTGTCGCCCCTTGCCTCGGTGTAGCCGACGGCCTCGCGAATCAGGTCGGTGATCTTGCGCACCTCCTCTTCGGAGAGGGGCGCCGTATCGGTTCGGCCGTTGGCCGCGGTGGTCGTGCGGTGGTTCAGCACCACGGCCACCGACAGGCGGCGAACCTGGCCGACCGCGCGCCGGACGTGCTGGATGGTCTTGTCGAGTTCGTAATTGATGACCGAACTGCGGTTGGAATTCTTGATCGTGTCGGTGGCCGCTCCGCCCGCGCCGGCCGCCGGCGCGGTGATCGGTGCCGTGGCCGGCACCGGGGGCTGGTTGGTCAGCGCGCCCGGCACGCCCTGCGGGCCGAACTCTCCGGTGAGCGCTTCGTTGTTCTGTTGGCTGCGGATCGCCTGCTCCGGCGAGGGATTGGGCTTGAAGGATTCGGCCGTCTGCTCCGACTGGTTGAAGTCGATGTCCGCCATGACCTGGGCACGGAAGTTCCCCGCACCCACGATCGGCGTCAGGATGGTCTCGATGCGCTCGATGTATTGCCGCTCGAGCTGATCCACGTACTGCAGCTGGGTCGGGTCGAGACCGGGGTTGCGGTCCGGCGAGCGGGTCAGCAGCTGTCCGTTCTGGTCCACCACGCTGACCTGGTCGGTCTCCAGTTGCGGCACCGATGCGGCGACCAGGTGAACGATGCCGGCGACCTGGGCGTCATTCAGGCTGCGGCCCGGCAGCAGGTTGACCATCACGGAGGCGGTCGGCTTCTGGGGGTTGCGCAGGAAGGCGGTCTGCTTGGGGATGGCCAGGTGCACGCGCGCCTTGGCCACCGTGGCGACAGACTGGATGGTGCGGGACAGTTCGCCCTCGAGGGCGCGCTGGAAATTGATCTGCTCGTGGAACTGGGAGACGCCCAGCTTCTGCCCCTCCAGCAGTTCGAATCCGACCATGCCGCCCCGCGGCAGGCCTTCCGCCGCCAGCCGCAGGCGGATGTCGTGAACCACGGATTCGGGCACCAGGATGGCGCTGCCGCCGTTCGAGAACCGGTAGGGCACGTTCTGCTGCTGGAGCGCCGTCACGATGGCGCCGCCATCCC
>JAGRFX010000278.1 GCA_020445805.1 Rhodocyclaceae bacterium
GGCCGGGTCCGGCACGTCTCGAGCATCTCCATGCAGGTGACGACGTCGAATTCACCCGCATGATCGGCGGCCATGTGTTCGGCGCTGACGTGCCGGTAGTTCACCTCCTGGCCGCTCTCGAAGAGGTGCAGCCGCGCGACCGAAAGGGCTTTCTCGGACAGATCGATGCCCGTGACCTCCGCCCCCTTGGCCGCCATGCTTTCGGCAAGGATGCCGCCGCCGCAGCCCACATCGAGTACGCGCTTGCCCGCCAGGGGGGCGAGACCGTCGATCCACTCGAGTCGCAGCGGATTGATCTCGTGAAGCGGACGAAACTCGGACTGGGGATCCCACCAACGGTGCGCGAGGTCGCTGAATTTCTGGACTTCGATCGGATCTGCATTCATCGCGTGTGTGCTCGACGGTTCGGGTTCATCGGATGCCGATGGCTTCGATCTCGACCCGGCGATCGGCCTCGAGACAGGCCACCAGGCGCAGGTTGTGCCGCGCCTCGGGGCCCAGATCGGCGCAGTCGGTGAGATGGGTGGGCTGCTTTTCGCCCTTGCCTTCGGTGTAGATTCGGTCGGCCGGGATGCCCTTGCCGATCAGGTAGGCCTTGACCTCTGCCGCCCGCTTCTCGGAGATTTCCTGGTTGTAGGACTCGGGCCCGATGCGGTCTGCGTGACCGACCGCCAGGACGACTTCCAGTTCGACACCCGCCAGTTCGCTGGCCAGGGCATCGAGTCGTCGCCGCGAGTCGTCGTCGAGCACCGAGGTGTTGAATCGAAAGCGCGCCTCCGCCGACAGCTTGACCTTGACCGGTCCGGTGACTGCGCTGACCGGAGGCGGGGCGACGGGTGAAACGGCGGCGGTCTGGGGGGCTGCCGGGGGGGGCGGCGGCGCGGCCACGGCGGGCGAGGCACACGCGTTGGCGGGGATCAGGTCGGGCTCGCAGGTGCAGGCGGCCGGGCGCCCGTCGATGAGGCTGGTCTCTGCGGCACCGGGACTCCAGTACCCGGTGCGCCAGCAGAGGTTCTGCCCGCTTCGCATGGGCTGGCCGCGCTGATCCACCACATAGGGTCCGACATCGCCCGCCATCAGCAGCGGGCTGGCCGCCGAGAGCCCCAGGGCCAGCGCGACAAGGTGCCTGGCGCCTGGCGCGGCAGTGTGTGCGGCTTTGGATTGGGAAGTCATGGGCGGGCGCAGTACAGCGAGGGCATGGCTGGCGCAAAGCCTGATTTTATGCGCCTTCGTGAGCGATCCTATTTTGCCATAGCGCCGAAATGGCCAGCAATTCGCGGGCCTCGACGTGCAGCAGGCGGCGATCCTGGGCCACCAGCTTGCCGCCCACCCAGACGTGGCTGACGTCTTCCCTGCCCGCGACATAGACGAGGTGCGATACCACGTCGTAGCAGGGTGTGAGGTCGGGAATGTCGAGCCGGACCGCGCAGAGGTCGGCCCATTTTCCGCACTCGATCGAGCCGATGCCGTCATCGAGGCCGACGGCCCGGGCGCCACCGAGCGTGGCCATGGTCAGCGCCTGGGTCGCGCTGACAGCCGTCGCGTCCAGGCTGCCGACCTTGGCCAGCAAGGCCGCCTGGCGCATCTCTTCGAACAGGTCCAGGCGGTTGTTGCTGGCGGCCCCGTCGGTGCCGAGTCCGACGGCCATGCCGGCGGACAGCATGTCGGGGATCGGGGCGATGCCGCTGGCGAGCTTCATGTTGGACGAGGGGCAGTGGGCCACGCGGACGCCATGGCGGGCGGCGAGCTCGATCTCGGACGAATCCAGGTGTACCGCGTGCACGGCCAGCAGGTTGGGAGACAGGAGGCCCAGTTTCGCCAGGCGGGCCATGGGGCGCGTGCCGTGTTCGGTCACTGAGGCCTCGACCTCATGGGCGGTTTCGTGCAGATGCAGATGGATGGTCAGGTCGAGCTCGTCGGCCAGGTTCTGGATGCGCTCGAAGGTGGCGTCGGCAACGGTATAGGGGGCGTGCGGGGCCAGTGCAAAGCGGATGCGCTCATGCCCCTTCAGATTGTCGCGGGCGGCCAGCCCCCGCTTCAGATAGGTGTCGGGGTCGCTGGCGTAGGCGGACGGAAACTCGATGACGACGATGCCGAGTACCGCCCGGATACCGGTCCGGTCGACCGCTTCGGCCGCCGCTTCCGGAAAGAAGTACATGTCGTTGAAGGTGGTCACGCCGCCACGCAGCATCTCGGCCGCTGCGAGGAGGGTGCCGTCGCGCACGAAGTCGGCGGACACGTGTCGCGCCTCGACGGGCCAGATGGCCGTATTCAGCCATTCCATCAGGGGAAGGTCGTCGCCGATGCCGCGCAGCAGATTCATGGCCGCGTGCGTGTGGGCATTGACCAGCCCGGGGATCAGGACGTGCCCGGGCAGGTCCACGTGCTGCTCGGCCCGGTAGCGCTCCAGGGCTTCATCCGCCGGCAGGACGGCCACGATTCGGCCGTTGCGCACGGCAACCGCATGATGCGCCAGCGGGCGGCAGTCGGGCGCCACGGGGACGAGCCAGCGGGGTGTCACCACGAGGTCGACCTTCTCGTTCATCGGCATCTCCGGGGCAGTAGGCAGTGGATGCTAAATCAGGACACCCAAAAAAAAGAACCCCGCACGCAGGCGGGGTTCCCAGTGTCGCGAGACGGGGAGCGATTACTTGCTCATGCCCTTCACTTCGACGACCGTACGGCGGTTCGGTGCCAGGCACTCGATCAGCTTCGCACGGGACATCTTGCCGCAGGACACGCTCGGCACCGGCTGGGTCTTGCCGTAGCCGAAGGTCTCGATCAGGTTGGCATCGACGCCCTGGCCGATCAGGTAGGACTTGACCACCTCGGCGCGCTTCTCGGACAGCTTCTGGTTGTACTGCGCATTGCCGATCCGGTCGGAGTGGCCGGAAACGGTGACCGACTTGACGCTGGACAGGCTGCCCATCTTGGCAACGACGTCATTGTCGAGCGCGGCCTTGCCTTCGGGCTTGAGAACCGACTTGTCGAAGTCGAAGTGCGCAGTGGCGCCAAGCGAGACCGGCTTGGCCACCGGGGCGGGTGCCGGTGCCGGTGCCGGGGCCGGGGCGGGTGCGGGCGCGGGGGCCGGTGCAGCCATCGGCTTGGGCGCTTCGCACTTGTCCTTCGGTACGATGTCGCCGTCGCAGGCGCAGCCCACCGGGAACTCGCCGGCCATGGCCGTCGAGGCCGCCGCCGGGCTCCAGTAGCCGGTGCGCCAGCACAGGCCGGTACCGCTGCGAGCAACGACCTTCCGGCCATCGATCACGTAGGGAATTTCACCCTTGCCATCAACCATCACGTCGGCGGCCTGGGCAGTGGAAATGGACAGTACAGACGTACCGGCTACAGCAGCAAGAACTGCCAGACGCTTCAGATTCACGACTGAATCCTCCTCAGAGCGAGTTACTTTTCTTGAAAACGCCTTTTGAATGGCGCACGGTGATTCGCATCACGATTTAAGCATACGCGGCTTGACACAACAACGATTGTACAAAGTGTTGCATGTGCGCCAATTGCGTGGCTTTCAGGCAACACAGGGGCCGCAAAGAGGGCGACGTATCCGCGTGATATGATTGTGCGTTTTTCCCTGTCGCCCCTGAACCACAAAGCATTCCCATGAACGCATTCGCCAAAGAGACCCTCCCGATCAGTCTTGAGGACGAGATGCGGCACTCCTACCTCGATTATGCGATGAGCGTGATTGTCGGGCGGGCGTTGCCGGACGCTCGGGACGGTCTGAAGCCGGTGCACCGCCGCGTACTGTATGCCATGCACGAGGCGAACAATGCGTGGAATCGCCCGTATGTGAAATGCGCGCGCGTCGTCGGTGATGTCATGGGTAAGTACCACCCCCATGGTGACTCGGCGATCTACGACACCCTGGTGCGCCTGGCGCAGCCGTGGGTGATGCGGCACCCGCTGGTGGCCGGCCAGGGCAACTTCGGCTCCCCGGGCAACGACCCGGCCGCGGCCATGCGGTACACCGAGTGCAAGATGGCGCCGCTCGCCGTCGAGATGGTGCGCGAGATCGAGCAGAACACCGTCGACTTCCGCCCCAACTACGACAACCGCGAGGAGGAGCCGGTCGTCCTCCCGGCCCGGTTCCCGAACCTGTTGGTGAACGGCTCCGACGGCATCGCCGTCGGGATGGCGACCAAGATCCCGCCCCACAACCTCAACGAGATCGCCGACGCCCTGCGCTATCTGCTGGACACCCCCAGCGCCACGGTGCAGGACCTGATCGAGCGGGTGCCCGGGCCGGACTTCCCGACGGCTGGCTTCATCCTGGGCCGCGAGGGCATCCGGGAGGCCTACCGCACCGGCCGTGGCCGCTGCGTGATGCGGGCCGACATCGACTTCGAGGAGGGCACGGGCAACCGGCGCGACCGCCTCATCGTCACCGCCATCCCCTTCCAGGTCTCCAAGGGCAAGCTGTGCGAGGACATCGCCAGCCTGGTCCGCCAGAAGGAGATCGACGGCATCGCGGACCTTCGGGACGAGTCGAACCGCAAGGGGATGCGGGTCGTCATCGAGCTCAAGAAGGACGCCAACCCGGACATCGTCAAGAACACGCTGTTCAAGAAGACGCAGCTGCAGTCGACCTTTGGCATCAACATGGTGGCCCTGGTCGACGGCCGGCCGCAGCAGTGCAACCT
>JAGRFX010000279.1 GCA_020445805.1 Rhodocyclaceae bacterium
TCGATCATGTACTTGAAGAACTCGACGTGGCCGCCCTGGTAGGAGGTGATGGCGATGCCCTGCACGTCCTCCTGCAGCGCCGCGTTCACGATCTCGCCCACCGAACGGTTGTGGCCCAGGTGGATGACCTCGGCGCCCGAGCTCTGCAGGATGCGGCGCATGATGTTGATCGAGGCATCGTGGCCATCGAACAGCGAAGCGGCGGTCACGAAGCGCACCTTGTGCTTCGGCTTGTAATTGACGGCCTTCTTCGCCACGCTCATGTCGGTCATCGGGGGTCTCCGGCGTTGTCTGGTGTGATGCCGGAATCTTAGTAGCCGTCGGGCTGCCACGCCATTGCCCGGGCGGACGTCAATCGTGCAAAATCTGCCAAGTTTTGTTGGCGCCGTGCCGGCGCCCGGCCGAGTGCCCATCGTCACCAAGGCCCGCACGATGCCCGTCAGCCCATCTACAAAAAGCCGCGCCAAATCAGCGACCGTCGCCATGGGCTTCGTCACGGGCATGCTCGCGGGTCTGCACCGCCGGGGCATCGACTGTCAGGCGCTGCTGTCCGAATCCGGCATCGATCTGGCAAACCCCGCCACCCGGATTCCCATCGACCGCTATGCCCAGTTCTACAACCGGGTGATCGCCGCGGCCGGCGACGAGGCCTTCGCCCTGATGCCCGAGCCCATGCGGCCCGGCAGCTTCGAGTTCCTGTGCCGCAGCCTGCTTGGGTCGGCCACCCTGGCCGAGGCCCTCGACCGGGCAAGCCGCTTCCTGTCGATCGTGCTGCCGGCCCTCGCACTGCGCGTCGAACGGGGCCCCGAGTTCGCCGTCCTGATCATCCACGAGCCCGGCGCCCCCCTCGGGCCCCGCGAGGATCCCGCCCGGGTCTTCGGCTTCGAGTGGCTGCTGCGCCTCATCCATGGGCTGGCCTGCTGGCTGGTCGGCCGTGGCCTGACCCTCGAGCGGGTCCGCTTCCCCTATGCCCGCCCGGAGCACGGCGACGACTACGCCCTGGTCTATACCGAGCGCTCCGAGTTCGGCGCATCCGAGTTGCGGGCCGAGCTGCGGGCAGACCTGCTCGACCTGCCGGTGCGACGCGACGAGGCCGCGCTGACCCGCTTCCTGGAGGGCGCGCCCGGCAAGATCTCGATGCTCTACCGCCGCGACCGGGAGATGGTGCAGCGGGTCCGCGACCTGTTGCGCGCCGCGCTCGCCGACAACCTCAGCATCGAGGAGGTGGCGCGCCAGGTCCACCAGTCGCCCCGCACCCTGCACCGCCGCCTGCGCGACGAGGGCTCGAGCTTCCGCGCCATCAAGGAGGCCATCCGCCGCGATGTGGCCCTGGCGCGCCTGACCAAGACCGTCCGCCCCATCGCCGACATCGCCGCCGAGCTGGGCTATGCCGACACCTCGGCCTTCTACCGGGCCTTCACGGGCTGGACCGGGCTCTCGCCCGAGCGCTTCCGCAAGCATCTGAAGCACGGCGGGCAATTGCGCCCCTGAGTGGCATTGGTCCGCACCCCGGGCGCGGAGCGTTGCTAGAATCCTTCCGTTTCGTCCAGCTGGCTCCCGCCGATGGCCAAGCGCCCCCAGATCCCGAGCCCCCCGGCCGCTCCGAGCGGCAGCGCGGAGGAGTTGCGCCGCTACGACCTGTTGCTGGCCGGCCTCGACCTGCTCGACCAGGGGCTCGCAGTCTTCGACTCCGCCCCGCGCCTGGTGGCCTGGAACAAGGCCTTCCTGCGCCTGCTCGAGTTTCCCGAAAACATGGTTCGGGTCGGCACCCCCTTCGAGGATTTCGTGCGCTACAACGCCGAGCGGGGCGAGTACGGCGATGGCGAATCCGATAGCCAGGTGGCGGCGCGGATGTCCGCCGTGCGCGCCTTCCAGCCCCACTACACCGAGCGCATCCGGCCCAACGGCGACGTGCTCGCGATCCACGGCGTGCCGATCCCCAACCTGGGCTTCGTGTCGCTGTGGACCGACATCACCGAGCAGCGCCGCTACGAGGCCCTGATCCAGCAGCAGAACGCCGACTTGGAGCTGCGCGTCAAGGCCCGCACCCGCGAACTCGAGGACGCCAACAGCCGGCTGGCCCACGCCAACGAAGAGATCGACGAGATCGCCGGCGCCCTGCGCCGCAGCGAGTCGCGCCTGCGCCTGATCATGGACTCGATCCCGGCGCTGATCGCCTACGTGGATGCCGACCAGCACTACCAGTTTGCCAACAAGGGCTACGCCGACTGGTTCGGCCTGCGGGCCGAGCAGATGGTGGGCCGCTCGATCGCCGACGTGTTCGGCCCCGAGACCTACGTGGAGATCCGCGAGCACCTCGCCAAGGCCTACCAGGGCGACGCTGTCAGCTACGAGTATTCGCGCCGCACCAACGACCGGCGCACCGTCCATGCGCGCAGCGTGGTGGTGCCCGAGATGGGCAGCGACGGACGGGTTCTGGGCTTCTTCGTGCTGTCGATCGACATTACCGAACAGAAGGCCAGCCAGGCGGCCCTGATCCAGGCCCAGAAGATGGAAGCCGTCGGCCAGCTCACCGGCGGCCTCGCCCACGACTTCAACAACCTGCTGACCATCATCATCGGCAACCTCAACGGGCTCAAGGACCAGCTCCCCGACAATCCCCTGCGCGCCGGCGAGTACGTGGAACCGGCCCTCCACGCTGCGCGCCGCGGCGCCGAGCTGATCAAGCGCCTGCTGACTTTCTCGCGCCGCCAGACCCTCGAACCCAGCGCGGTCGAGATCGGCGCCCTGGTCCAGAACATGGCCCAGCTGCTGTCACGCTCGCTCACCGAGTCGATCGAGCTGGCGACCGATATCCCCACCGCCCGCCTCTACGCCCTGGTGGATCCGCACCAGCTCGAGAACGCCCTGCTGAACCTCGCCATCAATGCCCGCGACGCCATGCCCCAGGGCGGCACCCTGCGCATCGCGGTCTCCGAGCGGCATATCGGCGGCACCCTCGCCCAGCTCACCGAGATTGCGGTCGGCGACTACGTGCAGATCGACGTCAGCGACGACGGCTGCGGCATCGACCCGGCGCTGCTGCCGCGGGTCTTCGAGCCCTTCGTTACCACCAAGGCCTTCGGCGCCGGCAGCGGGCTCGGGCTGTCGATGGTGTACGGGTTCGTGCGCCAGTCGGGGGGCAACATCCGCATCCTCAGCACCCCCGGCAAGGGCACCCACGTCCGCTTCGTGCTGCCCCGCACCGAAGCCCCCGCGCCGACGGTGCCCGCGCCCACCCGGGGCGCCCTGCGCGCCACGGGCGGCAAGCTCGTGCTGCTGGTCGAGGACGAGCCCGAGATCCGACGCATCGTCCGCCTGCAGCTGGGCGAACTGGGCTATCCGGTGATCGAGGCCAGCAACGGCGTCGAGGCCGGCGAAATGCTGGCCAACGTGCCCGACATCGGCCTCATGATCTCCGACATGGTCATGCCGGGCGGCATCGGCGGCGCCGAGCTGCTGGCCCTGGCGCGCCGACAGCGGCCCGAGCTGCCCGTGCTGCTGGTGACTGGCTACGCCGGCGACACCGGCCCGCTGCCTGACGCTCCCATGCTGCGCAAGCCCTTCGACAAGGGCGGTCTGGCGGCCGCCCTCGAACAACTCGAACAGAGCACCGAAGCCTCCACACCATGAAACCAGCCGACGCCAGCAACGCGTTGATCCACGTCCTCGAGGACGAGCCCGAGATCGGCCGCCTGATCTGCGACGCCCTCACCGAATACGGCTTCCGCAGCGAACTCTCGGGCACAGGGCGGCAGTTCCTGCAACGCGCCCGCCAGGGCAACCCGGACCTGTGCATCATCGACCTGGGGCTGCCCGACATGGACGGCATGCAGGTGGTGCGCGAGCTGCAGGAAAAGCAGCCCTGCGCGGTGCTGATCCTGACCGGACGCAACGACGTCACCGACCGGGTGCTGGGCCTCGAGCTGGGCGCCGACGACTACATCGTCAAGCCCTTCGAGCCCCGCGAGCTGGTGGCGCGGGTCCGCTCGATCCTCCGGCGCTATCTGCGCAATCCGCAGCCCGAGGCCACCACCGAGCCCCAGACGGCCCGCTTCGCCGGCTGGCTGTTCGACATCCAGCGCCTGACGCTGCAGTCGCCCGAGGGCCGCGAGACCCACCTCTCCGCCGCCGAGGCCGGCCTGCTCACCACCCTGCTGCGGCGACCGAACAAGATCCTCAACCGCGAGCAGTTGCTCGGCGAGCGCGACGTGGCCCCCTTCGACCGCTCCATCGACGTGCGCATCTCGCGCCTGCGCCGCAAGCTCGAGGAAGACCCCCAGAACCCGCGCATCATCAAGACCGTGTATGGCGCGGGCTACATGCTGACCGCTTCGGTGGACTGGTCCTGAGCCCTCGCCGCGCGCGCCGGTCCCGCCATCCGTCGCGCGCCTCGACGCTGCAGGGCAGCATCTCTATAATTATGAATTTTTAATCCACGGAGAGCCCCATGAGCCAGCGCCCCTTCAAGATCCTCGGCATCCAGCAGATCGCCATCGGCGGGCCGAGCAAGGACAAACTGAAGACCCTGTGGGTGGACGTGCTGGGGCTGGAAGTCACCGGCA
>JAGRFX010000280.1 GCA_020445805.1 Rhodocyclaceae bacterium
CGGCCGGGCATGGGCCTGGGCGCGCTGCAGCTGATGCTGTTCGAGGAGACCACCGAGGCCGACCTGTGGGAGCCGACCTTCATCATCGACTACCCGGCCGAGGTCTCCCCGCTGGCCCGCCGCAGCGACACCAACCCCGACATCACCGAGCGCTTCGAGCTCTTCATCGTCGGGCGCGAGATCGCAAACGGCTTCTCCGAGCTGAACGACCCCGAAGACCAGGCCCAGCGCTTCCTCGAGCAGGCCCAGGCCAAGGACGCCGGCGACGAGGAGGCCATGTTCTACGACGCCGACTACATCCGCGCGCTGGAGTTCGGCCTGCCGCCGACCGGCGGCTGCGGCATCGGCATCGACCGGCTGGTGATGCTGCTGACCGACAGCCCCGCCATCCGTGACGTGATCCTGTTCCCCCAGATGCGGCCGGAGTAGGCCCCGGGTCCATGTCCATCCACCAGCTGCAGGTCGCGTACGAGACCCTGCCCGACCGCCTGCTGCTGCGTGTCTCGACCCGGGCCGGCGAGGAATACCTCGCCTACCTCACGCGCCGCTTCATGCGGCAGCTGTGGCCGACCCTGGCACCCCTGGCCAAGGCCGAGCCGGCCCGTGCCGACACGGCCGCGCCGCGGTCGCCCGGGCGCTTCGACCAGGCCTACGAGCCGCCGGCCAACCTCAGCCACCCGCTCGGTCGCGAGCCCCTGCTGGTCGGCGAGGCCCGCATCGATCGCGACCCGTCGGGGCAGGTCGTGCTGATCCTGCGCGAGCATCGCCAGCGGTCCATGTCGCTGACGCTCAACGACGCCCTGGTGCAGGCCCTGTGCGCCATGTTGCGCGCCGGCGTATCGGCCGCGCACTGGAACCTGGACCTGGACGGCACCGCCGCCGGGGCGCCGGCCGCGACGGCGTCCTCGCCGGCAGGCACCCTGCACTGAGCCGCCGCCGGGCCATCGACCGTGTACGAGCGGATTGAACCAGCACGCCTGGCCTTCGACGCCGACGGAACACCCCGCTCGGAGCGCTACGGCGATGTCTACCACTCCAGCGCCGGCGCGCTGGGCCAGGCCGCACACGTTTTCCTCGCCGGCAACGGCCTGCCCGGGCGCTGGGCGGATCGCCGGCAGTTCACCATCGTCGAGACCGGATTCGGCATCGGCCTCAATTTCCTCGCCACCTGGGCCGCCTGGCGCGCCGACCCGCGGCGCTGCGAGCGACTGCACTTCGTGTCGGTCGAACGCCACCCCTTCGAGGGCGCCGATCTGGCCCGGCTGCACGCGCGTTTTCCGGAGATTGACGCGCTCGCGCGGGAACTGGCCGCCCAGTGGCCCCTGCCCCTGCCCGGCATCCACCGGATCGCCCTGGACGGGGGCCGCGTCGTCCTGACGCTGCTGTTCGGCGACGCCGCAAGCGGCCTCGAGCGGCTCGTCTGCCGCGCCGATGCCCTGTACCTGGACGGATTCTCGCCGGCCCTGAACCCCGAGCTGTGGTCGCCCCGCGTCTGTCACCTGCTGGCCCGGCTGTGCGCGCCCGGCGCGACCCTGGCGACCTGGTCCGTCGCGGGCAGTGTCCGCGAGGCGCTCACCCACGCCGGCTTCGAGCTGCAGCGCGCGCCCGGCTTCGCCGGCAAGCGCGAGATGCTCACCGGCACCCTCGGCGACGCCCTGTCCGCCCGCGCGCGTCGACCGGAATCGCCCCGCAGCCGCCACGCCATCGTGGTCGGCGCCGGGCTCGCCGGCACCGCCGTCGCCCAGCGCCTCGCCGAGCGGGGTTGGCGCATCGAGCTCATCGACGAGGGCTCCGGCCCCGGCCAGGGCGCCTCCGGCAACCTGGCCGGCGTCCTGCGCCCGCTGCCCAGCCTCGATGACAATCGCCTCTCGCGCCTGACCCGCGCCGGCACGCTGCATGGCCTCCGACACCTGGCCCGGCTCGAGTCGCTCGGCCACCGGCCGCGCTGGGCAGGCTGCGGCGTCCTGCACCTGGCGCGGGACCGGGAACACCTGGCAAAGCAGGCCCAGGTGGTGGAGAGCCACGCGCCACCGGCAGACTACCTGCGCTTTGTGGACCGGGAGGAAGCCAGTGCACTGGCCGGCTGGCCGCTGGATGCCGGCGGCTGGTGGTTCGGCATGGGGGGCTGGGTCCAGCCGCCCTCCCTCTGCGCGGCCAACCTGGCGGCCTGCGGCGATGCGCTGCGGACCCACTTCGGTCGCCGCCTGGCCGCCCTGGAATCCACCGCTGCCGGCTGGCTGGCCCGGGACAGCGATGGCCAGGTGATCGCCGAGTCGCCCCACGTGATCCTCGCCAACGGCACCGGCATCCGTGATTTCGCACCCACCACCGCCGTTCCCGTACGTTCCGCCCGGGGCCAGGTCACGCACCTGCCCGCGGAGTCGGCCTCGGCGCCCAGGGTCGTGGTGTGCCGGCTGGGCTATGTCAGCCCGGCCATCGACGGCGTCCGCTGCGCGGGAGCGACCTTTCTGGTCGATGACCCCGAGACGGGCCTGCGCGCAGCCGACCAGGCCGAGAACCTGTCGCGCCTCGAGCTGATGCTGCCGGGCTTCGGCCTGACGCTGGGCGATCCGCCCCTCGACGGGCGGGTGGGGTTCAGGCCCGCATCGCCCGATCGCCTGCCGATCGTCGGCCCGCTGCCCACGGGTGAGCGCCCCGCGGGCGCCACGCTGGCCCAGCACCTGCCGCGCCGCGAGGGCATCGTGGCGGTCTCGGGCTTTGGTGCCCGCGGGCTGGTCTGGTCCGCGCTCGTCGGGGAACTGGTGGCAAGCCAGCTCGAGGACGAGCCCCTGCCCCTCGAGCGCGACATGGTCGAGGCGCTAGACCCGGGGCGCTTCCTGCTGCGCCCCTCCCGCGCCCGCATTCGTAACGACGAGTAAGCAAAAGCGCCTGATTTGTAAGCCTTTCCTTGGCAGCAACCCGCCGTGGGCGCGAGCCGCTAGATTTCTTCCCGATGGTCATATTCGACAACAAGGAGAAATCACCATGAACAGCGACAAGCGTCCCCGCCTGCACCCGATCCAGTGGCTCGCCGCCCTCTCCGTGGTGGGTTTCAGTGGCGTCGGCATCGCCGCCCTGACCGGCGCCATCCCCAGCGCCGTGGGCCACCAGGAGATCCAGAAGGAATCACGCATGGCCGCGGCAGAGGCCTCGACGGCCGCCGCGGAGCCGGTCGCGCCCGCCAGGCCGGCCCGGCCGGCACCGAAGGCCAGCCAGCCCTCCGAGCCGACGAGCACCGCGCCGGCCTGCAGGCAGTGCGGCGTCATCGAGTCGGTCCAGGCCGTTCAGGTGGATGGCCAGGGCAGCGGCGCCGGGGTGATCGCCGGCGGCGTGGTCGGCGGAGTCCTCGGCAATCAGGTCGGCAAGGGCAGCGGGCATGACCTGGCCACCATCGGCGGCGCGGTCCTCGGGGGCATCGCCGGCAACCAGATCGAGAAGAAGGTCCGCACCGGCACCGCCTACGACGTGGCGGTGCGCATGGACGATGGCCGCCGCGAGGTCCTGCGCCTGGCAAGCCTGCCGCCCTATCGCACCGGTGACCGGGTCTCGGTGGGCGGAGGCGCGCTGCAGGCGCCGCCCACCCGCGGCAGCTGAGCGCCGACCGGGCGGCCCCCTGGCCGCCCGCTGCCGGGAGCGCTGGAATGGCATTTTCCAGCCGCCGTTCAAGCGCGCCCGATTCCGGGCTAGAATCAGCGCCTCCCGCTCTCGGTAGAAAAATGCAAAACACCACGCTCACACGACGCCGCGGGCACCGGGTGCTGCAGTTCATCGCCGCCCTGGGGCTGTCCGCAACCACGTTGGCCGCCATCGCGGCCGATTCCAATCCACTCTGGGCCGAGCTTCGCGCCTCGCCCCAGGTCAGCTGCCCGCAGGACGTGGCCCTGCCCCGCCCGCTGGTGGCCGCCGCCGCCTGTGGTGACCTGGACCGGGTGCGCGACCGCGTCAAGGCGGGCGCCGACCTGGCCGCCACCGACCACCGGGCGGCGCTTGCCGGTCGTACGGCCCTGCACCACGCTGCCCAGCGCGGTGATGCCGCGATGGTCGCCCTGCTGCTGGACGCCGGTGCGGACCCCAATGCCAGGGACGCCCGGGGCAACACGCCGCTGCACCTGCTGGCCATGGCGCGGCCCTCGGCCGAACTGGTCGATGTGGCCAAGAGCCTGCTGGCCTACGGCGGCGACGCGACCCTGGCCAATGCCCAGGGACGCACGCCCGCCAAGGAACTCGAGCAGGTCTCCCGGCGCTCGCTGAATCCCCTGCGCATCGATCGCAGCGGTCTCATCAAGGTGCTGGAGCAGGCCGAGGCGACCGGACCGGTGCGTACCGCCGAGCCGACCCTGCCCCAGCGCCAGGCCGAGGCCGCAGCACCTGCCGAGGCTGCGCCTGCGGCCTCCACCGAGGGCGCGGCCGAGGCGCCAGCCGCCGCCGTGGTGGAAGCAGCGACCGAATCGGCTGCGCCGATGGCAGCGGCCGAGGCAGCGGCCCCGGCCGAACCTGCTGCGGCGGAAGCAGCCCCCGAAGCGGCGCCGGCTGTCGTAGCGCAGG
>JAGRFX010000281.1 GCA_020445805.1 Rhodocyclaceae bacterium
GAGATCGAAGCCTGGGCCCAGCGGTTCGCCGGCAAGCAGCACGCCCTCTTCCTCGGCCGCGGCCGCCACTGGCCCATCGCCATGGAAGGCGCCCTCAAGCTCAAGGAGATCTCCTACATCCACGCCGAAAGCTACGCTGCGGGCGAGCTCAAGCACGGCCCGCTGGCCCTGGTGGACAAGGACATGCCCGTCATTGCCGTGGCCCCGGCCGACGAGCTGCTCGAAAAGCTCAAGTCCAACCTGCAGGAAGTCCGCGCCCGCGGCGGTGAACTCTACGTCTTCGCCGATGCCGGCTCCGAAATCCCCGAGTCGGAAGGCGTTCACATCCTGCACATGCCCGAGCACTACGGGCTGCTGTCGCCGGTGCTGCACGTGATTCCCTTGCAACTGCTGTCCTACCACGCGGCGCTGGTGAAGGGCACCGATGTGGACAAGCCGAGGAATCTGGCCAAGTCGGTGACGGTGGAGTAGGAGACGGAGCGGCGAGAATTGCTCTTGCTCTCGTGGAACAAAGTCCGTCGGGCCGGAATCGCTTCAAACAGAGCCGCGCTCACCCCTTGCCAAGGGGGCTGATGGGCGGCCCCTGGCTTCTTCCCGGCTTGGGGGCGCGACTCCGGTCGCCCCGTATTCAGGCCATGGCGCTCGGCCGTGCGGTCATGGCCACGCTACAGGTCCAGCACGAGCGCCGCACCGCGGGGGCGAGAAACGCACGGGGTGAGGAATTCGCGGCGCGCTGCCTCGTCGAGAATGTAGTCCTGGTGATCGATGTCGCCACAGAGGTAGCGTGTCTTGCAGGTGCCGCACAGCCCCGATTCGCACGAGGTCGAGATTGGCAGGCCGGCCTGCTGCAATGCCGTGGCCAGGTTCGCGCTGCGGGGCACGGTGATCTTCTGGCCGGTGCTGGCGACCTCGACCACGAAGGATGACGCATCGGTTTCGACGGCCGCGACGGTCGGCTGGTCGGGCACCTTGAAGTGCTCGGAATGCACCGTGCCGGCGCGCCAGTGGGCAGATGCCCTGCCGCACGCGTCCATGAATCCGGCCGGTCCACAGTAGTACAGGTGCGATCCTGCCTCCTGGGTGGCCAGCAAGGCCGTCAGATCCAGGCCCCTGGCCGGATCGCCGCCGTCGAAGTGGTAGTGGAGCCGCTGCTGTTCGGCGAATGACGCCAGGGCGCCCTCGAAGGCGACCGTTTCGGGCCCGCGCGCGCAATAGTGCAATTCGAAGTCGGCGCCGAGGGCTGCGAGGCGGTGGGCCATGGCCTTGAGCGGGGTGATGCCGATGCCGCCGGCAATCAGGATCGCCTTGCCAGCCCCCTCGGCCAGCTCAAAGTGGTTGCGCGGTGCGCTGACCGTGACCTGGTCGCCGACGCGAAAGCGTTCGTGAAGCGCCTTCGAGCCGCCTCGTCCGCGCCCATCGCGCAGTACGGCGATGACGTATCGATGGCGCTCTGCCGGGTCGTTGGACAGGGAATACTGGCGCACCAGGTTCGGGCCGATGTGGACGTCGATATGCGAACCGGCCGTGAAGGCGGGCAAGGTGCCGCCTTCAGGGTCTGCCAGTTCGTAGGCGTGGATGTCCTTCGCTTCCATGCGGATCTGCCGCAGGAGGAGCGTCATCGTGCCGCCCGATTCGGTCGGGCTTGGGTGGGTATTCATGATCGGTCCTTGTCTTGCCGGGCGCGGGCAGATACGGCCCGCGCCCTGTCTCATCGCGTCAGGTGCGCGACCTCAGCCCTTGAAGCTCTGTTCCAGCGCCTCGAATTTCGCCTTGACGAATTCGCCCCGCTCATCGCCGCGCAGGCCGTCTGCGGCGGTGAGGATGGCAACCACTTCCTTGGCCAGGCGCCGGCGGTTGCGCACCTCATCCTCCACGACCGCCGATTCGGGCAGATCGAACACATTGCCGGAGCAGTAGCTGTTCGGTGCCCCGCCGCAGTCGCGCAGCCACTGCGCAAACTGCTCGGGGCCGGCGGCCGGATTGCTGCCGCGGAGGGCATCGCGAAACAGCTTTCGGAACATGAACAGGCCGGCGTCGAACTTGGTGGGGTTCTCCAGGGCGTGCACCGCGATCGGCCGCTGGCTGATGATCGCCTCGTAGTCGCCGGGGGCGTACTGGCAGTTCTTGTAGTTGGCACGGGCGCGGTGATCGGACGGAATCGGCGGGATGTCCTCGAGCGCGTATTCGCCGAAGCGTTCGGGGCGGCGCATTGCCACCTGCCCCTCGAGGAAGTCGATGGTCTCGTAGCCGACCAGACGCTTGTCGCCAATGCCGCGCGTATCGATGCCCGGGCCCATGACGCGCCAGCCGATCATCTTGGCGTTCTCGTCGTCCACCGGCACGGTCCAGCGGATCATGTGGAAGCGGCTGAAGAGCTTCTTGCGCTTGCCGTCCTCCGAGGTGTAGGCGTGCAGGCTGAGGTTGGGCAGGACCTGGTGCTGAACGCGGATGTGCATGCGCTCGTCGTCGGCGCGGCGGGCGCCGGCACAGGCCAGGGAGCGGCCGCCATGCACCGGGAAGAACTGCATGTCGGGGGGCACCTCCATGGTGGCTGCGCCGACCTCGTCGAAGGTGGTGCCCTGGTAGTGCTCGCCGGTCACCTGCCGTTTCGCGTGCAGGGCCATCGTGTGGTAGTTGTCTGCCGAATTGTCCTGCACCTGCAGCCAGTTGCAGTGCTGGAAGTTGCTGTAGGGGACAAGCTCATCGCCGTCGGCGACGGTGAAGTTGCCTTCCCACTCGGGGAAGGGCGGCTCCTCTTCCGGGGGGCCCATGTAGGCGAACACCAGCCCGTGGCGCTCGAAGGCCTTGTAGGCGCCCTGGCGGATCGAGCACCGGTACCGCTCGCCCTCCTCGTGCTCGCCCTCGGGGAAGGGAACGCGCAGGCAGGTGCCGTCGATGTCGAAGGTCATGCCGTGGTAGCAGCAGGAAATGCCGCGCGCCTCGATCTTGCCGTACTCGAGGGAGGCGCCCCGGTGCACGCAGTGTGCGTGCAGCAGGCCGACACGACCGCTGCCGTCGCGGAAGGCGACCAGTTCCTCGCCGAGAATCTTGAGAAAGCGCGGCGTGTCGGTCAGCTCCATCGACATGCATACGGGCTGCCAGAAGCGGCGCATGTACTCGCCGGCCGGGGTGCCCGGCCCCGTCTCCGTCAGCTCCGGATCGTGGCCCGGCACCCGATTGGTGTAGTAGCCGCCGAAGGGGACGAGCTTCTTGCTCGCGGCGCTCCCGCCGGAGCTGCGTTGCGCGTCGTGCTTGTCGGATGGCGTGGTCATTTGCTTGTCTCCTGTGGGTGGTGATGCCATCGAAGTCCGCCCTGGTGGTCGGCCTGCGGTGTGCATTTCTGATTTCCGTATTCAACTCGGGCGGGCGTATTCAGGCATCGCGTCCATGGCCTTCGTCGGGGCTCTTCCAGTGCCCCCGACGCGTGCAGCGCATCGGGGGGGGGCGCGTGCCTGTCTTCGAGCACCATCATCGACGGGTTCCTGGCAAGCGCACAGGGCCTCCCGTTGTTTGTAGACCATACTCTGTATACAGAGCACAGTACACAGAAACGCGCCGAGCGGCGAAAATCCGACTGCGGGCAGGGATTTGACCGCCCATCAAGGCCACCGCATACTGAACACAAACTCTGCAGAAGATCCGGCATGGCCAAGCCACTCGCGAAAATTCAGGCCCGCCCCGATTACGTGGACGAGGTCTATCAAACGCTCCTCGATGCGATCAGTGACGGCACGCTGGCGCCAGGAACGCGGATCACGCAGGAAGAAATTGCCGAGCAGATGGCGGTATCGCGCTCGCCGGTGCTACAGGCGCTGCGGCTTCTGAAGAAGGACGGGCTGGTTCAGGACGCGCCGGGCCGTGGCCTGCTGGTCACGCCCCTGGACCCGACCTGGATCGGCGACCTCTACGCGGTGCGCGGTGCCCTCGACGCATTGGCGGCCCGTCTGGCGGCCGAACGCGGCCATGCCATCGACCCCGCGATACTGGAAGCCGGGCGACGGGCGTCCACTGCCCGCAAGGTCAAAGCCATGATCGACGCCGACATGGCGTTTCATCAGGCCATCTACCGGGCAGCCGGCAATCCTCTGATCGCCCAGAGTGCTGAGATCCACTGGGCCCACCTGCGCCGCGCGATGGGCGCGGTCCTGCAGCATTCATCCCAGCGCAAGGCGATCTGCGACGAGCACGAGGCCATTGCCGAGGCGATCGCCGCAGGGGATGGCGCGCGTGCGGCGGCCCTGTCCGAGCAACACACGACGCGCGCCGGGGAAAACCTGATGCGCGAGCTGGGCGAGATCCTGCAGGCGAATCCGCAGCCGGGTTGACGCATGCGGCGCCGGCGGAGGACCCGACCGGCGCCAGAGCGGCCGCAGTGCGGCCGGTATTCGTGACTTCGCTCAGTCGAACATATCCGGCTCGCTGCGCACCAGGTCGTTCCAGATGGTCTGGAAGTGCAGCCAGCCGATGTATTCGCTGCCGACGTGCTCGCGGCTGTAGCGGCAACTCTCGGGCGGCACCAGCTTGGGCGTC
>JAGRFX010000282.1 GCA_020445805.1 Rhodocyclaceae bacterium
TCAAGGGCTTCGGCCGTCAGAAGGGGCACACCGAACTCTACCGGGGCGCCGAGTACGTCGTGGACTTCCTGCCCAAGGTGAAGGTCGAGGTCGTGGTGGGTGACGCGGTGGTCGAGCAGGCCATCGAGGCCATCATCAAGGCGGCCCGCACGGGCAAGATCGGCGACGGCAAGATCTTCGTCTCGTCGGTGGAGCAGGTGGTTCGCATCCGCACCGGCGAGACCGACGAATCGGCCATCTGAGCGCCGATATCGACCTCAGGCGGTGGCGGGTCCGTTCCGGCCACCTGCCTGGCGCGCGTTGGCTGATCGCATCAGGATCAGCAGCGCGCCGCTGCCCCCCTCGTGGGGGCGCGCCTGACAGAAGGCCAGCACCTCCTCCCGCTGCGCCAGCCAGCCCCGCGACAACTGCTTGAGAATGCCGACGCCGCCAGGGGACCCGAGCCCCTTGCCGTGGATCAGCCGCACGCAGCGGCGACCTTCGGTCAGGCAGGTGGCGAGGAAACCGGCGAGCGCCTGCCGGGCCTCGTCGCGGGTCAGCCCGTGCAGGTCGAGCTCCCGCTGCACCACCCAGCGCCCACGTCGCAGGTCGCTGAGTACGCGTCGCGGTAGCCCGGGCCGGATGAACACGGCTTCGTCCCCGATATCCAGCCGGTCCTCGAAGCTGAGTGGCGTCTCGATCGATTCGCGCAGCACCGATGCCTCGTCGAGCTCCCGCTGGACGGGGTGGGGCGAAGGCTTGGGGCGGTCCACCTCGATGCGTCCGGTGTCCTTGAGGGGCGTGGCGCCGGCCTGGGCCCAGTCGAGCCAGTCTTCCGGGGCCGAGTGCTCATCGGGCGGCCGGGCAGGCTCCGGGGCGGCCTTGCGATAGCGCGACGTGGGCAGCAGGTCGACCCGGTTGGCGTCAGGGAGTCGATTGACGCCCTCCATCGCCTCCGCGAACAGTTCTGCGTCGTTGCGGGGCGTTCGGCGGCGCCGATGTTCGGCGGTGGGGGGCTCGGATGACTCCCGCGGGCGTGGCAGCGGGGCAGGGCGAGGGCGATCCAGGTCGGCACGATTGTCGTCGCGCAGGCGCTGGGCACCACGCATTTCGCGCTGGAAGGCTGCCGCGTCCTCTTCCGACACGACGCTGTCGGGTTCCCTGGTCAGCGGTCGGGCGCCCGCCTTGCCCATCCGGGCCGGCGCACCGGGCGCTTGTGCGCCGGTATCGCGCAGGGCGGCCTTGAGGCCGGCGAAGGGACGCTGCCCATCCGCCCCCGGCGCGCCCCGCGCGCGCTTGCCCATCGCCGGATCAGGCCTTGCCGAGCGCGTCGAGGTAGCGCTCCGCGTCGAGGGCGGCCATGCAGCCGGTGCCGGCACTGGTCACGGCCTGCCGGTAGATGTGGTCCTGCACGTCGCCCGCCGCAAACACGCCGGCCACGCTGGTGGCCGTGGCATTGCCCTCACGGCCGCCGTGGGTGACGATGTAGCCGCCCTCCATGGCGAGCTGGCCCTCGAAGATGTCCGTGTTCGGCTTGTGACCGATCGCGATGAAGACGCCCCGCACGTCCACATCGCGGGTGCTGCCGTCGGCGGTGCTCCTGAGGCGCATGCCGGTGACGCCGCTGTCGTCGCCCAGAACCTCGTCGAGGGTCGCGTTGGTGGCCAGCACGATCTTGCCGGCTTCGACCTTTTCCATCAGCTTGTCGATCATGATCTTCTCGGCCCGGAAGGTCTCGCGCCGATGGACCAGGGTGACCTTCGAGGCGATGTTGGCCAGATAGAGGGCCTCCTCGACCGCCGTATTGCCGCCGCCCACCACGGCCACCTCCTGTTTGCGATAGAAGAAGCCGTCGCAGGTGGCGCAGGCCGACACGCCCTTGCCCATGAAGGCTTCCTCGGAGGGCAGGCCCAGGTACTTGGCGGTGGCGCCGGTGGCGATGATCAGCGCGTCGCAGGTGTATTCGCCGGCGTCACCGATCAGCCGGATGGGCGTCTCGGCCAGCTTCGTGGTGTGGATGTGGTCGAAGATGATCTCGGTGTTGAAGCGCTCCGCGTGCTTCTGGAAGCGGGCCATCAGGTCGGGTCCCATCACGCCATCAGCGTCGGCGGGCCAGTTGTCCACCTCAGTGGTGGTCATCAGCTGGCCACCTTGCGCGATGCCGGTGATCAGGACCGGATTGAGGTTGGCGCGGGCGGCGTAGACGGCGGCGGTGTAGCCGGCCGGGCCGGAGCCGAGGATCAGGAGGCGGGCGTGGCGGGTTTCCATCAGACGGGTTCCAGGCAGTGGTTCGCGAAGCCCGGATTATAGCCGGGCGCTCGCCGGGCCGGATTTCGGCTCGGGGCTGCGCATCACGTCACGGCGCCGCTTTGGCATATACTCTAGAGCCATTGTGCCCGCGCGAACCCTGTTCCCTTGCGATCCGCGCGGATGCGGCGGGCCGAGCCGGGGCACTCGGGAGGTGGGGCGAGCCGCGCCCGGCCGGGGCGGCCGTCCCGGTGGCCTGAAATTCTTAACCCATTGATTGCCCCTGCGGGCAGTGAACGGAGTCGGCATGAACGTTTCTAACGCTGTATCGACCATCGCGCTCAAGACCTTCCCCCTGTTCACGGGGCTGGGCGACGATCGTCTGGCCCTGATCGCCCAGCACGCGATGATGCGGCGGGTCCCGCGCGGCCATGCGGTGGTCCATGCCGGTGACCGGGCCGACTACGTCTATTTCGTCCTGACCGGTACGCTCAAGGTGCTGGTCAGCGACGAGGACGGGCGCGAGGTCATCCTGACCATGCTGGGTCAGGGCGAGCTCTTCGGCGAGATGGGCATGTTCGACGAGCAGCCCCGCTCGGCCTCGGTGGTGGCGGTTTCGCCGGTGGATGTGGTGATGATCGCCAAGACCGACTTCCGGCGCATGATGCAGGACAACTTCGAGATCGCCTGGCGCATCATGTGCAACCTGGCCGAGCGCCTGCGCAATGCCGACCGCAAGATCGAGAGCCTGGCCCTGATGGATGTCTACGGCCGGGTGGCGCGCCTGCTGCTGGAAATGGCCGAGGAGGTCGATGGCGAGCAGGTCGTGGTGCGCAAGATCTCCAAGCAGGACATCGCCAAGATGATCGGAGCCTCGCGCGAGATGGTCAGCCGGGTCATGAAGGATCTCGGCCTGCAGGGCCTGATCGAAGAGTGCGAACGCGGGATCGTCCTCCGGCAGCGTATCCACGAGCTGTAAGTCCATGTTTCGACGCATCGGGCCGGCATGAGCTGCCGGCCCGATCGCATATAATCCGGGGCTGACTCTTCCGCTCGCGCGGGTGCCTGCCCTTTTCATGCTGCCTTCCGCTTCATCCCGTTCCCCGCCGCTGCCCGACAAGATCGCCGCCCGACTCCAGGAGACGCGCTGGCTGCTGTTCGGGCTGCTGGGCATCTACGTGGCGATGGTCCTGCTGGGCTACCACAAGGGCGATCCCGGCTGGTCCCATGCCGCGGCGGTCGAGCGCGTGGCCAATCCCGGCGGGCGCTTCGGCGCCTGGCTATCCGACCTGATGCTCTACCTCTTCGGCGTCTCGGCCTGGTGGTGGGTCCTGTTCCTCGGGCTCGGCCTGGTGTGGGGCTACCGGCGCCTGCGCCATCCCGGCGAGACCGATCGCCGCTCCATGTTCGTGGTCGGCATCGGCTTCCTCATCACGGTGGTGGCCAGCAGCGCCCTCGAGGCCCTGCGCTTCCATAGCCTGGCCGCCGACCTGCCGCTGGCGGCGGGCGGACTGGTCGGCGCCGAACTCGGCCGGACCGTGATGCAGAACCTCGGCTTCACGGGCGGCACCCTGATCCTCCTGACCCTGATCGCTTCCGGCGTGAGCCTCTTCACCGGCATTTCCTGGGTCGCCGCCGCGGAGCGGGTGGGTGCCTGGCTGGAGGGCCTGTGGCTGTCGTCCATCGCCGCCTTCGCGGAGTGGAAGGACCGCAAGGTGGGGCGCGAGGTGGCCGAAAAGCGCGAAGCCGTCGTCAAGACCCGCCGCAAGAAGATCGAGACCACCAAGCCGGAGCCGGTGCGCATCGAACCGGCCGTGGTGGAAGTGCCGCGCTCCGAGCGCGTCGAGAAGGAGCGCCAGAAGGCCCTCTTCACCGATCTGCCCGACGGCATCATCCCGCCGGTCGGCCTGCTCGATCCGGCCTCCCGCGACGTGGAGCCGCCGAGCGCCGAAACCCTCGAATTCACCTCGCGCCTGATCGAAAGCAAACTCGGCGACTTCGGGGTCGAGGTCAAGGTGCTGGCGGCCTACCCGGGGCCGGTGATCACCCGCTACGAGATCGAGCCGGCCACCGGCGTCAAGGGCAGCCAGGTGCTCAACCTGGCCAAGGACCTGGCACGGGCGCTGTCGCTGGTGTCGGTGCGGGTGGTCGAGACCGTGCCGGGCAAGTCGTGCATGGCGCTCGAACTCCCGAATCCCAAGCGCCAGACCGTGCGCCTGTCGGAAATCATCGCCTCCAAGGCCTACCAGGACATGGGCTC
>JAGRFX010000283.1 GCA_020445805.1 Rhodocyclaceae bacterium
GGCCCGCGTCGAAGCGCTGCAATGGGCCCTGATGCGCGGCTCGCGCAGCGATCGGGTGGCCTGGCAGTTCGCCCGCGACTACGCCGGGCGGCGCGAGGGCGACGCATGACGGCGCGCAAGCGGGTCGAGGTGGCGGCCGCGGTCATCAGCCGGGCCGACGGCAGCTTCCTGCTCGGTCAGCGCGCGCCCGGCACCTTCTACCCGGGCTACTGGGAGTTTCCGGGCGGCAAGGTGGAGCCCGGCGAGGACGCCCGAGCCGCGCTGGTCCGCGAACTGGACGAGGAGCTGGGCATCCGGGCAGCCGCCTGCTGGCCCTGGCTGGTGCGCGAGTTCGACTACGAACACGCCCATGTGCGCCTCAACTTCTTCGAGGTGCCCGAATGGACCGGCGAGATCAACGACCACGTGCACAGCGCCCTGTCCTGGCAACGGGCGGACGCGCTGACGGTGGATCCGATGCTGCCGGCCAACGCACCGGTGCTGAAGGCCTTGCGCCTGCCACGGCGGATGGGCGTCACGCAGGCCTCGTCGGTCGGTGTCGCGGCACAGCTGGCGCAGCTGGAGGGCGCCCTCGCGGGCGGGCTTCGCCTCGTCCAGGTTCGAGAGCCGCAGCTCGCCACGGCCGAGCGTGAAACCCTGGTTCGCGAGGCCCTGGCCCGCTGCCGCGCCGCCGGCGCCCTGCTGGTGGTGAACGGCGACGAGGCCCTGGCCCGACGCTGCGGGGCCGACGGCGTGCACCTGCCCGCCCGGGCCCTCGAGGGCCTCGGCGCCCGACCGGATTTCGAGTGGGTCGGTGCCTCGTGCCACACGCGGGCCGAGTTGCTCGCCGCAGCGGCCCTGGGCGCGGACTACGCGCTGCTGGGTCACATCGCCGCCACCCCGAGCCATCCTGGCGCAGCGCCCCTGGGCTGGACAGGCTTCGAAGCCCTCACCACCGGCCTCCCGATGCCGGTGCTGGCCATCGGCGGGCTGGGTCGTGCCGACCTGGCGACCGCCCGGGCCGCAGGCGCCCACGGCATTGCATCGATCCGGGACGCCTGGGAAGGCGACGCGCGCTGAGCGGATGCCAGGGGCAGCGGTGCGCCCCGGGATGACGCCCGCGATGCCGTCCTGCCGGGGCTACTGGGTGAGCTGCTGGGTCGAGGTCACGCAGAACCCGCTGCTGCCGGCGGGTGTCTGGGCCGAGCGGGCAGCCGCTTCGCACTGGGCCACGTCCGGCATTGGCTCGAGCGCCAGCACCGTCTCGCCGAGGGTCACTCGGTAGGCGTTGCGCGGGGCGGTCGCCGCATCGGCATGAGAAAAGCGGGTGAACCGCAACTCGGATGGCACGCAGCGCATCTGCTGCACCTCTGCCCCACCCCGTTCGAGCACCGCAGCAATCGCCGCGGACCGCTGCTCGCAGGCAGCTTGGGAATCCGTATTGACGAAGGCGGCCGACAGCTGCCCGTCACCCAACAGGGTCAGGATCACCAGCACATGGGCCACGGCCATCGTTCAATGCTCCTTGCAGTGTCGGCGGACTGCCGGCGGGCCTCAGGCCGCGCCTTCCGCCCCCGGGTCGGAATCGCCGGCCGGCTCCGAGCCGGCGACGCGATACTGGTCCGAGGCCCACGCCCCCAGGTCGATCTGCCGGCAACGCTCGCTGCAGAAGGGGCGCCAGCGGTTGTCCGGGGCCCACAGCGCGGGCTGGCCGCACTGGGGACACTTGACCATGCGGGGGGCCGCCGCGGCGGCGTCGGGTCGATCGGCCATCAGAGGTTGCAGAAGGTCAGTTCGAAGTTCACGTCGGCCTCGGACTGCCGCGGACGGCTGAGCGTCTCGGGCATCATGAAGCGGATGTTCAGGGCGTACTTGTTGGCGCTGATCTCGGGCACCGCCGCCAGGCCCCGCGGGATCCGCACCCGGATCATCTGAGCCGTCCGGCCGCCCATGGTCATCTGGAAACTGCCCCGCCGCGCGACCAGGGCCTCGGGGCGCCCGCTGCCGCGCAGCAGGCGCAGCACGATCACCAGCCCGTCGCGGAGGGGGGTCATGGGATGGAGCCAGTTGGCGAGATCCCGACGACGCGCCTCGACATCGCGGTTCAGCCAGAAATGGTAGGCCGGCAGGTCGAACTGGCAGGCCCCGCCCGGGATCGCAGCGCGACTCCGGATCGCCATCAGCCACTCGTTCTCCCGCAGGTACTGGCCGATCTTTCCGGCCATGGCAAGCAGGGCGGCGGAGGCCTGTTCGATCTCGTAGAGCGCCCCCGACAGGGCCTCCTCGGAGATCTCCGGGTTGTTCCGGAACGACAGCAGGATCTGGCGCTGGCGCTCGAGCTCCTGCACCAGGTCCACCTTGAGGTCGGCGCGACTGGCAACCTCGAGGACCTCGAAGAGGGAGATCAGCGCACTGTGATGATCGAAGGTGCCCCCGCCCTCGATGAAGTGCCCGATGCGCGCAAAGAGATCCTCCAGGCGGAGCAGCGTGCGGATCCGCTCGTTCAGGGGATACTCGTAATTGATCACCGGAATGGGCTCGACATCGATGGCAGTTCGGAATTGCGGCCGATCATAGCACACGCCCCCAGGCCCTCCGGGCGCCGGGGTGGGTGCCCTGCCGGGCCTGGCGGGCGGTCGCATCAGCATGCTCGCAGGCCCCGATAGAGGGCATCCAGCTGCCGGACCCGATCCTGCAGCGCATCGAGGCTGCCGCCGTTGTCGATCACGTCGTCGGCCGCATCGAGCCGGGCCTGCCGGCTCGCCTGGGCCGCCATGATCGAACGCACGCGGGCTTCGTCAAAGCCATTGCGGGCCATCACCCGCGCGATCTGCAGGGACTCGGGCACGTCCACCACGCACACCCGATCGACCCGCTGGCGATAGGCGCCGCTCTCGATCAGCAGCGGCACGACCAGCATCACGTAGGGCGCACGTCCCGAGGCCTCCGCCACGGCCCGGTCGGCCGCCTGCCGGATCATCGGATGGAGGATCGCCTCCAGCTGCCGACGCGCATCGCCATCCGAGAAGACCCGTGAGCGCATCGCGTCACGGTCCAGGCTGCCGTCGGACGCGATGACGCCCGGCCCGAACTGCCTGGCGACTGCCGCCATGGCAGCGCCCCCCGCGGCAGTCAGGCCATGGGCAATGCGGTCGGTGTCGACCACCGCGGCACCCAGGGCCTCGAAGGCGTCGGCCGCCGCGCTCTTGCCGCTGCCGATCCCGCCGGTCAGGCCCACCACCGGCACGGCCGCATGGCGCACCGATGGATCTGCCTCAGGGCGCACAGGCTTCCCGCGTCAGGTCGGGGAAATCGGCTGCCGAGTCGCTGGCGAAGGTGGCCAGCGCATCGGCCGGCCCCCGCAGTTCGAGGGTGTGGATCTGATTGCCGCGCGCCGTGATGATGCCCCCTTCGACGCCTTTCGCCTCGAGGCGCCCCAGGTGGATGCGTGCCGACGCCTCGGTCTTGAACAGCCCGAGGGAGATCGCGTACTGGAAGGGCCCCTCGTCCAGCAGGATGAAGAGGTCATTGACGCCGCGCGCACGGATCTGCGCCACGCGACGCTCGGCATCCCGGCGGCTGGCCTCGGGTGGCACGTGCACCCACCAGGAGGTGGGCACCAGCTCGGTCCGGTCGTCGATCGCCAGATCGGGCGACGCGTCGCGCGCCATCCCCGACAGGGTGGCGGTGCGGGCGTCGTCGAGCCCGACGAACCGGACGCAGGCCATCGGCACGGGCGCAGGCTCCGGCTTGGCGGCGGGGGGCGGCGGAGGGGGAGGCTCGGGTGGCGGCGCCTCGACCACCGGCGCCGCCGCAACGACCGCGGGGGTCTCGGCCGGAGGCCTGGGTCGAACCGGCGCGGCCGCCAGCTCGGCTGCGCTGAGCCAGCGAATGGCTTCGGGCCTCAGCTGGTTGGTCAGGCGCTCCGACTCCCCCCGCGGCGCATCCCGTGTGCCGAGCAGGCCCGCCAGGCCCGCGGCGACCACGCCGTTGAGCAGCAGCAGAACGAAGAACAGGGCGCGCGCCACGGGACTCCTAGCCCTGCCCGGCCCTGGGCAGGTGGGCCAGCGAGCGGGCGATGGCCTCTGCCGGATAGTCGAAGTTCTCGAGCTGGCCCGCGAGCATGCGCTCGTAGGCGCTCATGTCGAAATGCCCGTGCCCCGTGAGGTTGAACAGAATCGTCTTCGCTTCGCCCTGCTCGCGACAGCGGATCGCCTCGTCGATGGCGGCGCGGATGCCGTGGCAGGACTCCGGCGCCGGAATGATGCCTTCGTTGCGCGCGAACAGCAGGCCGGCCTCGAAGGTCTCGACCTGGGGCACGGCCACGGCCTCGAGGAGGCCTTCGTGGAAAAGCTGCGAGACCAGCGGCGAGTCGCCGTGGTAGCGCAGGCCGCCTGCGTGGATGCCCGGCGGCATGAAGTCGTGGCCGAGCGTGTACATCTTCATCAGCGGCGTGAAGCCCGAGGCGTCGCCGAAATCGTAGG
>JAGRFX010000284.1 GCA_020445805.1 Rhodocyclaceae bacterium
CTGCCCTTTGTCAGCTACGGTGGCACGGCGCTGGTGACGCTGTGCCTCGGGCTGGGCATCCTGATGAGCGTGCAGCGGGCGCGCTTCCTGACGCAGAAATGAGGTACCGACGATGACGATGAGCTGGCCGCGCCACCGCCTGTTGACGATCTTCGCCATGCTGTTCGCGCTCGGCCTGCTGGCCGGCTGTGGTTCGACGCCGATCCCGTCCGGGCCGGAGCGGGTGCCCGATGAACGACCCGGCGGCTATTACCAGGATGACGGCCCCCACGCCAACCCGCCGGCCGATCTTGCGGCGGTGCCCGATGCGGTGCCCCGCGAGGAGCCCCTGCACCGCTTCGCCAACCGCCCCTACGAGGCGCTGGGCCAGTCATTCACGCCCCAGACCCAGGTCGCACCCTTCACCCAGAGGGGCAAGGCCAGCTGGTACGGGCGCAAGTTCCACGGCAAGCGCACCGCCAGCGGCGAGGTCTACGACATGTACAAGATGACGGCGGCCCACCCGACGCTGCCGATCCCAAGCTACGCCCGGGTGACCAACCTCGGCAACGGACGCAGCGTGGTCGTGCGGGTCAATGACCGGGGCCCCTTCCTGAGGGGGCGGGTCATCGACCTGTCCTACGCGGCGGCCTACCGGCTCGGTTACATCGAGCAGGGCAGTGCCGCGGTCGAGGTGATGTCGATCGTGCCGGGTGACGAGGTCGAGATGGCGTCCGGGCGCGCCGTGCCCCCGCTGCGCCGTCCCGGCGTGGCGGTGGTCGAGAGTGCCGCAGTCGCCCTGCCGTCCCTGCCCGAGGCGAGCGCCATCGAAGCGCTGCCGCTCCCTGCCGCGCCGCTCGATACCGCGGCGGGTGTTGCCGCATCGGTTGCAGGGGAGGGGGGCGAAGCGTCGGCGGGCAAGCCCGGTGAGGCCCCGCTGGTCGACACCGCGCCTGCCCCGACGCCGGCCGTCGCTGCGGGGGGCGATGCCCCCATCGCGCCGGCCGCCGCCTCGCCAACGGCGAGCAGCACTTCGTGCAGCTGGGGGCCTTCAGCAGCCGCGCCAACGCCGAGGATTTCCGTGACATGGCGGCCGGGGAACTCAAGGAGCCGGTCGAGCGTCTTCAGGTGGTGCCCGTCGGCATGCGCTTTAGACTCCATCTCGGGCCGTATGCTACCGTGGAGGAGGCTCGCGAGCGCGCTGCGGCCGTCGGCACGGCGCTCAAGATCAAGGCCTTCCCGGTCACCCGCTGAGGGGCCGAACCGACTTCTCCGCCGGGCCCACGTCGCCATACCCGATCACCCAGAAGCAGTACTTCCCTGTCCCATGCGCATCCTCACTTTTCTGTTGCTGTTCCTCTCCGCCCAACTGTCCTTCGCTCAGGTTGCCGCGCCGCCGCAGATCGCGGCCGACACCTGGCTGCTGGTGGATTTCTCGACCGCCCAGCCGCTGGTCGAGCACGACGCCGACCGGCGCATCGAGCCCGCCTCGCTGACCAAGCTGATGACCGCCTACCTGACCTTCGCGGCCCTGAAGGAAGGCCGCATCACGCGCGACCAGCAGGTGCCGGTGTCGGAAAAGGCCTGGAAAATGATCGGCTCGCGGATGTTCATCGAGCCGCGCAAGCCGGTCACGGTGGAGCAACTGGTGCAAGGCATGATCATCCAGTCCGGCAACGACGCCTGCGTGGCCCTGGCGGAGCTGATCGCCGGCTCCGAGGAGTCCTTCGTCGGCCTGATGAACCGGGAGGCCGAACGCCTGGGCATGAAGAACACCCACTTCATGAACACCACCGGCCTGCCCGATCCCCAGCACCTCACCACTGCACGCGACCTGGCGATCCTGGCCGCCTCGATCATCCGCGACTTTCCCGAGTTCTACCCGACCTACGCCCAGAAGGAGTTCGTCTACAACGGGATCAAGCAGTCGAACCGCAACCGCCTGCTGTGGCTCGACCCGACCGTCGACGGCGTGAAGACCGGTCACACGGACAGCGCAGGCTACTGCCTGATCTCGTCGGCCAAGCGGGGCGAGCGCCGCCTCATCGCTGTGCTCACCGGGGCCAGCAGCGAGGCCTCGCGCGCCGAAGAGTCCCTCAAGCTCCTGAACCATGGCTTCCTGTTCTTCGACACCGTGCGGCTCTACGAGGCGGGCAAGCCGGTCTCCGAACTGCCGGTCTGGATGGGCGAGACCGACACGCTCCAGGCTGGTTTCCTGGCGGACTTCGTGATGTCGGTGCCGAAGGACCAGGCCCAGAACCTGCGCTTCGACCTGGCCAGCATGCAGCCGGTGACAGCACCGATCCAGAAGGGGCAGGCCGTCGGCACGCTGAAGGTGTCCCTCGACGGCCGCGAGCTCGGACAGTACCCGGTGGTGGCCCTGCACGATGTGCCGCTGGCCGGCTGGTTCGGCCGCACCTGGGACGCGCTGCGCCTGTGGATCAAGAGCCTGTGAGATCGCGATGAGCCCGATCTGCCACCTGGATGGACAGTTCCTGCCCCTGGCCGAGGCGCGCGTGTCGCCCATGGACCGGGGCTTCCTGTTCGGCGATGGCGGCTACGAGGTGATCCCGGTCTATTCGCGCCGCCCGTTCCGGCTCGACGAGCACCTCGCCCGTCTCGACACCACCCTGGCGGCCCTGGAGCTGGACAACCCCCATGGGCGCGAGGCGTGGCGCGGACTGGTGGCGACGCTCATCGAGCGCAATGCCTGGGACGACCAGTCGATCTACCTGCAGGTGACACGGGGAACGGATACACGCCGCAATCATGCGTTTCCCGAGCACGTGCGGCCCACCGTGTTCATGATGAGCGAGGCGCTGGTGACCGTGCCCGAGGCCCAGCGCGCCAGCGGCGTAGGGGCCATCACCGCGGCGGATTTCCGCTGGCTGCGTTGCGATCTCAAGACCACGGCGCTGCTGGCCAACTGCCTGCTGCGCAATGCGGCGGTCAAGTCCGGCTGCGTCGAGGCGATCCTGCTGCGCGATGGCTTCCTGACCGAAGGGTCGGCATCGAACATCTTCATCGTCCGCGACGGGGTCGTGATGACGCCGCCGAAGAGCCATCTGATGCTGCCCGGGATCACCTACGATGTGGTCCTGGAAGTGGCGGCGAGCCAGGGCCAGCCCCATGAGGTGCGCGAGATCCTCGAGGAGGAACTGCGCACGGCGGACGAGATCTGGATGACCTCCTCGACCAAGGAGGTCCTGCCGATCACCCGGCTCGACGATCGCCCGGTGGGCGATGGCCGGCCGGGCCCGGTGGCCCGGCGGATGCACCAGTGGTACCAGGAATTCAAGGCAAAGGTGATGCGTGGTGGCTGATTCCGGCAAGGACTCGCTGATCGAGTTTCCGTGCGACTTCCCGATCAAGGTGATGGGGGCGCGCTGCGACGAGTTCGCCCAGGCGATCCTCGCCGTGGTCATGCAGCACGCGCCCGATTTCGACGGTGGCTCGATGGAGATGCGTCCCTCGAGCAAGGGCAACTACCTGTCGCTGACCTGCACGGTGCGGGCCACCTCCCAGGCGCAGCTCGACGACCTCTACCGCGCCCTGTCGTCGCATCCGCTGGTGAAGGTGGTGCTTTGAGCCCTCCGGCACCCCTGATCGTGCGTCGGCTCGGCCTCGTGCCCTACGAGCCGACCTGGCAGGCCATGCAGGAATACACCGCCACCCGGGGCGATGACAGCCCTGACGAATGCTGGCTGCTGCAGCATCCGCCCACCTACACGCTGGGCCAGGCCGGCAAGCGCGAGCACCTGCTGCGTGATACCGAGATCCCGGTGGTCAAGATCGACCGGGGCGGCCAGGTCACCTACCACGGGCCGGGGCAGGTGGTTGGCTACCTGATGCTGGACCTGCGCCGCCGCCAGCTCAAGGTCCGCGAGATGGTGCAGCGGATCGAGCAGGCCCTGATCGACTGCCTGGCCGGCTACGGCCTCGACGCCCGGCGCAAGGACGGCGCACCCGGCGTATACATCGACGGCGACAAGATCGCCGCGCTGGGCCTGCGGGTGCGGAACGGCTGCTCCTACCACGGGCTGGCCCTCAACGTCGATATGGATCTTGCCCCATTTACGTGGATCAACCCCTGCGGCTATAGTGGGTTGAAAACCATACAACTCAAGGACTTCGGCGTTCGCGACGACGTCGATGCGGTGGCCTCCCGCCTGCTCGAGCAACTGCTGCTGCAGTTTCCCTCGCAGCGGATCACCGACTGAAGTCCGTACCGAACCGCCAACGGAGCACTGCCATGGAAGGACCTTCGCGCAAACAGCGCGGCGCCGAGAAGACGGCCCGCATCCCGATCAAGATCGTACCCGCCGAGCGCCTCAAGAAGCCGGAGTGGATCCGCATCAAGCTCGGCGCCGGCGAGGAAGTGGAGCGCTTCAACGAGATCAAGGCGACCCTGCGCGACCACAAGCTGCACACGGTCTGCGAGGAGGCCTCGTGCCCGAACATCCACGAG
>JAGRFX010000285.1 GCA_020445805.1 Rhodocyclaceae bacterium
GTCGCCGCGCAGTCCGTGATGGGGCCCGAGCGCCGCGCTGAGCCGGACGCCCGGCAGCCGAGCCAGGGCATCGAGGGCGTGCTCGAGGCCCCGGGTCACGGATGCCGGGTGGGCCAGCAGGCCGACGCGACGCCCGCCGAGCGCCTGGCGCAGGGGCGCTTCGTCGATGAGCCGTTCGAGTCCGGTCTTCATTGCCGGACCTCCGGATCGGATGCGCGGGCCACGATCAGTCGGCGGCCATCCGCCGCATGGAGATCCGGGGCACCGGGTGGATGGTGCAGTGCCCAGTAGCCGAGGCGGCCATCGGTCATCTCGACGACCGCGCTGAGGCCGACCTGCCACTCGCCCCATGCCGGCAGCCAGGCGGCCGGGATCGTGGCGGTGACCAGGAGCGTGTCGGCGCCCGTGCGGGCCGCCACAGGGCAGTCGCCGCTGGCCGCAAAGGCATCCCGCCGGCGGGCGTCACTGAACCCGTAGGCGGCCCAGCAGCCGCTTGGCGAGAAGTTGAACTCGCGATACGCCGCTCCGTCGGCCGTCCCGACAAAGGCCTCGAAGCAGGTGTGACGCCACAGGCCATCCGTCGCGCGCGGCGGCGCGGGCGGTGGCAGGCGCAGGCGTTCGAGCGGGCCGCGCAGGCGATACTCGAGGCGCAGGTCGCCTCCCGGGAGCGCAGCGGCGGCGGCGTCGATCTGGATTCCCTCTGTCGGGGGATTGGCGGCATGGGGCTGCAGAACGTAACGGGAATGCATCGCGCAGAGGGGCAGAATTCGGACCGCCCATACTCTAGCCCGTCGGCGTCACGCGTGCCGAAACCCGATCCTCGATCCGGTCTCGACTGCGAGGACGGCCGGCCCGCCGCGGCCCTCGGCGCGCAGCCCGCTAGGCTTGTCCCGCCTCGCCGCGCGGGCGCTTCCCGGCACCGTGGGCGAACAGCATGTAGCGCCGCTTGCCGTCCGCCATCGTGCATCGCATGGCGGATTCCGCGCAGGACATCAGGTGGTCGACGCGCTCCCCGTGCTCGGGGGCGACCGCCATGCCGATGGAGACCCGCAGCTGGACCCGGTGCTGGCCCAGTTCGATGGGGCGCTCGAGTGCCGCCAGCACGCTCTCCGCGACCTTGGGCAGATCGGCCGGCGAACCGATGTCCTCGAGGACCACGGCGATCGACTCGTCGGTCCAGATTGCGACCGCGTCGTCCGGCCGGAGCGCCGACCCGAAGCGGTGCGCCAGCGCCTGCATGATCTCGCCGCCCTCGGCGATACCCAGCGTATGCATCAGCTCGCGGCCGTGATCGACACCGATCATCAACACGCCCACGAACCGCCCACGCCACTCAAGAACCGAAAGGCGGGTCGCCAGATGCTCGCAGAGGGCCTCCGGCGAGGGCAGGACGCGCCCCCGCTTGACGGTCGGCGCAGTGTGGTCGTGGTCGTGGTCGAGGTCGCGCACCAGCAGGACCCGCCCGCTGCCGCTCCGGTCGGCCCGGATCGATGTGGCGCTCACGGACACCCGGCGCTGGTGCGCGGTGCGGGGAAGCAGCAGGCACTCGTAGCCGACCCGCGTGAAGTGGCTGTCCGAGAAGTGCTGCTCCTTGCTGGTGCATTCGAGGATGTCGGTCACCGCCATGCCGGCCAGCGGCCCGTCGACCACATCGGCGCATTTCAGCCGCATGGCCGCGTTGGCGCGCTGGATGATGCCATCCGGACCGATCACCAGCAGTCCGTCGGAGATCGCATCGACGATGGCCTCCACGTCGTCGCGGGACACCACCGTGTCGATCAGTTCATGGGACAGCCGCTGGAAAGCCATGCCCAGGTCGGCCAGATCGTCGTGGCCGGCGGGATCGAGATGGATGTCGTATTCGCCCCGGGCCATGCGCTCCGCTGCGTCACGCAGGCGATCGAGCGGGCGCGTGAGGCTGCGGGACAGCCACACACCCCCCCCCGTGACCAGCATCAGGAGCACGCCCGCCAGCAGGATCGTCTGCAATGTCAGGTCGCGCGCCGAGGCATCCACGTCGGCCAGATGGGACTCGAGTTCCTCGTTCTCGCCCTTGAGCGCGTCGCCGATCAGCGCCTCCAGGCGCACCAGCTGCTGCAGGGCCCGGCGCTCGTAACCGCGCACGGCCCGAGAGCTGTCCGGGTCGCTGGCCGCAGCGTCGTGCGCCCGGAGATCGGTCGCCAGGTCGTCGACCGCCTGCCGGATGCGGGCCGCCACGGCCCGTTCGTCCGGGAAGTAGCGATCCACGGCCTCCACGTATTCCGAGAACGCTTCCCGCAGGGCGGCATCGTCGAGGGGGGGCGGAGAACTGCCTTCGGCAGACGCGACGCGCACCGCGTGTAGCGTCCCGTAAGTGGCACGCACCACCTCGCGGCGCAGCAGCTCGAGCGCATCCATGACCGGCCGTGTGCGCCGGACCACGCCGTCCAGCTCGTGCTGCGCCGATTCGATGGCGCGGTGACCCACGGCAGCCGCCAGCAGGGCGACAACTGCGATGACCACGTAGCCGAGAAGGATCTTGTTTCTCAGTCTCATTCCAGGGGCAATGTTCCGGCTCCGGTCGCATCCGGCGCTCTCGTTCTTGACGCTTCACGGGCGTCCCATGGCGTGGGACGCCTCACGACCTGCTCTGCCTCAACCGCGCTTCAAGCCATGCGCACCCGGCTCCGGGCGAGGAGCAGGCGCCCGACCAGCAGTTCGACGCTGGCCATCACGACCAGCACGATCGGAAGGATCTCGCGCACATCGGCCGGCATCTGCACGGGCGGGTCCACGAACAGCCACGTGGCGATGCCCACGAAGGCCATGCCGGACACCGTCAGCAGATAGCCGGCGGCCGCCAGATTCCGACGCGCCGGCGCCGGCGGCGGCGGCGTCGCAGCCGGCTCGGATCGCGTGGCGCGCACGGCCTGCGGACCGCTGGCTCCGGTACGGCCGACGTGGCGAAAATCCTTCAAGTGGGCGCTCCTTCCCGATTTCAGATCCATTCTAGGCAAAGCAGGGCCACCCGATCCACACGACGCTAGACTGTTGGGCATCCTGTCACGCCCCGCCGCGCATGATTCCGATCCGTTACGTCGAGCCGGTCTATCGCCCGCCGAGCGAAGCCCGGTCCCTGATCCTGCCCGTCACCGATGGCTGTTCCTGGAACCGCTGCACCTTCTGCGAGATGTACACCGCTCCGCAGAAGGCCTTCAAGCCGCGCAGCGACGCCGAGGTGGAATCCGCCATCGCCCGGACCGCGGAAGGGCTGGGCGGGCAGGTGCGACGCGTGTTTCTTGCCGATGGCGACGCGCTGGTCCTGTCCACGCGCCGTCTCCTGAGGATCCTCGAGGCGATCCGTCGGCATCTGCCGTCCGTTCGCCGGGTCTCCAGCTACTGCCTGGCCCGCAACCTGAAGCACAAGAGCGCGGCCGAACTGGCGGAGCTGCAGTCGGCCGGCCTGACCATGGCCTACCTGGGAGCCGAATCGGGCGATGACCTCGTGCTCGGGAAGGTGGCCAAGGGCGAGGACTTCGCATCCACGGCCAGCGCCCTCGACAAGCTCGGGCAGGCCGGCATCACGCGCTCGGTGATGATCCTCAACGGGCTTGGCGGCCGGATCTACAGCGATCGCCATGCCGACGGGTCGGCACGGCTGATCAACGCCACCCAGCCCGAATACCTGTCGACCCTGGTGGTCAGCTTTCCACTGGGAGACGCGCGCTTTCGCGCCGGGTTCCCGGAATGGGAGCCCCTGGACCCGGCCGGCCTGTTCGCCGAGATGAAGCGCTTCCTGTCGCGGCTTGAACTCAATCGCACGGTGTTCCGCTCCGACCACGCCTCCAACTGGCTGGCCCTCAAGGGCACCCTGGGTGCCGACAAGGCGCGCCTGCTCGCCGAATTGCAGACCGCCATCGACGATCCCGGCGCCGCGCCGCTCAGGCCCGACTGGGCGCGAGGGCTCTAGCACCCCCCCTCCAATCCACCTTGCCGTATGCCCTGACTACACGTCTCGATCCGGGGCGGGTATCTTTCATCCTGAGTGCCGCGCAGTCGGCGCCGGGAGAGGAGACCATGAACAAGATCGAACACATCGCGCCCATGCTCGAGCGCCTTCGCGCCGTCCATGCCGGCAAGGTGGTCAGCGCCGCCGAAGCCGTGCAGCTCATCCGCAGCCACGACACCGTCGCCACCGGCGGCTTCGTCGGGATCGGCTTCGCCGAGGGCATCGCGGTGGCCCTGGAGGAGCGCTTCCTGGCGGAGGCCCGCGCCCGCGAGGACGGCATGGGCTATCCCCGGGATCTCACGCTGGTCTATGCCGCCGGCCAGGGCGACGGGAAGTCGCGGGGCCTCAACCACCTGGGCCACAGCGGCCTGGTGCGGCGGGTCATCGGCGGCCACTGGGGCCTTGTGCCGCGGCTGCAGGAGCTGGCGGTGTCGGGCCA
>JAGRFX010000286.1 GCA_020445805.1 Rhodocyclaceae bacterium
CAGCCTGGTGGCTGGGGTCTTCACCTGGCCCCGAAGGGCCCAATGCGAGTACAGGTTTACTCGCCGCCGCTCGGTTCCACGGTACCGAATGGCCAGATAGCCGGCCCATTGGCCCGGCAACCGTCGACATAATTCTGTTTCTCGAGCCCGGCCAGGCCACGCTCGTTGGCCCAGTTTTCACACTGACCCATGTAGAAGGCAGCGACCTGGGGATCGCTGTCGTCAATGGCGTTGGCGGGGTAAATAACGGCATCGGAAGATGCGATGCTCGAACCGGCGAACACGCACAGCGCCGCCAGAACGGCAGCCTGAGTTTTCATCGAAGTACACTCCGCGGTGCAGGACGCACCAGGTGGATGCGGTGAATTCCGCGCATCAAACATTAGCACAGGCGATAAATGGCGCCAGTGGGTCGGCGAAGTATTTTTCATGCGCGCGGACCGAACAGTGTAGCGACCTGAAACCAGCCCTGTGGTTGCGGCGGACCGTGCTCGGCGTGCGCGACCGGCCGCGGGGTTTGCGTAAGATAGCGGCCAACACACGCAACCATCGTTGAACGGCATGTACCACTACGACAGCCTGCCCTACGCCAGCGACCCGTTCGCCGAGACACACCCGCAGGCGCTGGCGGTGCTCGCACAGTTGCTCGGCCTGGCGACAACGCCGCCGTCTGCCTGCCGCGTCCTCGAACTGGGCTGCGCAGGGGGCGGCAACCTGATCCCGATGGCCTGGCACCTGCGCGACAGTGAGTTTGTCGGGATTGACCTCGAGCAGGCGCAGATCGACACCGGCAGGGCCCTGATCGACGAACTCGGTCTGTGCAACATCGAGTTGCGGCAGGGCGATATCGCGACATTGGGGGACGACCTCGGCACCTTCGACTACGTGATCGCGCACGGCGTGTTCTCGTGGATCCCGGCTGCGGTGCGCGACGCGCTGCTCGCACTGTATAAGCGTGTGCTTCGCCCAAATGGTGTCGGCTATATCAGCTACAACACCTCGCCCGGCTGGCACGTGCGCGGCATGCTGCGCGAAATGCTGCTGTTCCACACGCAGGGCATCACCGACCCGCGGAAAAGCCTCGATGCGGCGCAGCAGTTCCTCGCACTTTACGCCGAGACGCTGCGCACACAGACCGGCGCGCTGTCACGCCACCTGCTGCTCGAGGTCGAGGGGCTGCGGACCGCGCACCCGAGCTACCTGTACCACGAGTATCTTGAGACCTTTAACCAGCCGCTGCTGTTTCGCGACTTCGTCGAACTGGCGCAGAGCCATGGCCTGCGCTACCTGTGCGAATCACGCCTCGAGGCGATGTTCCCGTCCGGCCTCGGCACAATGGCCGCTGAGTTTCTCGAATCGGTCGATGACCCGAGCCGGTCCGAGCAGTACCTCGACTTCTTCGCCCAGCGCACCTTCCGCCAGTCCCTGCTCGTGCACGACGACGTGCGTCCCAACCTCGACATCGACCTGGAACGGCTCGCCGATTATGCCTGCGCGTCGAACCTGGTGCCGCCGACACGTCTCGACCTGCGATGCGGTAAACCGCAGGTGTTCGTCAGCCAGGACGGCAAGGAAGTCGGCATCGGTGACGCGCAGGCCCGGGCGATGCTGGCAATCCTGCACGACAGCTACCCGAGTGCGCTGCCGCTCGGCGAGCTTGCGGCGCAGGCCGCCGCGGCGGCGGGCGGGGGTGGGGCAGACCAGCCCGGCGGCGCCGGTTGGCATAGCGAATTGTTTGGCTTGTACGCAAACGGCCTGGTGCAGTTGCAGGTTCGACCCGCCGCGTTCGATAACAGCACGCCGGTGCGGCCGCGCCTGCATGCGCTCGCGCGGGCCTGGCTCGCGCAGGGTGCGCCCAATCTGCCGACGCTGCGCCACCTGCCGCTCAACATCGACGCGTTCGCACGCCACCTCGGTAGTTGCCTTGACGGCGAACACGACCGCGACGCGCTGGTACGGAAGATGGTCGACGACGTGCGCCACGGTACCCTGGTCCTGCCAGGCAAGGCCGTCGACCCACGCCAGCTCCGCGGCGTGGTCGCCGCGAACGTCGACCGCCTGCTGACGCTGTTCGCGCACAACGGCCTGTTCGAGGCGGGTTGAGACCAGGTCGGAAAGCAGCCATCAGCGCGGTAAAGGCGCCGGTGAAAACGATACTCGAGTGGATCTCTTTTCAACTACGTAGGCCTTCGCTACTTTTTGCAGTGAAATCCCCATCGTTTAGTGGAGGTGCCATGAGTTTTTTTCGGTTGTTTCCCGCCGCTTTGGTGCTGTGCCTTTCCGCCAATGTCTATGCATTTGAAGAAGAAGTCGTTGAAGTACAGGGACGAGATGAGGCCACGATAAAATTTGTGTACACGAAGGCGGAGAAACCCGTCGCTCATATCGTCTTCTTCCCCGGCGGCAAAGGCCACATGGGCGTCTCAAGGGGACTATTCGGAGGAGTAAGCTTTGGAAAGTACCAAAACGATTTGAGTATCAACACACGAAAAATGCTTGCCGAGAATGGCTTTTCCGTCGCCATCGTCGATACGCCTTCCGATCGCGGGCCAAATATGGGCGGCTTCCGCGAGTCTGAGGCTTATGGTAAGGACATCGCTGCAATCATCGACCGGATGAAGAAGGATGCTGTCGTTCCTGTCTGGCTCTACGGCCATAGCCGGGGGACGATAGCTGCTGCGGCACAGACCATCAACTTGGGCCCCGACCTGGTTGACGGTACGATTCTGAGTGCTAGCGTTGCTGCCGGTAAGCGGTTCGACACCTATGTGCCGGAAATGGAACTTGAGCGAATTGAAGTGCCAGTGCTTGTGATGTCAGCAGCAAATGACGGCTGTGACGAGTGGACCCCGAAAGCAGCCGCCGAAATCATCAAGAGCAAGCTGGTCAAAGCCAGATCGGTGAAACTCGTGTATCCAGAAGGAGCGCGAGATTTCGGAGACAGGTGCAAAGCTGAATCGGCTCACAGCTATTACGGCATACAGGACGAGGTTACACGGCTCGTTTCTCAGTTCATCAAAGAAAATATCTAGGGCCCTGTCGGACTTATTCGGCCGTAGCAATAAATCGGGCCGAGATGGGGCTTTCGCAGTAGGTCGGCCGTAAGTCCGACAGGCTCCCAGCGATTTGCTTCACATCCTGCTGGTGTTTGATGGGCTTCTGGCTCGTTTGAGCGGTTGAGGAGAAGTCCGTTCACGGCCCGGGCTAATGGGGTCGGCGACGAGCAGCAATGCTTGTTCGAGGCATTTGCTGCCGACCCCTCGACGGCACCCTTTCGGCTGTGCTTGACCCGACCGGAGGCTGTTACGAGGGGATAAGGCGCCGCGCGCCCCCCATCCCCAGGAGCCCGAAACCGATCAGCATCAGCGGTATCGGGGCGGGTACGCCCTGCGCCGGTGTCAGTTCGTGGGTGGCGGTGAATTGGTACTGATCACCACCGCCCGCGCCGGTGAAGGCCAGCTGTATGCCGAAATTGTCGCAGCCAGTCGCAGGACAGGTAAACGCCATGCTGGCCGAATGCGGGCCGTAACCCAGAGTGCCGCCGGCACCGACGTTCGACGACGCAGTGGGACCGACGGCAGTGACCGGCACCCCCTGCACCAGGGTCTGCATGATGGTCGATGAGGCCAGGAATGCCGTGGCAGAGACAGCTCCATCACCGCCGTCTGCATCAGAAAGGGTACCGGTCAGCGTGGCCATGGAGTTCAGCATCGCGCCAGCAGGTGCCGTAGGTGCAAACGGCGAAGTAAAGGTGAACCCGAAGGTCGTCGGTGCGCCAAAGTCGATCGCGGATATGCTGGCGATCATGATCGGATCGGCGTTTCCGGCCATGCCGATAACAACGGTGTCGCCGAACGATGACTGAAACTCATTCGAGCCGTCTGTGTAGAAATCGCCTGAACGCGGATTAATCAGGATCTTGAAAGTGAACCGCTCTCCTGAACCTGTGTCGGAACAATCGCCGAAACAGACCGCACCGTCCCCCTCTATCAGGTCGTTGACGGCCAGCGCCTGCGCGCCGCCCGCAGCCACAAGCCCCAAACCAAACAACGCCGCCGACACCCATTTGACCGCCACCGCTGCTCTCCCCGCCGGGCCGTGCCCGGACCTTGTCGATACAGGCGAACGCCTGCGTCGTTCGTACAAGCAATCGGCATTCCTAAAACGGGATTCGTCAGGCAATCAACAGCTTGTAGAAGCGCCCGGCGTGAAAGGCGGCATGTGGTGTAAAAAAGCCTGACAGCTGCGCTGTGGCTCTACTCGACTGTCACCGACTTGGCGAGGTTACGCGGCTGGTCGACGTCGGTGCCCTTGAGGACGGCGACGTGATACGACAGCAGCTGCAGCGGGATGGTGTAGACGATCGGTGCCGTCCCCGGGCAGATGTCGTCCAGGGTCAGGTTCTGGTAGC
>JAGRFX010000287.1 GCA_020445805.1 Rhodocyclaceae bacterium
CTGAACCCGGAGTGGCTGCGCTACTACTTCGCCACCAAGTCGAATGGCAGCATGGAGGACGTGGACCTCTCGCTCGACGACATGATCGCCAAGGTCAATTCCGACCTGGTCGGCAAGTTCGTGAACATCGCCAGTCGCTGTGCAGGCTTCATCAGCAAGCGTTTCGACGGCCAGCTGGCAGCCTGTGACGCGGCCGTGTTCGCGCCCTACGCCCAGGCGTCGGCGGGCGGGCAGATCGCCGAGGCCTACGAGACACGCGACTTCGCCCGCGCCCTGCGGGAGGTCATGCGGCTGGCCGACCTGGCCAACCAGTATGTCAACGACGAGAAACCCTGGGAGCTGGCCAAGGCCGAGGGTCAGGACGCACGGCTGCACACCGTCTGCTCGACGGCGCTGTCGCTCTTCCGCTCGCTGGCCGGTTTCATGAAGCCGGTGCTGCCGGGTCTGGCGGCCGACGTCGAAGCCTTCCTGGGCATCGACCCCATGGTCTGGTCCGACATGGGCAACCCGCTGCCGGCGGGCCACGCCATCACACCGTATAAACACCTGATGACCCGGGTGGACCGCAAGCAGATCGACGCCCTGCTCGCCGCCAACCGGGAATCCCTAGCGCCGGCCGCGCCCGAGGCCAAGGTCGCCTCGTCCCAGCAGCGGCACGCGGAACACCAGGCCCACGTGGCCGCCGCCGCGCAAGGCACAACAACGATCGGGATCGACGACTTCACCAAGGTGGACCTGCGCATCGCGCGCATCGTCAATGCGGAACACGTCGAGGGTGCCGAAAAACTGCTTCGCCTGACGCTCGACATCGGCGAAGAGAAGCCGCGCCAGGTGTTTGCAGGCATCAAGTCGGCCTACGATCCGGCCACCCTGATCGGGCGCCTGACCGTGATGGTGGCCAATCTGGCGCCCCGCAAGATGAAGTTCGGCCTGTCCGAAGGCATGGTGCTGGCGGCCTCGGGCGAGGGACCCGGCCTCTTCATCCTGTCGCCCGACGCGGGCGCGCAGCCGGGCATGAGGGTCAAGTGACCCTCTGCCGCCGGATCGACTCGAACTGCAGCTGCCGCCCGCCGGCCGCTGCGGCCGGCTGATCCGCGCCATGCCACTGACCGCATCCAAGCGCTGGTTCGTCCAGCACCGGACGGGCCCCGGGGAGTCTCCGCGACGCCGCTGACCGCGGCCCATGTCCCTTGGCCCAATCGCGGAGGCTCCCCATGAAGTTCCGGTTTCACCCCAAGCTGCTCGACACCCTGCCTGCCTATGACCGCGGGCAGTTCCTCCAGGACGCCTCATCGGGTGCCACGGTCGGCGTGCTCGCCCTGCCGCTGGCAATGGCCTTCGCGATCGCCAGCGGACTGAGCCCCACGGCCGGCATCTGGACCGCGATCGTCGCAGGCTTCCTAATCTCCCTGCTGGGCGGCTCCCGCGTTCAGATCGGCGGCCCCACCGGTGCCTTCATCCCGATCATCTACGGCATCGTGGCCGACTACGGGGTGCAGAACCTGCTCGTCGCGACGATGCTCGCAGGCCTGATGCTGATCGCGATGGGCGCCTTCCGCCTCGGCAGCATGATCCGCTTCATCCCCATCTCGGTGGTCATCGGTTTCACCAACGGCATCGCGGTGGTGATCTTCCTGTCCCAGGTGAAGGACTTCCTGGGGCTGTCGATCGACGCGCTGCCCGGTGACTTCTTCGGCAAGCTGAAGTCGCTGGCAGCCCACCTCCATACCCTGCACTGGCCCACGCTGCTGCTCTCCGTGGCCTCCCTGACCGTCCTGCTGGGGTGGAACCGGCTGGCCAACCGGCATCTCTGGATGCGACGCCTGCCCGGCCCCCTCGGCGTGCTGGTGGTGGCCACCGCGGCCAACGCCCTGTTCTCGCTGCCGGTCGAGACCATCGGCTCGCGCTTCGGCGGGATTCCGCAGGAACTCCCGTCGATCGGGCTGCCCGAGCTCACCCTGTCGGACCTGGGGAAGCTGATCGCACCGGCCCTCACGATCGCCATGCTCGGCGCCATCGAGTCCCTGCTCTCTGCGCGAGTGGCCGACAACCGCATCGACGACCGCCATGATCCCAACCAGGAGCTGCTGGCGCAGGGCATCGCCAACCTGGCCGCCCCGCTTTTCGGTGGTTTCGCCGCCACCGGCGCCATCGCCCGAACGGCCACCAACATCCGCTCGGGCGGCCGTACCCCCGTGGCCGGCGTCGTTCATGCCCTGGTCCTGCTGGCGATCGTGCTGCTGCTGGCGCCCCTCGCGCGTCACATTCCGCTGGCGACCCTGTCGGCCATCGTCGTCGTGGTCTCGATCAACATGGGCGAATGGCACGCCTTCGCGCCCAAGGAGATCCTGCGCTACTCCAGCCAGTACCGGACCATTCTGCTCGGCGTCTTCCTGATCACCGTGGTGTTCGACCTGACCCTCGCGGTCGAGATCGGAATGGTGCTGGCCAGCCTGTTCTTCATCTATCGCATGTCCGACCTGACCCGCATCGAGCGCATCCCCCTCGAGGACTACTACGGCGTCGAGGCCCTCAGCCGAGCCGACGGCAGCCATCGGATCCAGGCCTACAAGATCTACGGAAGCCTCTTCTTCGGTGCGGCCAACAAGCTGGAGACCCTGCTGCTGGCCGAGGACGGCCGGCCCGATGTGGTGATCCTCGATCTCGACAAGGTCATCAACATCGACACGACCGGCCTCGACATCCTTCAAACACTGCACCGGAATCTGCTAAAAAGAGGAGCGGCCCTGATTCTGTGCGACCTGAATACCCAGCCGGGATCCCTGATCCGCCGGTCGGGCTTCATGGAGCAGCTCGGGGCTGACCGCATCGCGGGGAACATCACGGAGGCGCTCATGCGCGCCCAGCAGATCAGACCCGCATGAAAGAACGCGGCAAGAGGCAAACACTGCCCGGAGCCGTCGGAGGGAGAGAGACATGCAGGAAATCATCTGCCGCCACCTGTTCATCAGGGGCAAGGTGCAGGGCGTCTACTACCGGGCCTCGGCCCAGCACGCGGCCATCGCCCGCGGCCTTACGGGCTGGGTCCGCAATCGCCGGGACGGTTCGGTCGAGGCGGTCGTCAATGGCCCCCTGGCCGCAGTCCAGGCGTTCATCGAATGGGCCTACCAGGGCCCGCCCGAGGCCCGCGTCGACGACGTCGAAATCCAGGACTCCAGCGAGTCGGACCACCAGGGCTTCGAATTCCGCGCCACGCTCTGAGGCCGTCGAAGCCCAGGGTCTGCGGATCCGTTGCTGCAGACCCTAGCTGGCGTAGACGACCTCGACCGCCGCGGCGTCGAGCCAGTCGCGCAGGCCCTCGAGCAGGGCCTCCTCCGGACGCACCTTCCAGCCACCGCCAAGCGGCAGTTCGGCCTGGGCGTCGTCGTTTCGGTAGCAGACGCTGACCGGACAATCGCCCGCGCGAAATGGCGACAGCAGGCCGTGCAGCCGCTCGACGGCCGCCGCCGGTCCGCCGCTCGCCGCGACCTCGCCGTTGAGCCGGATCTGCAGCCCCCGGGCAAAGCGTGCGCGCGCCTCGCCCAGCGTCATCAGGCGCTCGGCGACGATCCGGAAGCCCCCCGAGAAGTCGTCGTTGCTGACCTTGACGTCGGCCACCAGCACTTCATCCACGGCGATCCGGTCCCGCTCCCGATCAAAAAGCTCTGAGAACACGGAGATCTCGCGGGGCTCGGTGCCGTCGTCGATCAGCACGAAGGCGATCTTGCCGCGGGCGGTCATCTTGGCGCGGACCTCCATCACCACGCCAGCCACCATGATCACATCCTTGGAGGGCTCGACCCGCGACAGGGGGCGACGGACGAAGCGCCGGACTTCATCCTTGTAGGCGTTGAAGGGGTGGCCGGAGAGGAAGAACCCGATGGCGGTCTTTTCCTCCTTGAGCCGCTCCTTCTCGCTCCAGGGGCGCAGGTTCGCATAGTCGGCCGGTGGGCCTGCGGCCTCGGGCAGCGAATCGAAGAGGCCGCACTGGGCCGCGTTGGCCGCTGCCTGCTCCGCCGCCTCCATGGCCACCGGCACGGTGCCCAGCAACTGGGCCCGGTCGTGCCCTTTCGGTGCCTCGAGCGGATCGAACGCGCCGGCACGGATCAGCGCCTCGACGACGCGGCGGTTGACCAGCCGCCGATCGATCCGCCCGCAGAAGTCGAAGAGATCGGTGAAATCGCCTCCGGCCTCGCGGGCGGCGATGATGGCCAGCACCGCGGGCTCCCCGACGCCCTTCACCGCCCCGAGGCCGTAGCGGATCGTCTTCGGGTCGGTCGGCACGAAGCGGTAGTGCGAGGCATTGACATCCGGCGGCAGCACCGTGATGCCGTTGGCCACCGTGTCCTCGAAGAAGATCTTGACCGTGTCGGTGTTGTCCAGGTCGGAGGACATGGTGGCGGCCA